>NZ_PVBJ01000016.1:0-107994 GCF_002968565.1 Neorhizobium sp. T25_27
GGACTTCATCCAGCATGAAAACCCCTCCCACCTGCCGGCCACCCTCCCCACCAGGGGGAGGGTTAAAAATGCCGCGCCGCCGCACATTCCATATACGATCGCCCTGCCCGCGAGGAGGAAGATCACCAGCTTCATAGCCTTCCCGCTTACCTCGGGTGAAACGGTTGTTTGTTTGGGAGCTGGTGCCCACCCGGACGGAGGAGGGTATGGCAGGATGCGCCGTCCAATACTGTCTTTCCATGTTTACCCGTGGATAATTCAGCGCCGCCCTCCAGCATCTCCAGCGACTTAACCGCCTCATCATCCCCGCCTCCCAACCCACGCCTACAATCCCCTCGCTTCCATCGCCGGAGTGTTTCGCGAGACGTTCGCGGGCAGGCGGAGGCCGGCGCTTTCATAGGAACCGTAACGTGCGGGGATGGTGGAAGAGGTGAAAGCCATGGAGCGCTCGTCGAAAGGCAAGCCTTCCTATCAAGCCTCCCCCGGACAGCCATGTCCGGTTCGGTTGAGCCGTGCAAGTGGCAAGGTTTCCCGAAAGGAAACCGTGAACACAGCCACGCAGCGAGGCGAGATGATCACCTGTAGAGGCTGGAAGCCTCGAAAAGACGCCGAAGGCCACGCGAATGCGGAGCCACCATTAAAAAATCAATCGAGGTTCCGCATTCGTGTGGGCTCTCCGATCTTTGACAGAGCCACGGCAGGTAACTGCGCGGGGCTCCGGAGTATTGGCCGAAGCCGAGCGGACGCCCAAACGCCTTCCTCGCGGAAGCTCCAACATTTCTATTCCACGAAAACCCGAACGCTCGCGGCACGGCCGGCGGCGTCGATCACCGTCAGCGTCGAATAACCGGCACCATCCGGTTTCCATTCGCTGGTCCGGCGGCGGGACAGCTCGCTGAGCGGCTTGCCGTTGGCGAGCCAGCGGAACGGCGCGCGGCCGCCCTGCAGCTTCAGGACCAGCGGCGAGATATCGCCCGATAGCGCGCCGAGATCGACCCGTGCGCCTTCCGGCGGATAAACGATCTGCGGTGCCGGCTCCCGCGTCGAGGCGGAAAACAGCCCGTTCGCGGTCATCGAGAACCGCCTCTGGCTGATCGGCAGTTCGGCCTGCGCAATGCGGACGGCACCCGAAGGCGCGGATGGCAGCGGCGTGATCGGCACGCCGGACTTCGAAAACGCCTCGAACAGGATCGGCGCCGCGGTCTGATAACCGGCAATGCCCGGCACCGCGCCATTGTCCGGCCGCCCGACCCAGACGCCCAGCACATGACGTCCATCGAACCCGACCGACCAGGCGTCGCGATAACCGTAGCTCGTGCCGGTCTTGTAGGCGATGCCGAGCCTTCGGCTGCCCTGCGGCGGCAGAACATCCGAGAGAATATCGGCGACGTTCCACACCGCCTGCGGATCGAGAAGCGGCTCGCCGTCGATCATGCCAGGCTGGTCCTCGATGCCATTGCCGATCCGCATCGGATTGCCGCGATTGGCGAGCGCCGCATAGGCCTGCACCAGATCCTTGAGCGTGATGCCGACGCCGCCGAGGCCGATCGCCAGGCCCGGCGCCTCGTTGGCCGGCAGGACCGGCCGCACGTCGGCGCGACGAAAGCGGATCATCAGCCGCGACGGGCCGACGGCATCGAGCAGCCGCACGGCCGGCACGTTGAGCGACAGTTGCAGCGCCTGGCGGACGCTGACATCGCCCTGGTAGGTCATGTCGAAATTTTTCGGCCGGTAGCCGAAGAAATCCGCCGGCCGGTCCTCGATGATCGTTTCCTGGGACACCAGCCCCTGCTCGAAGGCAAGGCCGTAAATGAACGGCTTCAGCGTCGAGCCGGGCGAGCGGTTGACCCGCGTCATGTCCACCCAGCCGGAGCGGCTCGCATCGAAATAATCGGCCGACCCGACCTCGCCGACGATCGCGCCGGTGGTGATGTCGGCCATCACCATGGCGACCGAGACCTTCGGGCTGAGCTTGACCGAAGCCTCCCTCGCCACCTGTTCCAGCCCCTGCTGGATGCTGCGCCTCAGCGTTGTCCTGTGCTGCTCGGTCTTCGGTTGCTTGCGGATCGCCGCTTCGGCGAGATGCGCCGCATAAGCCGGCAATTGCAGCCGGCGTGCCGGGATGCCGTCGTGTGCCGCCCGCTCCGACTCGCCGTCGCCGGTCACCGCGGCAACGGCCGAACGCATCAGCACCCGTTCCCGAGCCGCCTGGGCAACCTTGAAATGCCGGTCCGGCCGCCGGCCCTCCGGGGATTGCGGCAGGGCAACCAGAAGTGCTGCTTCCGCCACCGTCAGCCGCCGCGGCTCCTTGCCGAAATAGGCAAGGCTCGCAGCCCGCACGCCCTCCAGATTGCCGCCATAGGGCGCATGGGTGAGGTAGAGTTCGAGGATTTCCCTCTTGGATAGCCGCCGCTCGATCTGGATGGCTCGGACGACCTGGCGGAGCTTGGCTGCGACGGACCGGCTCTCGCGCGGCTCGATCAGCCGCGCCACCTGCATCGACAGCGTCGAAGCGCCCGACACGACGCGACCGTTGGTGACAAGCTGCAGCATCGCTCGCCCGAGCGCCCACGGGTCGACGCCGCCATGCTCGTAGAAACGCTGGTCCTCATAGGCGACCAGCATTTTCAGGAAGCGCGGATCGACGTTTTCGGTGCTCGTACGAAGCCGCCAACGCCCCTCGGGCGTCGCGAAGGCGCGCAGCAGCTCGCCATCCGCATCCAGCACCTCGGTGGAAACCACCCGCGCCTTTTCAAGCGGCGGGGGATAGGCCCTGTCGACCGCATCGAGGCCGGCGATCAGCCCCGCCGCTGCGCCGAGGCCGATACCCAGACCGATCGAAAGTTTCCACCTGAGCTTCATCGGAACGAGCTACCGCTTACTGGGCGGCAAGCACCTCCATCTTGCCCATTGCGGTACGGGCCGAGAACTGCGGACGATACATGTCCTCGACCTGGGCAGCCGGGTGATCGTAGACGCCGGGGGTCACGGCGCGGACCACATAGGCAAGCGTGATCTCGCGGTTGTCGCCGGAACTCCGGTCGAAGGCCGCAACGAAACGGTCGTTGCGGAATTCGGTATGGGCCGCCTGCACTTCCTCGATCCAGTCGAAATTGGCGAGGCTGGCACTGTTGACGATGCTCGGATTGTCGATCTCGAACCCCGCCGGCAGAAGGTCGGTGACGACGATGCGCGACGGCCAGCTGTTGCTCTCGGTGATGGTGATCACCGCCACATAACGCTGGTTCTGCTGCGCTTCACTGACATTGGTCTCCTCGCCGTCCATCGAGTAATAGGTGCGGCTGATCTGGAACCCGTCGCCGCCGGCAGGCAGCGGCTGAGCCGGTGCAGCAACCGTGGTGATCGAGGCAGACAGCGGATCGGCGCTGTTGTTCTTGACGGTCAGCGGATGGCCGATCAGCGCATCGCCGGTCATCTGCGACATCAGCGTGCCGCGATGGTCGGCGCCGTTGACCTGCAGGCGCAGGCCGTCGTCACCGTTCTGCAGCGCGCGGGCGGCGAGCAGCATCCAGGTCTGTTCCTGGGTGCTGGTATATTTCTTCTGCCCCCATTCCTTGGCAACGATGGTGGCAAGTGCCGGAACGATCGGCGGCACCGGCCGGCTTTCGGCGGCAAGCGCCAGAACCGCGGCACCGTCACGCAAGGAGGAACCGTAGTCCGAGCGCGACAGGCTGACCCTGTGGATCTGCGCTGTTTCCGACATCTGCAGCGAGGCTGCAAAGATGTTCTTTGACCGCAGCGCATCGCCATAAAGCGCCAGCGCCGCGGCGATATGGGCCTTGGCGAGCGGCGTCGGGAAGTCGTTCAGCATCGTGTCGGCGTAATAACGCAGGTCGCTGATCGCGGCCTTGCGGTTGCGGGCGAGCACATAGAGCGCATAGGCGATCTCGTTGCCCTGATCCTTGACGTTGTTGGTGAAGCCGAGCGAGTTCTGCAGGCTGTCGAGAGCCTGGACGAGCGCCTGTTCGGGCACGTCGTAACCCTGCTCGCGGGCCCGGCTGAGGAAGTCGCTCACGTAGGAATCGAGCCACAGATCGCCGCCGCCCGGACCCCAGAGGCCGAAACTGCCGGCCGAAGACTGGTAGGACAGCACGCGATAGATCGCATCCTGGACCCGCTTCTTGACTTCCGTATCGTCGGCAAGGCCGTTCTGCACCGCCATCTGGCTGAGATAGAGAAGCGGCAGGGCCCGGCTGGTCGTCTGTTCCGCGCAGCCATAGGGATAACGGCTGAGGCTCATCAGCAGTGCCGGAATGTCGAAGGCGGTCGAGCGGCTGACGTTCACGCTGACCGAGGCACCCGGCAGGATGCTGTCGGCAAGCAGGTTGGCATCGACCGTGACGCTGGCGCCCGGCTTCAGCTGGACAAGCCGCTGCTGGGTGATCGGCATGGCGGCCGGCCGCACCGGAATATCGAGCACCTGGTCCAGCGACATGCCCGACGCATTCGAAAGGCGGACCAGGATCGACCCGTCGCCCGGCTCGACACCGCGAAGCGCAAGCGTGACATCCGACTTGCCGCCTGCGGCCAGCGTTATCTTTCCGGTCCCCTTCTGGTCGACGGCAACCGGCTTGTTGGTGGTGATGGCGAGCTGGTAGTCGCCCGCCGGCGCATCGGTGTTGGCGATGTCGAGCCTGAGATTGGTCTGGTCGCCAGGCGCCAGGAAGCGCGGCAGGCTGGCGGTGATCACGACCGGATCGCGGATCACCACGTCCTTGACGCCATGCCCGACGCCGGTCTTCGACCAGGCGACCGCCATGACACGCGCCGTGCCGTTGAACTGCGGAATGTCGAAGGAGACATTCACCTTGCCCTGCTCGTCGAGCTTCACCGGCCCCTTGAAAAAGGCGATCAGCTTTTCCTTCGGCGGGCTCGACTGCAGCGCAGTGCTGCCGCCGTCGCCGCCGGTGCGCAACCGCCCGGTGGCGCCGAGCGAGCCGTCGATCAGGCGACCGTAGAGGTCGCGGATTTCGAGGCCGAGGCGGCGCTGGCCGAAATACCAGTCGTCCGGTGCCGGAGGTTGGTAACGCGTGAGATTGAGGATGCCCACGTCCACCGCAGCGACGGTGACATAGGCGTCCTCGTTGGCGCCCGCTCCGGCAACCTGCAGCGAGATATTCAGCGGCTGGCGCGGCAGCGTTTTTTCCGGGGCGGTGATCTGCACCTGCAGATCGCGGCTTTCCGGATCGACCTTCAGCCATGTGACGCCGATGGCGCGCATCGGCATGCGGCTTTCCTGCGCCTGGCCCGGACGATAAAGTGTCGCCGTGACATAGGAACCGGCACCCCAGGCGGCGGTGACCGGAATGTCGACTTCGCCGCCATTCACGCCGATGCTCGCGGTCTTGACCGCAATCAGACTCTCGGAACCGGACGTGATCATCAGCTCGCCGGCGTAACGTGACGACACCTTGAGCTTGGCCGTCTCGCCGACCTTGTAGCTCTGCTTGTCCAGTGCAATTTCCAGCGCATCCGGAGTTTCGGTCGAGGTCGCGGCCACGAACCAGCCGGCATCGAACTCGACGCTGGACGTCGGCCCGCCGATATCGGCGGTTTCGACCTCGAGCCGGTAGCGGCCCCAGTTGACCGGCACGGAAACCTTGCCGCCGTCTGCCGTGACATTCACCATGCCGTTGGCAACCTGGCTGGTGCGGGTCACCGGCTCATACCGCCAGGACGAGCCGTCGCGATACCATTGATAATCGCGGTCGATCTTGATCAGTTTCCAGGGCAGGTTCTGCACCGCCTGTTTCTTGCCGGCCGCGTCCACCATGATCACGGTGAAGTTGCCGACCGAGTTTTCGCCGAGATCGCCGGAGAATTCCGGCTTGATGCCGATCCGCGCACCCTCCGCCTTGACCGGCAGGGTGATCGAACGCTCGATCGCCCGGCCGCCCGCCTCCTGCATGCGCACCACGATATCGGCGTTCACAAGCTGCGTCGTCGAGGGCGCTTCGGCAACGGTCGCGTCGAAGGTCGCCTTGCCGTCGTCGTCGAGCGGTTCGAGCTCCTCAAGCGGAATGCGAACCGCTTCGCTCGCCTCTTCGTCGACGAGGCCGAACTGATAGCCTGGGAAGGCGGGATTTTCGCGCGTCGTCTTCAGCGCGATCTCACCTTCGAGATTGAGGCCGGCCGCCGGCGCGCCATAAAGATATCGGCCGTCGATATTGACCGGCACCGGTGCCCCGACCGCGATTTCCTTGGCGTCGCTGGTCATGTCGAACTCGATGCGATCCGGCACGAAATCGTCGACGAGGAAGGTCTTTTCGCCGATCGCCGATCCCTTGGGATCGGTGAAGATCTGCATCGTCCAGGTGCCGCGCATGGAGGTAGCCAGCAGCGGCAGGTCGAGCGCATAACCACCGAGCGAACCGTTCCTGACCATCCGCCGATCCTCGACCCCGTCCGGACGCAGGAAGACGAAGGTGAGCGGCAGGTTCTCGATCGCCGTCGCATCGATGTTTCGGGCAAGCGCCGAGGCATGCACGGTTTCGCCGGGGCGATAGATGCCGCGTTCCGTCCAGGGCAGGATGTCGATCGCGCCGGGTGCGGGGCGGCCTGTCACGCCACGGTCGGACAGATCGAATCCGGCACGGGCCATGTCGAGGAAGACATAGTCCTGGCCGTTGTTCTGTGCCGCCAGCACCGCCGGCACCATCGCCGCCGTGCCGCGCATCAGGCCGGCGGTGAACACCGCGCGGCCGTCCGCATCGGTCTTCGCCGTGCCGAGGATTTCGTTGTTCTTGGCGAGCAGCTGCAGATCGACGCCGGCCATCGGCTTGGCGCTGCCGAGCGAGCGGGCGAAGACGTTGAGGCCATCCGTGCCGGCATAGGTGGCAAGACCGATATCCGACACCACGAACCATTGCGTCGCCTTGGTATCGTATTCCTGGCTCGTCGCATTGGCGGCTGCCGCCGTCAGCATGTAGACGCCGGGCTTGCGGGTCGGCAGGGCTTCGTCGACCGGGAAGCTCGTCACCACGTCCTTGTTGAGGTCCTGCGCGATATCGATCGTGCCCTGCCAGACCAGTTCGCCGCTCTGCTCCTCGATCTGGGTGGCGTTATAGCCGTCCATCTGGGTCAGGAATTGCGAATTGGCGAGCAGTGCCGCGATGCTGCGGTCGCCCACTCTGTAGAGCTTCAGATTGGCCTTTTCGGTATTGACCGAGACGATCGGAATGCCGCGGCGCGCGGTCGAGGGCAGTACGAAACTGTCGCCGGTGAACCGCACGGACGCCGAGCGGTCCTTGACGTAGATGTCGATATCGACCTGGGCAACAAGCGGCTCGTCGACGGAAGACGGCAGGCCTCGGCGCAGCGACAGCTTGTAGCGCTGGCCATGAGTAAGGCCTTCGACGCAGATCTGGTTGCCCTTGGCTTCCATCGCCTTCGGCGCCTGCCCGTTGAGCACGACGAAGGGCGCGTAGTCGACGCCGATCTTCACCAGCGGTTCGGAGAACTGAACGCAGACGCGCGGGTTGGCGCTATCGGCATCGACCGTATTGCCGGTCATGCGGAAACCCTGGCGTTCGCGCAGGTCGTTGTAGGCGGCCTGCACGGTGCGGGCGTTCACCAGCGCAAGACTTGCCTTGTAGGCGTTGAGCGCCGCGCGATAATTCTGCTGCTTGGCAAGCGCGGCCCCGAGAACCGCCAGCGCATCCGCCCGGGTCTGCGTCGTGCGTGAAAGCTGATAGCCGTTAACGGCGGCAAGCGTGCCTTCGCCATCGGCAGTGCTGTTGTTCTTGGCGGTGCCGGCAGCGCGCGCAAGCTCGATCCACAGCGCCCCATCATCGGGAATGATCGAAAGCGCGCCTTTGAAATTATAGATCGCCGTTTCGACATTGCCGGCGAGCAGCTGGCCCTGGGCGATCGTCTTGAGGCTTTCGACGCCGTAACCCTGCTGGTTGTCGCCGAGCGTCAGGCCATCCTTCTGATCACGCGCCTGCTGGAGGACCTCTTCCGAGAGGAAGGACAGTTTCGGCGGGGCGCCGATATCCGGTTCGATAGCCGATACGACGATCTTGCCGGCTGTCGCACCCTGGAACGGGTTGAGCTGGCTGTAATCCGACTTGAGGAAGCACCATTTGGCTTTCTCGTTATAGGTGAAAGCCTTGCAGGCATTGTCGCCGATGCAGGCCGCCTCGCACTGGGGCTGGCTGACATTTTTCACGGTCCTGAGATCGAAACCGAGATAATCGCTGTTCGGAGTGCTTTCGATCCGCCGGTCGGCCGCAGTCAGCGGCGAGGCGAAAGCGAATGCGGAAACGATGAGAGCGAGAAAGCCGAATAACGCGCGCCTAGACATGGAAGTCCCCCCGTGGCTGCCGTCGGAAGCTGGCAGTTTTCTAATCTATCCCGTGACTTGTCAACGAGCCCCGACGCGTCGGGCCGCCTATTTTCATGAAGAGATTGTCATATGACGAACGTCGTGCCGGAACGGATCAGGCCATCAGCCCGGCAGCCGTAAATCCGCCGTCGACGGCGAGGATTTGGCCGGTCACATAGGAGGACTGGCGTTCGTCGACGAGAAAGGCAATGGCCGTGGCGATCTCCTCCGGCCGGCCGTAGCGGCGCATCGGCACGGTGCGTTTCCACTCCTCGCGCGTCGCGGTGGTGTGGTTTTCCCTGACCATCGGCGTCTCGATCGGACCCGGCGCAATGGCGTTGACGCGGATCAGGTCGTCCGCGAGTTCGACCGCCATGATCTTGGTGAGCGTCACCAGCGCGCCCTTCGACGCGCCATAGGCGGAACGGCCGAGATTGCCCTTGATGCCGGAGACCGAAGCGATGTGGACGATCGACCCGCCGCCGTTTTCCCGCATGATCGGCGCCAGCGCCTGAGACAGCGCAAATGCGCCGACGACATTGACCTCGTAGATCCGCCGCAACTGATCGGTCGTGGTATCGGCGAAACGAACGTTCGAACCGATGCCCGCGCTGTTGACCAGTGCCTGCAGCGGGTTTTGAAGCGCCTGGCAGCGTTCCGCGAGACCCGCGATCGCCTTTTCGTCGGTGATGTCGAGGAGGACGGTGGTGAGGAGACCGGCCCGATTGCCGAGACGTTCCGCCAACCGGTCAAGCGCCGCAGCATCGCGGTCGGCAGCCAGCACATGCCAGCCGGCTTCGATCAGAAGCTCCGTCGTCGAAAGGCCGATACCCGATCCCGCACCCGTGACGACGACGCTGCGCATGTTCAGCTCTCCCGGTTTTCGATGATGACCAGTTCGAAGGTGACGCCGACGGGATTGTCGCCCCGCGCCAGCCGGCCGTGATAGATCACGCCGTCCGTATCGACGACCGCGGCGTCGATGGAGGCCCGAAGCCCATCCGGCGTCATTTCGAGCACGCCGTTCTCGATGTCGATCTCGGTCGCGAGGCAGACCACCCGGCCCCCATCTTCGAAGACGGGCTCGTTGATGCTGCCGATGCCATAGATGCGGGCGTTCTCGATGCCATGCTCCCGGCAGACGCCTTCGATCGCCATCCCGACATCCTCGTTCGGGCGCACCCGCAGCAGGATGCCGTTGCCCTCGCCGCTCTCGCCGTTAGCGGAAAACAGCGTGAAATTGGTTTCGGGATCAGGGATCGACGAGAAGGTCGCGGTGGCGCTGCCATAACCTTTGACCGCGATCGGCCGGCTGACGATGCTGTCGAAGGGCAGCACATGCCCCATGCGCAAAGCCCCTTCGCCGGTATCCCAGATGCCGTGGCAATGCAGGAACGGCGCCCCGTCCCGTTCGCCGACCATGGCGGTCGCCGCCAAAAACCTGCCGCCCGCCTCCGGCGCGAAGGTCGCGCTATACCAGGCAGCATGATCCTCGTCCGGTGAGAAGGCCGGCAGGACATAACGGAACGGATCGCAGGCCCCACCTTCGATATTGAGGAAACCACCCTTGCAGCCGGCCTCAGCGAAGATGCGCGCCACCTCGGCCATGAAGACTTCGCCGGGCCGCAGCACACCCTCGACCGGCTTCAGGGCGGTCCGCACCGCCTCTCGCCTGATCGGAGCGACGGGCCCCGGATGCCTGAGCTGGCGCAGTCCCGGCAGGTCATTAGCCGGCTTACTGTCAAACTCGCCACGCGCGTGCAGCTCTTCGCGGATCATTTTCTTGGTGATCTTGCCATAGGCGGATTTCGGCAGCGCGTCCCAGAAGATGAAACGTTTCGGCATCTTGTAGCGGGACATCCGGCCGTCGATGAAGGCGAACAGGTCCTTCTCGGTCACCGCCGAACCCGGCTTGGCGACGCAGACGGCGATGCCGACTTCGCCCCAGAGCGGATCGGGCACGCCGAGCACGGCCACCTCGCTGATTGCCGGATGGGTGAGAAGTTTCTCCTCGATCTCCCGCGGATAGACGTTCGAGCCGCCGGAAATATACATGTCCGAGGCGCGGCCGGTGATGTAGAGGAAACCCTCCGCATCCATGTGGCCGAGATCGCCGGTGCGGAACCAGCCGTTGCGGAACGCCTTCTCGTTGGCCTCCGGATTGTCGTAGTAGCCAGCAAAGACGGCCGGACCGACGCAGCAGATCTCGCCGGTCTCGTAAGGACCGACCTCGTCGCCCGCATCGTTCTGGATCGACACCTGCATGCCGGTGCGTTCCATGCCGCAGGTCCCGATCCTGGCAGCTTCGCCGTCCTCGGCCGAATGTTGCGCCGGCGGCAGGACGGTGATCGCCCCCGTCACCTCGCCGAGCCCGAAATATTGAACGATCACCGGTCCGAGGCTCTTCAGCGCCCGCTTCTGGTCCTCGCGATACATCGGCGCGCCGGCATAGATGACGTAGCGGAGCGAGGAGTGGTCGTATTTCTCGGCGGCCGGATGCTCGACCAGCAGCTTCAGGATGGTCGGCACCGTGAACATCGTCGAGACGCGCCATTTTTCGACCAGCGCCCACGCCGCATCGATATCGAATTTTTCGGTCGGCAGCAGGATAGTTTTCACCCCATGCGCCACCTGGGTGAGCTGATGCACGCCCGCGCCATGCGAGAGCGGCGCAACGACCAGCGCCGCATCGGCGGAGGTCACGCCGGGCATCAGGTCGCAGAGATGGTTATTGATCACGAAGGCCATCTGTCCGTGGGTCAGCACCGCCGCCTTCGGCCGACCGGTCGTGCCCGACGTGAAGAAGAACCAGCAGGGATCGTCGCGCTCGACCCGCGCTTCGGCCGGCTTCCTGCCGCCGAACTCGTCGACAACGGCATCATAGGACGGCCCGAAATCCGCTTCGCCTATGGCAATAACGAAACCGATCTCCGGATTGTTCTCCCGCACCACCCGGGCGTGATCCGGAAACGAGGCGTTGCAGATCAGGCCGGTCGCGCCGCTCGCCTTGGCGAGATAGGCGACCTCTTCCGGCGTCTGCCGGAAATTGGTCGGCACCCAGACGGCGCCGATCCGGAAACAGGCGAACATGCTCTCGAACATCTGGTTGCAGTTCTGCGACTGGACCAGGATGCGGTCGCCCTTGGCCACCCCGAAGCGCTGCTGCAGCGCCGCGGCCATCGCGTCAATGCGCGTCTCGAACTCTTCCCAGGTCCAGGACTTTTCGGCCCAGACCAGCGCAACGCCCTGCGGCTCTCGGCGCATCGCCTGCGTCACGAAGCGGGCGAGGTTCATCACCCGCGTCGAACGGGGGCTCAGCCCTCCCTTCGGTTCGGCCTGATCGCCGCCGGCAACCGAGGTCGTCGCATTCATTTCGTCCGCTCCAGGATCGACACGTAATTGGCGACGGCGGCGCCGCCCATGTTGAAGACACCGGCCATCGTCGCCTTCGGCAGCTGCATCTCGCCCGCCTCGCCGCAGAGCTGCATCGCCGCCATCACATGCATCGAAACGCCGGTCGCGCCGATCGGATGGCCCTTGGATTTCAGCCCGCCGGATGGATTGACCGGCAGCCGGCCGTCCTTGCGGGTGATGCCTTCGCGGATGACGCGATACCCATTGCCGGGTTCGGCAAGCCCCATCGCCTCGTATTCGATGAGTTCGGCGATGGTGAAGCAGTCATGCGTCTCGACGAAGCTCAGGTCGTCCAGCGAAACGCCTGCCTCCGCGAGCGATTTCTGCCAGGCCCTGCGCGCACCTTCGAAGGCGATCGGATCGCGGCGCGACATGGCAAGGATATCGTTGACATGGTTATGCGCCTTGAAGGCGACCGCGCGCTTCATGCCGGCTGCGACTTCAGGCGAGGCGATCACCAGAGCGGCCGCACCATCCGAAACCAGCGAGCAGTCGGTGCGCCTCAGCGGCGCCGCCACGTAGGGGTTCTTGTCGGATACCGTGTTGCAGAAGTCGAAGCCGAAATCCTTCTGCATATGGGCATAGGGGTTCTTCATGCCGTTGGCGTGGTTCTTCGCCGCGATCATCGCCAGCTCTTCCGAACGGTCGCCATAACGCTGGAAATAATGGCTGGCGATGCGGCCGAAGAGGCCGGCGAAACCGCCTCCGACATCGGCCTCCTCCTCGCGGTAGGAGGCCGACAGAAGGATATCGCCCGTCTCCTTGGTGGGTAGCGCCGTCATCTTCTCGGCACCGACGACCAGCGCGATCTTGCCGCGCCCGGCTGCGATGAAATCGAGCGCCGAATAAAGCGCCGCCGAACCGGTGGCGCAGGCATTCTCCATCCGCACGGCCGGCACATGATCGAACCCGTCGGCCGCCATCGCCACCAGGGCGCCTTGAAAATCCTGCTTGGAAAAACCGTTATTGAACACGCCGACGAAAATGCCGTCGACATCCTTGGCCGTGATGCCAGCATGTTCGAGGGCCGGATTGATCACCTCGGCCATCAATTCCCGCGTCGAGGCCGCTTCGGACTTGCCGAACTTCGAATGCGCCCAACCGACGATCTGCGCTCCTGCCATGACCTTCTCCTTCGTTTCAAACCCGTTCCGGTGTTCTCGACCGTGCCGCCTGCGGCGCCTTTCGAAGCGCCGGTTTCTCCGAACTGAACAGCGATTTCAGCTTGCCCTGCACCTGCTCGACCTCATGAGCCAGCAGCCCGACAAGTTCCTTCTGACGTGCCTCACCCATGCGACTGTCGATCGCGGCAATCGACAAGGCTCCTGCAAGCCGTCCGTCGGGCAGCAGGATCGCCATGCCGATCCCCCAGGAATTGGCGATCACCCGCCCGGGATTGAGCGCGTAACCGAGTTCGCGTGAGCGAGCGACATCCTCTCGGATAATCTGAGGGGAATAGCCCGGATATTGCGCGGCAATGACGCCTTCAATGCGGCCGAGGACCGCCTCCACTTCCGAGTCCGGCAATGCCGCCAGCATGGCAAGTGATCCGGCCCCGACACCGAGTGGGTTCTGGTCACCGGTCAGCAGCGCGTGGGTGCGCACCGGATGCGTGCCCTCCTCGCGGTGCAGGCAGACGGCGTAATCGTCACGCCGCATCGAGACGAAACTCGTATCAGCGGACTTGCCGGAAAGCCGCTTCAGGCTTTCGCCTGCCATTTCCAGAAGGCCGTGCCGGCGAGAGGCCAGCATGCCGAGTACGTAAAGCTCCCCGCCGAGATAATATCGGCGGGTAAGCTCGTCCTGCTCGACGAGGCGGGACCGCATCAGCGCCATCAGCAGCCGCCGGGCGGTGGGGTTGTTGAGGCCGCTATCGGCGACCACATCGGCGAGCGCCACGCCCTTTTCCGCGCCACGGCCGACGATGGAGAGAAGCTGCAACGCCCGCTCCACCGCCTGCGAGCCGGAAACGGCACCTTCCCGAAGACCCGACGGGATCTCGATCACCTGTTGCATATGCCGTTTCCCATCAGATGCATGGCCGCTACCGATCAGCTCAATGACTTGCCGATAGCCTTTTCGAGGATCGCCCAGGCCTCGTCGCCGTATTTCGACTTCCAGTCCTTGTAGAAATTGGCAGCGCGCAGCTTTTCCTGGAAAAGCGCACCGTCCGGCTTGTTGAACTTCATGCCCTTGCCTTCGAGTTCGGCCTGGACCGTGGCGTTGAGACCCATGACGTCCTTGCGCTGCAGCTCGGCGGCGGCGTTGAAGTGCTTCGAGACGATACCCTGCAGATCTGCCGGCAGCGCCTGCCAGGAGCGGCGGTTGAGCAGGATCCAGAAACCGTCCCACATGTGGTTCGTCATCGAGACGTATTTCTGCACCTCGAACAGCTTCGCCGTCGTCAGGATGGCCAGCGGGTTTTCCTGTCCGTCGACGATGCCGGTCTGCAACGCGGTATAGGTTTCTGCAAAGTTGATGCTGGCGGGCGCCGAACCGAAGGCCGTGAACATCGAGGTCCAGAGCGGGCTCACCGGCACGCGGATCTTGAAGCCCTCGAGATCCTTAGGCGTCGTAATCGGCCCCTTGGACGAAGTGATCTGCCGGAAACCGTTATCCCAGATCTTGTCGAGCGTCAGCAGGCCCTTCTTCTCGATCTCGCCACGAACATATTTGCCGAGCTCGCCGTCCATTGCCGGCCAGACCTTGTCGTAGCTCGGGAAGGCGAAGCCGACGCCGTTCAGCGAGGCATTCGGCACCAGGGTCGACAGGATGATCGGCGACAGGCTGAACATTTCGACGCCGCCGGAGCGCACCTGGTTCAGCATGTCGGTGTCGGCACCGAGCTGGCTCGACGGGAAGATGTTGATGGCCATGCGGCCGCCGCTCTCCTCCTGGATCTTGGCGACAGCTTCCTTGGCGCGGACGTTCATCGGATGCGTCAGCGCCTGGTTGTTGGCGAACTTGTAGGTGAACTCGGCGGCGTTGGCCGGCCGTGTGCGGATTGAAAAGGTCGTGGCAATGCCGGTCGTGGCCGCGCCCAAAAGAAGCGTTCTGCGATTGACGTTCATGAAATCCTCCTCCGATTTCGTTCCCAGTTTTTGCCTCAGAGCCCTTAGAGAAAGGCCGTCGAGAAGTAGGGCACCGCTGCGATCACCAGAAGGCCGATCATCAGCGCGCCGATATAGGGCCAGATGGCCTTCATGGCTTCGTCCGGCGAGACATTGCCGATCTTGCAGGCGATGTAGAAGCCGATACCGATCGGCGGCGTCATCAGGCCGATATTCATCGCCGTCACCACCACCATGGAATAGTGGATATCATTGATGCCGAGCGAGCGGGCGACCGGAAACATGATCGGCGCCATCAGCACGATCGCCGGCAGGCCTTCCAGCACGCAGCCGAGCACCATGAAGATCAGGATGGTGACGCCCATGAAGGTCATCCAGCCGCCCGGCAGGCCCTGCACGGCCTCGACGAGCTGCGCCGCGAAGCCGGTCTGGGTCAGCGCCCAGGCCATGGCGGAGGCCGCACCCAGGATCATCAGGATCGCGCCGGACAGTGCTGCCGTCTCTACCAGCATGGAATAGAGCTTCTTCAGGCTGATGCCGCCGTAGAGCGTCGCGCCGATGATCATCGCGTAGAGGACGGCAATCGTCGAAACTTCCGTCGCGGTGGCAATACCCTCGCCCACGGCGGTGCGGATCAGGAAGGGCAATAGCAGTGCGGGGGCGGCGACCAGAAACGCTTTCTTGATCACCGAAAGCGGTGCCCGGCGCACACCCGCCATGGATTCGTGCCGCGCCTTCCAGCGCGCCAGGATCGCGAGAACCAGAAGCAGAACCATGGCGATCGCAAAACCGGACGTGAACAGCCCGGCGATCGAAACGCCGGCGGCGGATCCAAGCACGATCAGCACGATCGATGGCGGCACGGTTTCCGCCATCGCCGCGCCGGTTGCCAGAAGCGCGATCATCTCCGGTGGCTTGTGGCCGCGACGCTTCATTTCCGGAAACAGCGCCGGCGCGACGGTCGCCATATCGGAGACCTTGGAGCCGGAAATGCCGGACACCAGGAACATCGAGCCGAGCAGCACATAGGACATGCCGGCCCGGACATGGCCGAGCAGCGAGGCCAGCACCTCGACGATCGCTCTGCCCATGCCGGTCGCATCGAGCACGCAGCCGAGCAGCACGAAGATCGGCACCGACAGCAGGATGATGCTCGACATGCCCTCGTCCATGCGGCCGATCATCACGAACACAGGCACGGAAGTCGTGAACGTCAGGAATGCCAGCGTCCCGAGGCCGAAGCAGAAAGCGATCGGTACGCCGAGAACCAGGAACAGCGCGACGAAACCGACGAGGAAGATCGGGATGTTCCAGTTGCCGATCTGCTTCAGGCCCGGCCCAACCAGCCAGAGCAGCACCGTCACGGCGGCGATGACCACCACGGACACCGCCACCTGCCTGAAGGTCGATCCCTTCAGCGCGTTGACGACCGCGAGGATCAGCATCAACCCGATGCCGACCGGCAGGGCCGCGGCGCGGAAACTCATCGGAATGTTGAGCGCTGCCGAGGTAATGTAGGATTCTTCGATCGCATATTCGTAGGCCGGCCGCAGCATCACGCCGAGGAAGAGCGCCATCAGCAGCAGGGCGAGCGTATTCGCCAGGCCGTGCAGCTTTTCCGGCAGCATGCCGACAAAGAGCGTCAGCCGCAGGTGTTCGCTGCGATCGACGGCCATGGCCGAACCGAGCATGGCAAGCCAGAGGAAGGAGATCGATGCCACCTCGTCGATCCAGACGACCGGCAGCGAAAAGACATAACGGGAAATGACCCCGGCCAATAGAAGCGCGATGATGCCGACGAGAAGCGCCGCGGCGACCGCCTCCACCGGCCGCATCCAGACGGAACCGCTTTGCTGCGGCGCCACGCCTTCGAGACCGGCGAGCAGAGAAGCCTCGTCCATGGGCTCGATCGTATTATGGGCTGCCGTCACGCGTCATCCTCCTCAGTGCCGCGAAGGGGACAAACGAAAGAAACACTCCGGATCGATCGCGGCCGAGCCGCAAATCCAGGCGGACTACACCCCTCTCCGGCGCAACCGCTTTTCCTCCCGACGTCCGGCTCCTCCAGCCATCCGTAGTGGTCCATGATCTGGATCTTATTCTTCTTCAAGTTGCCGGAGTTTGCTGAACACGGACGGATTAGGCAAGCCTAAATTTGCCGCCAGAGCAGAAAACTTTAAAATCGATCCACATCATGGATCGCTCTCCAGCGTAGCTGTAATTGTCTCAGCTCAAGCTGCCGGACACCGTCACATGCAGCCCGCCGTCGATGGGAAGCTCGACTCCGGTAATGTATTTCGCCTCGTCGGACGCGAGGAAAACCGAGGCCCAGGCGATGTCCCAGCCGTCTCCCTGGCGTTTCATCGGCGAAAGCGCGTCTCTTTTGGCCTTCATCTCCTCTGCGGAACCGTAGTACCCGCTGATCTGTTTCTGGATATGCGGCGTGTCCATCACCCCCGGCAGGATCGCGTTGGCGCGGATGCCCTTGGCCGCATATTCGATCGCAATCGCGCGCGTGAAGTGATTGAGCGCCGCCTTCGATGCATAATATGAAACGTAGGGGTAGCCGGTCCACCGGATGGAGGCGAGCGATGAAATATTGATGATCGCCCCGCCGCCCTGCTTCTCCATGATCGGCAGAACGGCCTTGCAAGTCAGGAAGGCGCTGGTCAGGTTCACGTCCATCACCTTGCGCCAACTCTCCTCGGTTGCCTCCGCCGCGCCGCCCGGCAGGTTGATGCCGACATTGTTGTGCAGCACGTCGATACGGCCGAAGCGTTCCATGGTCGTTTCGACGACAACGGCAATGTCGGAGGATTTGGTGACGTCGGCGGCGAGCGCCAGGCCCGTGCCGCCCTCGGATTCGATGACGTCGACCGTGTTCCTCGCTGCATCGAGATCGACGTCGACGCAGACGACGCTGCCGCCCTCGCGCGCATAGGCGACGGCCGCAGCCTTGCCGTTCCCGAAACCCGGGCCGACCGAACCGGCACCAAAGACGAGAACGACCTTATTCTTCATGCGATCCATAAACTGCTCCTCCGAGCCACCCTCCCCGGCGGCGCGAAGCAACTTACGGTGCGGATTTCATCCGGTCCATGTTCAATCGCGGACAGAACGTGTTCAAAAAGTACCGGATTGCTCCGAATTGCCCGGTATCCGCGGCTTTTTTGGCGACTAACAGAAGTTATTTTTCTTCGGCAGAGCCCGCCCCGAATGCGGCTCGGGCGAGATATCGGGCGTGGTCCCGAATATCCTTCGGCCAGATCTCCGTCAGCTCCTTGAAGCGATCTTCCTGCCCGGCATAAAGCGCCCGCGCCGCGTCCTCATATCCCGGCTGATCCCCGGCGAGCGCCCGCATGAAACGGTCGGCGGTCTCCTGAGCCCGGCGCCTGTCGTCTCCCGAACTGCCGGCAGCACGCGCTGCGTCGACGAGCTTGCGCAGAGCCACCGAGGCGCCGCCCGGCTGCTGGGCGAGCCACTCCCAATGCCGCGGCAGCAGTGTCACCTCGCGTGGCACCACGCCAAGCTTCGGCCGCCCGGGCCGCCGTTCCACCGGCTCGACAGGCTCCACATCATCCCTGGGAAGGCGACCGAGACAGTCTTCGAGTGTGCCGCGGAGATCGAGATCGACCGGCTTTCCCGTCTCATCGTCGAAGACCAGAACGCTTTCATGGCCACCGGCCTTGATCGCCGTGACGACCTCGACCGGGGATCCGCCCGCAATGCGGTTTTCACCCCGAAAAGCTGTCCAATGAAAATCTGCCATCTGCTTCCTCTGTATCGAGAGGAATTTACCCGGGTAGAATGAACCCGTCAATCCGGATCAGGCGGTCCGCTGTCTGAGGCGCCCCAAACCGTCGCGAAGATGACCAGCAGCGCGTATGATCGCCCGCCGCGCCGGCGGTTCGATAGTCCTTGCGATCACCCAGGCGACGAAGAGCAGGGCAGCAACCAGCACGAGGGCTACGAGCCAGCGGTTCTGATCCGTGCCGAAATGGGCAAACACCGCGTAACCGATATTCTGGTGCAGCAGGTAGAGCGGATAGGTGAGGCCACCGAGCCCGATCGCCAGTGCCGGAGAAATGCGGAGCGACGGCGCCGTGGCACAGACCGCAACCGCTGCCAGCGCCAGCGGCCCGATGAGCGCGAGCCCGACGGCGCTGCGGCCCAGCCCGTATGTGGCGATGAAATCCGGTTCGGTCAGGAAGGGTGTGGCGATTGCCCAGCAGACGGTGGCGGCAAGCACGCAGAGGCTCGAAGGGGACGCATGCTGCCTCACCTTGTAAAGCGCCAGGCCGAAGGCGAAATAGCCGGAATATTCGGTGATCAGCAGTTTCTGGATCGCGCCGCTGCCGATGAAGGCCTCGTTGACGACCGAAATCGCCAGCCATGCCAGCACGACAACGCGCCAGCCGCGCTCGAAAAGGCCGGTGGCGATGAGCAGGAAAACCCAGCCGTAGAAGATGATCTCGTAGGCGATCGTCCAGTAGGCACCGTCGAGAAAGGGCTGGCCGAGGCCGCGCGAGATGATGACGGCATGCGCCAGCCATTGCCTGACCGTCGGCGGATCCAAGGTCGGCAGATGCCAGACGGCGAGCACAGCGGCAGTGATCGTCGCGCAGACGATGAAGGTCGGCCAGAGCCGCGCGAAGCGTCCGGCGGCAAAGTCATAGGCCGTGTGGCCTTCCGCCGACATGGTGATGACATAGCCGGAAATCGCAAAGAAGATCAGCAGGCCGGTATCGAACCACATGGCAAAGGGTGCGAGCTCCGGAAAGCTGATGCCACCGCCCTCGCCGGAAATCCGCATGCGGAAACCGTAATGGAACGTCAGCACCATCAGCGCCGAGACGAGGCGCAGGATATCCAGGTTCAGCAGCCTTGGCGTCTTCGGGGCCGTCATCCGATCCTCTGGGGTAAAATAGCTTAAAGCCGGACCCTATCGCACCTGCCTTTGGAAAACGTGAATCCTTCCCCGAGAATACGAGCGGTTCGGGCTGGCCAGCCTCAGGGGACGCAAGGACTTCCCTTTCCTTGACGAATATCGTTTCCTGCCAAATTCATGACGGGACCCATGGACAGTCCCGAGGGAGGTTTCGATGTCGGTTTTTCTCTGCAGCGCCTGCGGCACTTCCTTTCATGAAGCCGAGGAAGCGCCGGAAACGTGCCCCATCTGCACAGACGAGCGCCAATATATACCGCCTTCCGGCCAAGCCTGGACGACGACGGAAAAGCTCGCACGGACGCACCGAAATTCTTGGGTGCAGCTCGAGCCGGAGCTGTTGGCGATCCAGACCGTCCCCGCCTTCGCCATCAACCAGAGGACCCTGCTGCTTCGCACGCCGGCGGGAAACATCCTTTGGGATTGCATCGCGCTCCTCGACGATGCGACCAAGGCGATCGTCCAGTCACTGGGCGGCCTCAGCGCCATCGCGATCTCCCATCCGCACTATTACACGACCATGCAGGATTGGGCCGCCGCCTTCGACGCGCCGATCTATCTGCATGCCGCGGACAAGGAGTGGATCTGCCGTCCCTCGGATCACGTCCGGCTGTGGGACGAGGATGCGCTGGTGCTTTCCTCCTCCGTCACGCTGGTTCATGGCGGCGGACACTTTGCCGGCGGTACCGTCCTGCATTGGACGGGCGAAGACGACAAGGGCGTGCTGCTGGCCGGAGATATCGTCCAGGTCACGCCGGGCGCCGACCACGTCTCCTTCATGTGGAGCTACCCCAACATGCTGCCGCTCAGCGCCGCTGAAGTTGCCGATGTCGCGGAGCGGCTGGCACTTTGGCCTTTCGAGCGGATCTACGGCGCTTTCTCGCACCAGAATGTCCGTCAGGATGGGCAGGCGATCGTCGCCCGCTCCGCCAGGCGTTATATCGACCGGCTCTCCAAATGAAGAACGCGCGGGCGTTGCCGCCCGCGCGTCCGATAGACCCAAGAACCGGGATCGCTTACTTCAGGCCAAGAAGCTTCTTGGCATTGCCCTCGTAGATCTTCTGGCGGGTGGCGTCGGAGATGTCCATGTTGTCGAGAACCTGGATGGTCTCGCGGATGT
The DNA here is from genome assembly GCF_002968565.1 of Neorhizobium sp. T25_27. Taxonomy (NCBI): domain Bacteria; kingdom Pseudomonadati; phylum Pseudomonadota; class Alphaproteobacteria; order Hyphomicrobiales; family Rhizobiaceae; genus Neorhizobium; species Neorhizobium sp. T25_27. The sequence goes on from NZ_PVBJ01000016.1 coordinate 20,898, forward strand.
ACATCGGACCGCCTTCCGGATCGAACGGCGCGTCGGAGGCGAACAGCACCCGATCTTCGCCGAAGAATTCGATGGCGTGCTCTATTGCCTTGGTCGAACCGAAGCTCGCCGTATCGGCATAGAATTCCTTGAAATATTCGAGATGCGGACGCTCCAGCGCCTTCAGCACGACCGAAAGGTCGCGATCGGACGTGCGCTTGCCCATCTGGTCCCAGCCGGCACCGACGCGGCCTTCGAAGAAGGGCACCATGCCGCCGGCATGGTGGGTGACGACCTTGAGACCCTTGTACTTGTCGAAGATGCGCGAGAACACGAGGCGCGCCATGGCCGCCGAAGTTTCATACGGCCAGCCGAAGGTCCAGAAGATCTCGTATTCCGAACGGTCTTCGGTCAGGTAGTCCGGGAAGTTGGCGCCGCGCGACGGATGCAGGAAGACCGGCTTGCCGGACTTTGCCATATATTCGAAGAAGGGCTCGAACTGCGGCAGGTCGAGCGGCTTGCCGCTGTAATTGGTGAAGATCTGGACAGCACAGGCGCCGAGATCTTCGACGACCCGCTTGGTTTCCGCCATCATCCATTCCTGGTTTTCCATCGGCACGGTGGCGATGAAGGCCGGGAAGCGTTCCGGATATTTGTCGCATAGCTCCTTCTGGGAATCGTTGCCGATCCGACCGAGGTCATAGGCGCGTTCGGCACCGGCCAGCTTTTCCAGCGGCGGGGAAGCGAGCGACAGGACCTGCTGGTAGTCGCCGCCGAACATGTCCATCACCTGGAAACGACGGTCGAGGTCCGTCATCATCGGCACCGCGCCCGAGCGCATGGTGACGTCGGTCATCGTGCCGATATAGCCGATCAGCTTGTCGAAAAAGGGCTTTGGCCAGATATGGTTGAAAGCGTCGATCTTCTTCATGGAATGCTCCTCCTGTCTGTCCTGCTACGGCACCGCGAACTAAGGGAAGTCCAGTGCCCCGAGGCGTTTAAAAAATCCGCGAGCCGAGCGATGCCGAGATCGACCATGCTCCGTCGCGGCAAAATGCGAAGGCAACCGCCGAAAGTCAACATATTTTCTTGTATTATGAGATTATCGACTAGAAATCCTGTGTCGATGCGAGGCCAGCGCGGCGGTGATCTCACCGGCGGCAAGCAAGACTTCCCGGCCGATATCCTCCACCGCGGAGCCTCGGGCGAGTTCTTGGGCGATCGTCACGGAAAAGCTGGCGATGGGGCTCTGGCCCGCATCGAAGATCGGTGCCGCGAAGCCGACGACACCGGGTGTCACCTCACCATGGGCCACGGCGTAACCCTTCTTGCGCACCGACTTCAGCCCATCGAGGACGGCTTCCACGGTATCGCCGGCGCCCGCCGCCTGCCAGTCGTCGAGCGTGCGATTGATCAGCGGCAGGAGATTGCGGCGCGGCAGGAAGGCAACGATGGACCGGCCGATCGCGCCCCGGCTGAGCGGCATCGGCCTCCCGCGCGGATAGCTGCTGATCGCCTCGCGGCTGGAACTGATCGAATCGACGCAAAGGATCTTTTCGCCGTACCAGCGCACCAGAAGCGCCGTGCACTCGTATCGCCCCGTGAGTTTCTGGAGGTAGGGCGCGCCGGACAGGATGAGATTGTCGGATTTCCGCAGGAGGTAGTCCATCTCCACCACCCTCGGCCCCAGCGTAAAGCCGGTATTCGGCATGGAGGTGAGGAAACCGCTGTCCTTCAGGATCTTCAGATAGCGATAGAGCGTCGGCCGGCTATAACCCAGCTCCTCCATCAGCTCTTCCGGGGTCCATTCCAGACGGTCCTCGGTGAAAACCTCAAGTACCGCCTGAAGGCGTTCGAGACTGTTGACGGCCTTTTTTCTCAAAGATGCTCCCGCTCTTTCCTGACGGCGCGCGACATCAGACCGGCCGGACCTATGCGGCAATAACGATAACTGCGAAAACTGCAATGGCAAGTGGTGCTACTCGGCGGCCTTCAGCGGAGGCAGGCGACTGCCGCCAGGAGCGCTGACTGCCTCCTCCGTCGCGACCACACGCCGGATCGCCGCCAGATATTCCGCCTGGAGAGCGGTCGGCTGCCAGTTGCGGCGGGTGGTGATGCCGATCGACAGCGGCTTTCCCGGCACTTCATAGTTCAGAAGCGTCAGGAATCCCGCCTTCAGCTCGTGCCGGAGCTGATGCCGGGACAGCAGCGCCAGCCGATCCGTCTGCATCAGGATGCCACGCAAGGCCGTCAGCGAACCGGTCTCGACGGTCCCCTGCATCTGCGGTCCATCGGGAAACTTTGCCGCCAGGGCATCGAACGTGTTGCGGTTGGGCGTCCCCTTGCGCGCCACCACCCATGGATAGGAGGCAAGTTCGACAAGCGAGACATCCGTCTTGCCCGAAAGCGGATGACCGGCACCCGCGACGACCGCCAGCCGAAAATCGAAAAGCGGCTCCTGGCCGAGTGTCGGCGTCAGGCGGCTGCGCAGCGCCCCGATCAGAAAATCGATATGTCCCATTTCCAGATCGCTGAGGAGCTGCTCGTAGCTGCCCTCGAGGATCTCGAACCGCGCCAGCGGATGGGTGAGGGCCAGCGAGGCAATGGCATCGGGCACGATGGTGGTGCGCGCCATGGGCAGCGCGCCGACCGATACCAGGCCATCGAACTTGCCGCGCAGCTCCTGCACTTCCTCGGTGGCGTTGCCGAGCTCTTTCAGCGAAAGGCCGGCCCAGCGGGCAACGGCGCGACCGGCACCGGTGAACCGCGTCGCGCGGCCATCGGCCTCGAAAAGGCTTGTGCCGAGGATTGCCTCCGCGTTGCGCGCCGTGCGCTGAACCGCGGCACCTGATTGGTCGAGGATACGCGCGGCACCCGGAAACCCTCCGGTCTGGGCAAAGGCCTGCAGGGCGCGCAGGTGGGAGATCGTCAGCCTTGCATCGGCACCGGAGCCGCGCGAACCCGAATCCGCCTGGAGCTTCTGGCAACCGCTCCGGATAAGATCGAGCGCCCTGAGCGACCGGGTCTGGACGACCCGGCCTGCCGGCGTCGCCATCGCATGTCCCGGCCCGCGCTCGAGAAGCCGCGTTCCGAAGCGGTCTTCGAGGCGGGAAATCGCCTGTGAGGCCGCCGGCTGGGTGACGCCGACGATATCGGCCGCCCGCGTCAGCGAGCCGGTGCGCAGGCAGGCGCAGAAAAGACGGATATGGCGCAGATTGGGATAGTCCACGTGCCTGTCCTCCCCTGCCTTTCTCCTCCCGGCAGCGGGTCGAAACGGTGCAAGTCCGGCACTTGCCCCGCTTCTGTTAATTCACGGTGCGACGTTACGCTCGCCGGTCAGCTGTTCGTTCATCCATTCCGCGCTGGCACGGATGCCGCCGAGCGGGAAGACATGGATCTGCTGGATCAGGCTTTCCGGATGGGAAGCCTTGTAATCGGCGATCTCGGTCAGCACTTCCGTCGGTTCGTAGGGAACCAGGAGCTTGCTGAGATCCATCGCGCGCTTTTGCAACACGCCGAGCGAGGGGCCGACGCCGCAGGCGATGGCAAACTTGATGAGCGTCTGCAGCTTGGTCGGTCCGGCAATGCCGAGATGGATCGGCAGCTTGACGCCGGCGGCAGCGATGCGCTCGGCCCAGGCGATGACCGGCTTGGCATCGAAGGCGAACTGAGTGGCAATCGCCATCTCCGCATCGGTGCGCTCGGAATAGGCCTGCTTGAACTTCAACGCCTCGTCGACGATCCTGTAACCGCCGTCCTTGTCGATGTCCTTGTTGCCTTCCGGATGGCCGGCGACATGCAGTCGCTTGAAGCCGTAGCGGTCGAACAGGCCGGTCTCGATCAGCTGGATGGAACTGTCGAAATCGCCAGCGGGCGTCGACACGCCGCCGCCGAGCAGCAGCGCCTGGTCCACGCCTGCCTCGTTTCTGTAGCGCTTGATCCAGTCCTCCAGGATCGCGTGGCTTGCAATGATGCGGGAGGGAAAATGCGGCATGACGGGGAAGCCGTCTTCGTGCAGGCGCCTTGCGGTCTGCACCATGTCCTCGATCGGCGTCCCGTCGATATGGGCGATATAGACCCGCGTGCCCTTCGGCAGCAGTGCCTTGAAATCTTCGATCTTGGCTGCCGTGCGCGGCATGACTTCGATAGAATAGCCGTCGATAAGGTCCCTGAAGCTGGCCGGCTCCACGGACTTCTCTTCCTGCTTGCCCCTGAACAGATTCAAAAATGCCATTGTTGATCCTCCCCCCGTTTAGCCAGTGAAAACCGTCCGGTCAGACGGACGGAGCGGCGTGCGAGAACAACCCGTTCTCGCACGCCCATCGATTAGAGGGCCTTCTTTGTGCGCCAGCTTTCGGCGTAATTTTCACGCGCTTCCTGAGCGTAGGGCACGGCTGCGACGCGAACGCGGATCTCGGCCTGCTTATGGCCCTGCTCGACCGAGGTCTTGGAAGTACCGCCATCCGGCTCGCCCCAGATGAGCGTCAGGATATCGTTTTCCTCGATGTCGGCATCGACGACGCCGAGCGACAGCATGGAGCGCTCGTTGTAGCTATAGCCGTTGAACATCGACAGGCCGACGACCTTGCCGTCCTTCAGAACCTTGTCGAAGCTCGACGAGGCGTAGTTGGAGAGCGGGAAGTCGATCCACTTGGCGGCCTGTTCGCCGGGCTGGAAAGCCGAAGCGATGACCTTGACGACGTCGTCGGAATTCCACTCGAAAGTGACCTTGCGGCGCTGCGGGGTCGCCTTCTGCTTTTCGACGGCGGCGCGGCCGACGAAGTCGTGGTCGAACTTGACGTAGACGCCGTAACCCAGCTCGTAGGGGTTCAGGTAATAGTCTTCGATCTTGTCGGAGACGTAGCTGCCGCCGATCGAACCCGAAGCTTCGTAGCTCTGGGCAGAAAGCCAGTCGCGATAGGCCTGCAGCTCGTCACCGGTGTAGATCGCCGGAAGCGGCGACGGGATCCAGCCGGATTCCAGGGTGTTGGTGGCATAGGCGCGGCTGCCGACCGGACGCAGATCGACGCCGGCCTCTTCAGCTGCCTTGATGATGGCGGCGCGGACTTCGTCCTTCTCCGCATACGGGCCCCAGATTTCGAGACCCGGAGCGCCGGCCATGCCGTGGCGCAGAGCCTGAACCTTGCGGCCGCCGACATTGATCCAGTCGACGTGGAAGAACTTGATTTCCGGGATCGGGCCGCCGTTCATCTTTTCGAAGACCTTCGGCGCATCCGGACCCTGGATCTGGAAGCGGTAGTGGATGCGGGTGACGAGCTTGCCGTCCGGACGCGAGGGCGAGCGCGGATCGTGGGTCAGCTTGACGTTATATTTGCCGAGCGACGCGTTGTAGAGCAGCCAGTTGGCGGTCGGTGCGCGGCCGACGAGGACGAATTTCTCTTCGGTTTCCCGGAAGATGATCATGTCGCCGATGACATGGCCGGCAGGCGTGACCGGAACGTAATGCTTGGCGCGGTCGACGCCGAAATTGGCGAAGCTGTTGATCGACAGGCTTTCAAGGAACTTGGCGGCGTCCGGGCCTTCGACGACCAGTTCGTCCATGTGATGCGACTGGTCGAAAAGAACCGCGCCTTCACGCCATGCAGCCTGTTCCGAACGCCAGTTGGAGAATTCCGGAGCCACGACCGGGTATACATAGATGCCGGTCTTGGAGTTGCGCAGATGCTCGACGGTGTTGCCCGCATCCTTCAAAACTTGAGTGAGATTGGCCTGAGTCACGGAATTCCTCCCTATGGTTTGTCTGTGGCTTGCGATGTCGTGTATACATGACGGCATCGGAAGACAAATTCAAGGGGAAATATTCGGCAGGCTGATGATCGCCTCGGGGATAGTAAACCGAAGGCTTCCGACCATCAAAACCTGCGGCAGGCGGTCGGGTCTCAGGAGTTGAGGAGCACCAGGCCCGGAACTGTCAACATCAGTTCCGGATCCTCGAAGACGGCGTATTCGAGGTTCTTGCGGGCGATGCGGGCATGTTCGCGGGCGATGAATTCCGCCCGTGCGCCTTCGCGCCCGGCGATTGCCTGCACCAAGGTGCGATGTTGTTCCTGCGCGATATGCAGCGACTGACGGAAGGCAGCCACATGGGCCCGGCCTGACAGGAAAGCCGATGGCGACGCGAACGGCAGCCGTGTCGCGCGCTCGACCTCCCGCTGGATTACCGTGCTGCCGGAGAGCTCGACCAGCACCACATGAAACTTTGCGTTCGCCTCCGAATAGGCTTCCAGATCCACCTCGTCCGCGGCTTCGCCGAAACAATCGTCAAGCCGGGCCTGGATTTCCCGAAGCTGATCCAATCCCGCCTGGGAGACGCCGCGTTCGGCGGCAAGCCGCGCCGCCGTCCCTTCCAGCACGCCGCGTAGCTCGATCGCATCGACGGCATCGGCATAGGTGAAACTGCGGACCACAAAACCGCCATTCGCCAACCGGTCGAGCAACCCCTCTTCCGCAAGACGCGACATCACCTCCCGCACCGGCGTTCGGGAAATCTGCAGCGTCTCGGCCAGAGACACTTCGAACAGTCGGGTGCCGCCGGGGTAGTCGCCGCTCAGGATCTTCTTGCGCAGCTCCATCAGCGCGCGCATCGTGTGGGTCGTTCTCGAGGTCTCTTCCAAATCCGCACCTTTGCCTGAGACAAGCCGGCGCAACCTCCGCCTGTCGATCCGCAAATCTTAGCCACATCTGATGGATTGGCCAAGCCTCATGTATACAGGGGGCAGAGGCTGTGGATGACGGTGCGGGTTTGGAGCGCAAATGCATGGCGCGTATACAAGGCAACGCGCTGAAGAGGCGGGCTTATTTACCTCGACGCCGAGCCGAAAGGACCCGCGCAACGGTTTCCCTGAGATCGCCGGCCGGCTTCACGCCGCTCGCCGCCATCTCGTCCTGAACGGCGGCAATCTCGCAGGCAAGCCCGCCGTTCAGCCCCAGCGCATCGAGGGTAACGCCGCTTTCGCGCATCTCCGCGGCCCGGCGGCGGCCGTGGCGGGTCGTGCGCTCGAACTGGTAATCCGGGAATTTCGACCAGTCGAGGCCAGGAAAGCTTTGGGAGAGCGAGGCTAAAATTTCCTCGAAACAGCCCGAGGCCTCCGCCGCCAGCAGCGCCTCGACGGTGATCGCTTCCAGGCCCTTCACGAATACCGAGCGCACCATCTTGATGGCCGTCGCCGAACCGACCGTCTCGCCCGCAACATCAGCGCTGAAGCCAAGGCCGCGGAAACGTTCCAGAAGCTCGGCCGCGCTTTTGCCGGCAATCAGAACCGGCGTCGCATGGCCCTTCGGATGGACCGGGGCCATCACGGCCATGTCGAGGTAGTCGGCGCCGGTCTGGTCGACCAGCGCGGAGGTCTCGCGTTTGCGGCCGGGGGACACGGAATTGATGTCGATCAGCAGCGCGCCCTGGCCGAGATACGGCGCGATCGACTGGGCGGCAATCAGGCTCTGGTCGGCGGTGACCGCGCTGAAGATCCATTCGGCATCGGCAAGACTCGCGGGCGAGGCTTCTGGCCGGACGCCGCGGCTGGTCATCGCTGCCTGCATCTCCCCCGCCTTTTCGGCGTCGTCGAGCAGCAGGTCATAGGCACGGAATTCGCCATCATCCAGCTTCGGCGCAAGGCTGTCATGAAAGGCGCGTGCCGCCTCGCCAAAACCCAGAAATGCGATCCTCATGCCCGTGCCCTACTCTCAGTCGCCGAAAACCACACCGTCGAAAAGCTTGCGCGCCGTGCGCAACACCGCCGCACGATGGACTTCGCCATCCTTCATCGTGGCGATGACGCTCATCTCGCCGGTCGGATGCTCGATCGACAGCAGCTTCTCGTCGCCTTCCGGAATGACGGCCAGGTCCGAAGCCGGGCCTTCCGGCAGCAAGCAGGCGGTCGCGACGCTGACCGCGCCGAGCACGCCGATCGCATCATGGCATGTGTGCGGAATGAAGGTGCGGGTCGAGATCGCCCCGCCCGCCGTCGGTGCAGAGACCATCGTCATCTTCGGCACGGATTTCTTGGTAACGTCGCCAAGGTTCATCATCGGCCCGGCCTTCAGGCGGATCGCTTCAAGCTTGGCGCGCAGCTCCTGGTTCGCTTCAAGATCCTTCGGGCTCTCGGTGCCGGTAATCCCGAGCACATCGCCGCGCATGACGACGCAGGGCATGCCATTGTCGATCAGCGTGCAGGCGACGCCTTCGATCATGTCGACCGGATTTCCGGTCGGCAGCAGCGCGCCGCAGGAGGAGCCGGCCGTATCGGCAAACACGATCGGTACCGGCGCCGAAGTCCCCGGCACGCCGTCGATCCGAGCGTCGCCCTTGTAGGTCACCTGGCCGCCGGGCGTTTCGATGGTCGCAATGGCGATCTGCCCGGTATTTTCCATGAAGATCGAGACTTCGGTCTTGTCGCCCCGGGCGGCCACCAGCCCGCGCTCGATGGCAAAAGGCCCGATGCCAGCGAGGATATTGCCGCAGTTCTGCGCGTCGGTGACGATCGGCTGGTCGACGAAGACCTGCAGGAAGAGATAGTCGACATCAACCCCTTCCCGATCGGACTTCCGAACCACCGCCACTTTGGAGGTCAGCGGGTGGGCGCCGCCCATGCCGTCGATCTGGCGAGGATCGGGCGATCCCATCGCCCGCAGAAGGAAATTGTCACGGTCGGCCGGCAGGTCCGAGGCGAGGAAATACCCGCCCTTGGAAGTGCCGCCACGCATCCACATGCAGCGGACGCCGGTTTCAGTGTCACTCATCTCGATCTCCCTTCTTCTCCCCAGCGGGAGAAGGGAAAGCGGCCTCCACCGCTCAGATATACTTCAGGCCTTTTTCGGCGAGCTTGCCGCGCATGTCATAGATATCGAGGCCGAGTTCGCCGGCCGCGAGCCGCTTGCGCTTGTCTTCTTCGGCCGCAACCCTTGCTTCCGCCTTCTTGGCAACCGCTTCGGCTTCCTCGCGGGCAACCACACACACACCGTCGTCGTCGGCAACGATCACGTCGCCGGGTCGGACATAGGCACCGGCGCAGACGACCGGAATGTTGACCGACCCGAGCGTTTCCTTGACCGTACCCTGGGCGTAGACCGCCTTCGACCAGACCGGGAATTTCATCTGGGTGAGATCGACCACGTCACGCACGCCGGCATCGATGATCAGGCCCTTGCAGCCGCGCGCCTGGGCGGAGGTCGCCAGCAGGTCGCCGAAATAACCGTCCTCACAGGGGCTGGTCGGGGCGAGCAGCAGGATGTCTCCGGCCTTCAGCTGCTCGATCGCCACGTGCAGCATCCAGTTATCGCCCGGAGGTGCGGAGATGGTGACGGCGCTCGCCGCGAGGCGCGCGCCCGGATAGATCGGCCGCATGTAGCTGGCGAGCAGGCCCTTGCGGCCCTGCGCCTCATGGACGGTTGCGACACCGCAGGCTGCCAGCTGGTCGATGACCGACTGATCCGCGCGTTCGATATTCTGGACGACGACCGACATTAGTTCGCCCCTATCAAAGTTCGTCGACGGTGCGCGGGAAGACCGACTGGAAGCCTTCCGCATGGGTCGACTTGCGTCCGCTGGCCTGGCCGCCGGAATTGCGCATGAAATGGTTACCGCGGTTCTCGGCGACGTTCTTGTAGAAGTCCCAGAGATGTTCCTGGCCTTCCATGCACTGGATGGCCGCCCACTTCTTTTCCCAGACGGGAGAGATGTCGAGGAAGACGTCCGGCTTCCATTCCATCTGCTCGGTCTGGTGCGGCTCGAACAGGTAGAGCTGCGGCGCGCCAAGGATCTTTTCGCCCGGATTGTGGCCCCAGGCCTGGGCGATCATGCGGGCCTCGATCGCAACCTGCGTCGCGTACATGTGGTCGGTATTATAGGGGTCCCACTTGGAATGGGAGAGCATGAATTCCGGCTGAACCTTGCGGATCACGTCGACCAGCTTGAACTTGGCGTCCTGATCGACGACCAGCGGATAGTCGCCGAGATCGAAGAACTGGATGTCGGTGACATCTAGCGCTTTTGCCGCGTTCTCCGCTTCCCTGCGGCGCTCGGTCTTCACCTTTTCAAGCGTCATGCCCGGGTTTTTCCAGAGCTTGGCGCTTTCTCCGCGCTCGCCATAGGACAGGCAGACGACGGTGACGTCGTAGCCCTTTTCCTCGTGAAGCGCGATCGCGCCGCCGCAACGCCAGACGAAATCCGCCGAATGGGCGCTGATGACCAATGCTGTCTTTGCCATGGGATGCCTCTTGACTTACTTGTGTGCCACCGGCGGCGTGCCGTGCGTGTGGAAGGTTTCGATCGTCTTCATGCCCCAGGCCTGGCCCTTTTTGCGGTCGGCTTCGGTCCAGACGACCGGCTTCCAGTCCGGACGAAGGATCAGGCGGGCGCCTGCATTGGCGAGCTCGACGCGGTTGCCGGCAGGCTCCCAGACATAGAGGAAGAACGTGCCCTGGATCGCATGCTTGTGCGGGCCGGATTCGATATGAACGCCGTTTTCCAGGAAGATATCGGCGGCGCGCAGAATGTCTTCGCGCTGGTCGCAGGCATAGGTGACATGGTGGAAGCGGCCGTGCGAACCGGTATGGTCTTCGGAGCAGGCAAGATCGTAGGTCTTGTTGTTGATGGTGAACCAGCAGCCGCCGACCCGGCCGTTGTCGAGCTGGATCATCTCGGTGACCCGGCTGCCGAGCGCCGTGGTCATGAACTCGCGGATCAGGCTGACATCGGCAGCGAGCAGATTGACGTGGTCGAGGCGGCGCGGGCTTGCGCCGCGGCCATGGTAACGCTGGGCGATGTTCTTGAGCGCCGGCTTTTCTTCCGGCGGCGCCACATATTCCCTGGTGTCCCAGTAGAGCTCGAACAGATGGCCGTCGGGGCTCTTGAACTGGTAGGCCCGGCCGTGACCGAGATCACCTTCGGTCCAGCCGACGCCCCAGCCCTTTTCCTCGATTACCCTGACGCGGCGCTCCAGCGCTTCGGCAGACGAGGTGCGATAGGCGATATGGCCGACACCGGTCGTGTGATGCCTGGTGAGCTTCAGCGTGTGGAATTCGTAGTCGTCATAAGCGCGCAGATAGACGCTGTCGCCCTCGCGACCGCTTTCGGTCAGCCCGTAGACGCGGGTGAAAAAGTCGAGCGACTCGTCGAAACGGTCTGAATAAAGCTCGACGTGGCCGAGATGGGCGACATCATAACAGGGTTCGGTCATGGCTTTTCCTAGATGGTCGATCTATCGCGCCCGGCGGACAGGCGCATCTCCTCCAAAAAATCGAGCCCGCGTCCTCCACTCCAACACGGCCGGCGCATGGGCGCCGCAGCTTGGCATGAAGACATAAAAGGAGATCAGCAGCCTGACGAATAGGTTCTGCTGACGCGGCATAAGTTTTGGTTGAGATCAGGAAAAACCGCCCGGCAAACGGCGGGCAAAGACGGGCGTCAGAGGCCCGAAGGAAAGGGCGCGGCGGCAGAACCGCCGCGCCAGGCGATATTACACGCCGAGATAAGGTGCGACTTCGTGATAGCCGCGCCAGATCATCTCGAGCGACACGTAAAGGATGACGGCGAGACCGACATAGGCAATCCAGCGATGCTTGTTGAGCAGGCGGGCGATGAAGCTTGCCGCGATACCCATCAGCGCGATCGAGAGGACCAGGCCGAAGATCAGGACTTCTGGATGTTCATGGGCAGCACCCGCAACGGCGAGCACGTTGTCGAGCGACATGGAGACGTCCGCAATGACGATCTGCCAGGCAGCCTGGGAGAAAGTCTTGCGCGGCGCACCGCCCGCGACCGTACCGTCGGCGTTGAGGTCTGCATTCTGCAGCGCTTCGTTGGCTTCGTCCTCATGCTGATGGGGCGTGCGCAATTCGCGCCACATCTTCCAGCAGACCCAGAGAAGCAGGACACCACCGGCCAGCAGCAGGCCAACGATCTGCAGAAGCTGGGTCGTGGCAAGCGCGAAACCGATACGCAGCACGGTCGCTGCAATGATACCGACCAGAATGGCTTTGGACCGCTGTTCCTTCGGCAGGCCGGCAGCAGCAAGGCCGATGACGATCGCATTGTCGCCGGCCAGCACGAGGTCGATCATGATAACCTGCAGGAGGGCGGACAATGCCTCCGGCGTAAAGAATTCCATCATTTGGCACCCAATCTCTCAAAGGCGGGAGTGCCCGCGAGTGGACCGAGACGAACTTGAGACGCTCACGACCTGCATTTCCGCCTGTCGTAGGTCACCGCCGTTGTCGTCACATGATTTCCACGAACACCAGGCACCCAAGTTGGACTAATCCAGTCCGACATCACAGCTCAAGCATGAACTGTCAGAGGGGCCCGGTCCTGGTGGCGTGAGATTTAGCGGCATGATCGCAGAAACTCAAGTGGCGAGTTTATGAAACAGCTGGTTTTGGGCTGTTTTCGCCTGGGATCGTTGACGATCCGTTGTAATCCGCCCACAGCGCCAGTAGCGGCATCGATGGAAGTGGCCACCGGACTTGCAGCGAGCCACCCCGAGATTACGAAAGGGTGGGATCGAGCTTGTCGCGCAGCCAGTCACCGACAATGCTGATCGACAGGGTCGTCAGCATGATCACGACCGATGGAGCAAGCATGATCCACGGCGCGCGGGTCAGGTATTCGCGCCCGAACCCCACCATGTTGCCAAGGCTCGTCTCCGGCGGCTGCACACCGAGCCCCAGGAAGGAAAGACCGCTTTCCATCAGGATGATTTCCGGGAAGGTCAGCGTCATCGAGACGATCAGCGTCGAGGCGACGTTCGGCAGGATATGGTGGAAATAGACACGCGCCGGCGTTGCGCCGAGCTGCACGACGGAGGCCGCATAGCCTTGCGAGCTTGCCGAGATCGCCAGGCCGCGGGCGATGCGGGCGTAACGCTCCCAGCCGTAGAACCCCATGAGGCAGACGAGCAGCACCATGGACGAGCCGAAGAAGGCGAGCACCGCAAGCGACATGATCAGGAACGGCAGCGCCGCCTGGAAATCGGCAAGCACCAGCACGAGATGTTCGACCGCACCCCGGAACTGCGCGGCCGCGAAGCCGAGCGCCGTGCCGAACACAGCCGAGAGGATCGTGGCGCCGAAGGCGATGATCAGCGACACCCGGACCGACTGGAGGAGGCGCGAAAGCACGTCGCGGCCGAGTTCATCGGTGCCGAGCAGGTGTTTCAGCGCGCCCGGATGGGAAAGTCGGCTCGACAGGTCCATCGCGGTGATGTTGTAGGGGCGGAGCTGGTCGGCGAAGATCGCAACCGCGACCACGACCGCCAGCCAGAGAATGCCGAGGCCGACGGTGAATGGCACGTTGCGGCGCAGGCGCGAGATGAACGTCGCGTACCAGCCGGGCGTCCGCGAGGTTTCCGACAGATTGATCGTAGCCATATCTCTTTGTCCTCAATGCGCCGCGTTGGAGCGAAGGCGGGGGTCGAGCCAACCGTAGAGCAGGTCGACGACGAGGTTCGAAACCACCATGGTGGCTGCGATGATCAGCAGGATGCATTGGACGACGGCGAGGTCGCGGTTGCCGACCGAGACGATCAGCAGGCGTCCGATGCCCGGCCACGAGAAGATCGACTCGACCACCACGGCACCAGCGATCAGCGAGCCGACCATGAAGCCGACGATCGTCACGATCGGCACGGCCGCATTCGGCAATGCATGGTTCCAGACGACATCAGGCCATTTCAGGCCCTTGGCGGAGGCAGTGCGGATATAGGGCTGCCCCATCACCTCGATCATGGCGCTGCGCGAGAAACGGGCGAGGATGCCGATGCCGCCGATGCTCATGGTGATCGTCGGCAGGATGCCATGCACCCATGTATCCTGGCCGCCGGAGGGCAACACCCCGAGGATGACCGCAAAGATCAGCACCAGCAACAGGCCCATCACGAAGGACGGGATCGTGAAGCCGAGGACCGCCAGCAGGATCACGCCGCGATCGGCGAAACTCTGGCGATGCAGCGCCGCGTAGACGCCGGCCGGAATACCCAGGACGAGCTTCAGGAGCAGCGCCGGCAGGGTGAGCTGCAGCGTCGCAGGCACGCGCTGCAGAACCAGGTCCAGCGCCGACGCCTTGTCGCGCATCGACACCCCGAAATCGCCGGTGAAGATCGATCTTACATAAGCGAGGTATTGGACCCAGAGCGGCTGGTCGAGCCCCCAGGCGCGGCGGAACGCGTCGACGGCTTCCTGCGGCACGTCCGGGCCGAGCATGACCTGCGCCGGGTCGCCCGACATGCGCAGCACGACGAAGGCGAAGGTGACGACGGCAAAGATGGTGATCAAGGCCCGAAGGAGCCGAACGGCTACGAAGCGGATCATCGAAGGCTCCTCTCAGGCTGCGATCGAGGCGGCTTCGCCGGCAACGACATGGCAAGCGGCCGTGCGGCCATTGCCGATCGGGCGAAGCTGCGGCACGACGGAACGACAAACATCCCGCGCCAGTGCACAGCGGGGATGGAAGGCGCAGCCGGACGGACGATTGGCCGGGTTCGGCGGCTCGCCCTGGAGGATGACGCGTCCTTCGAGGATCTTGCCCGGCACCGGCACGCTGGAGACCAGCGCCTTGGTATAGGGATGTTGCGGCGAGTGGAAAATCACGTCGGAAGAGGCTTCCTCGACGATCCGGCCAAGATACATCACCGCCACCCGGTCGGCGATGTTGCGCACAACCTTGAGGTCGTGGCTGATGAACACCATGGCGATGCCGTTCTGCTCCTGCAGGTCGCGCAGCATGTTGACCACCTGCGCCTGGATGGAGACGTCGAGCGCGGAAACCGGCTCGTCGCAGACCAGAAGCTTGGGGCGAGCGGCAAGCGCGCGGGCAATCACGGCGCGCTGCCGCTGGCCGCCCGACAGTTCGTGCGGATAACGCCCGGCCTGATCCGGACGCAGGCCGACGGCCGTCATCAGCTCGGCAACGCGGGCTTCCTGATGCTGCTTCGGAATGAGTTTGTGGATCTCCAGCGGCTCGCCGATCTGTTTTGCGATCGTCACGCGCCGGTCGAGGGCTGCCAGCGGATCCTGGTAGACGAACTGCATCTTCGCCCGCAGCGCCCGCCATTGCGGCGTCTTCAGATGCGGCATCGGTTTGCCTTCGAACCTGATTTCGCCGCCCTGCGCGGCGTCGATGCCGAGCAGCATCCGGCCGAGCGTCGATTTGCCCGAGCCGGACTCGCCGACGACGCCCAGCGTCTCGCCGGGTTTCAGTGTCAGCGAGATGCCGTCCACGGCGCGCACCGGATGCGGCCGCGCAAAGATGCCGCGGCGGATCTGGTAGATGCGAACGAGATTGTCCGCTTCGATGAGGGCGGTCATTGCAGCATGTCCTCGATCACTCTGGTTCTTGCCGCGACAGGCTCATTGGCCGGATTCGGCCGGAAGCAGGCGAGCTGCCGGCCATCGGCCGACGTCTCGAGCGCAGGGCGCTCGCTGCGACAGGCCTCGACCGCGCGAAAACAGCGCGGCTGGAAGGAACAGCCTTCGGGCAGATGTTTTGGGTTCGGAACCGTGCCGGGGATGGGGATGAGCCGGTGACGGGGACCGTCGATCCGCGGGATCGCGTCGAAAAGACCGCGCGTATAGGGATGACGCGGCTCGGAGAAAAGCTGGGCGACAGTGCCTTCCTCGACGATCCGGCCGGCATACATGACACAGACCCGTTCGCAGACCTGGGAGACGGCACCGAGATCGTGGCTGATAAACACCGTCGCCATGCCGGTCTCGGCCCGGAGCTGGATCAGCAGGTCGAGGATCTGCGCCTGGATCGTCGCGTCGAGCGCCGTCGTCGGCTCGTCGGCGATCAAGAGGTCCGGTTCGCCGGCAAGCGCCATGGCGATCATCAGCCGCTGACATTGGCCGCCCGAGAATTCGTGGGGGTAGAGGTCGAAACGGCGGCGGGCATCGGGAATGCCGACCATGTCCAACAGCCGTAGCGCCTCTCGTCTGGCCGGTTCGCCCCTGAGCCCACGATGCAGCGCCAGCGCCTCGACGATCTGGCGGCCGATCCGGAGCACCGGATTGAGCGAGCTCGACGGGTCCTGGAAGATCATCGCGATCCGGCCGCCCCGCACCCGTTCGAAAGCCTCGCGGGAACCGCCGGCAAGCTCCTGTCCATCGAGCTGCACGGAACCGGTGACACTCGCCTTGCCGGGAAGCAATCCCAGAGCCGCAAGCCACGTCACCGACTTTCCGCAACCCGATTCTCCGACGAGACCGAGCGCCTCGCCCCGGCCCACATTGAGATCGATGCCGTGCAGAACCTGGACACCGTCGAAAGCGACCCTGAGGTCGCGCAGTTCCACCAGATTGGACGATGCTCTATCCATATCCCGCCATACTCCTGCCTTCCGCTGTTTCCGGCCGACGGCATTGCCGCTTTTCAAAACAGATGCTCCGGCGGCCCTTCGGTCGCCGGAGCAGTGGAAACAATCCGGTCAGATCGCCCAGTTGGAGGAGCGGAAGTCCATCGCGAAGGCCGGAGCGGCCTTCCACTTGAGCGACGACTTCATGCCCGTGAACACAGCGTTCTGGTGCAGGACCTGATAGACCGGGTCTTCGCGCTCGCAGATTTCCAGCATGCGGGCGATCGCCTTCTTGCGCAGCGCACGGTCGGTGGAGGTTTCCATGACCTGCGCAAGCTTGTTCATTTCAACGTTCGTCCAGTCCTTCTTCTGCTGGACTTCGCCATTCGGGCCGAACTGCACGACGAGGGGGGTGATCGGGTCGTTGATCGTGTTGGAAGCCGACCAGTCGCGGACGCCCTTGACGCCTGCCGGATCATGGATCTGGCCCCAGTTTTCCTTCATTTCGATCTGCACGTTGATGCCGACCTGCTTCCACATCTCGACCATGATCTGGCCGTTGGCGGTCTGGTTCGTGTAGTAGTTGTTGAGCAGGCGGTACGGGATCGGGTCACCCTTGTAGCCGGCCTGCTTGATGAGGTCCTTGGCCAGCTGCGGATTGAATTCCGGAGTAGCCCAGCCTTCGATGAACATGTCCGAGGTGCGGAAGGATTCGAACTGCAGACCGGCCGGGACGACGGTCTGGCCGGCCCAAAGGGCCTCGACGATCGCCTTGCGATCGATCGAGTGCGTCATCGCGCGGCGCATCAGCGGGTTGGCAAGGATCGGGTTCTGGGTGTTGAAGGTCGAAACGCGGTGGTTCCAGATGGTCGAGCTCTGAACTTCGAAGCCCTTGGCAGCCCTGATCGTGGCGATCTGGTCCGGCGGCAGGTCGCAGGCGAAGTCGTACTGGCCGGAAAGCAGGCCGTTGACGCGCGAGGCGACTTCCGGAACTTCGACGAAGCGGATCTGGGCGAGCGGCGGGCGGCCACCCCAGTACTGGTCGAAGGCGACGAGTGTCAGCGAGACGTCCGGCTTGTATTCGGCAACCATGTAGGGACCGGTCGTAACCGGCTTGCGGGCCCATTCCGTAAAGGACTTGGCTTCATCCCAGGCGCGGCGGTTGGTGATCTGGCTGCCGCCGGAATAAAGGCGACCTTCCATCGTGACATCCGGCGTCGCGTTGTGGAAACGGACGGTGTATTTGTCTAAGGCCTCAACGCCGGCAAGGGCCGGCCACAGGCGACGGCCAACGCCGGGAACGGTAGCCGGCAGTTCCTTGACGGTGGTCGGCTTGTGCTCGGATTCGAAGATCGTCTTGCCGCCGGCCGGCTCCGTATTGCCGAACACGCGCTCCCTGGAGAACGAGAACACGACATCGTCGGCCGTCAGCTCATCGCCGTTGTGGAACTTGACGCCCTGGCGCAGCTTCAGTTCCAGCGTCTTGTCGTCGATGCGCTTCCATTCGGTCGCGAGACCCGGGATCGGACCCTGGTTGCCCATCCAGTTGCGCAGGATGAGGCCCTCCCAGAGATTCGGGAAGAAAACGCGCTCGCCGACATTCGACTGTTCGTGCCAGACGTCGAGCGTGTTGTTGTTGGTGATCTTCTGGACGGCGATGGTGATCGAGGGGCGCTTGTCGCCCTGTGCGATCGAGAAGCGCGGCAGGATCAGCGAACCGGCAGCGGCGCCGGCAAGACCAAGCGTGCTGCGGCGGGTGAAGTTGACCATGGAATTTGTCCTTTGGCTTCGGTTGATGGACGAGCTCGATCAGTCCCCTGCGGGGCCGAGCGGTGACGGATTAAGGGGTTCGCAGAGCCTGGCCCGCCAACGACACGCCATTTGCGCGGGCCGCGGACATGAAGCCGCTCGCCCGATGAACAACGATAAGAAGCGTCTTGCTGCCGCTCATGACGACCCCCTGATTTACGGGGGTTATTTGGCCAGCCTGTGTTTCAGTTCCGTGACGCTATCTTGGCGATTCGATGAAATTGAACACGGATGCAAATTTCATGGCCTTGCGTTACAAATGTAATATTGCCGACACAAAATTCTGGCATCGAACCCTCTGCGTGGAGTTTCTTCCGGCGCATTCCCCCTCCCCACATTTTCTTTGTTCGATGGAGTTTTCCATGTCCTCCCTTCCCGTGATCGGCGCCGCCATGACGCTTGGCGAGCTCGAAATTCACCGCAACTGGCTTTTCGAAAAACAGCGCGATCTCGAACTTCAGGATTTCACCACCGCCGACGTATTGAACGGCGACTGGTCGCCGCTTGCCGAGCGCGCCAGGAAGCTGCTGGACGGTTTTGACGGCCGCCTCGGCATCCACGGCCCGTTCTGGGGCTTCACAATCGCGTCGAATGACCCGGATATCCGCGCCGTCGTCGCTAAGCGCCTCAAGCAAGGCCTCGACGTCTGCGCGGCAATCGGCGCGACGCAGATGGTTGCCCACAGCCCCTATACGACCTGGTCCTACAACAACCTCGACAACAACAAGGGCGAGCCGGAGCGCGTCGTCGAGCATGTGCATCTGACGATGCGTGACGCCGTCAAGCAGGCCGAGGATATCGGCGCCGTGATCGTTCTGGAAAACATCGAGGATATCGACCAGCACGTCCGCGTGGCACTCGCCAACAGCTTCAATTCGCCGGCCGTCGCGGTCTCGATCGACACCGGCCACGCCCATTACGCGCATGGCTCCACCGGCGCTCCGCCGGTCGATTATTATGTGAAGGCAGCCGGCAACCGCCTGCAGCACGTCCACCTGCAGGATGCCGACGGTTACGCAGACCGCCACTGGGCGCTCGGCGAAGGCAATATCCTCTGGCCGTCGGTCTTCCAGGCATTTGCCGATCTCACCAGCAATCCGCGCCTGATCGTCGAGATCAAGGACAAGTCGAAGATTCCGGCTTCCGTTGAGTATCTCGCTTCGCTCGGCCTCGGCCAGTAAGCCGGACTTTGAAGCTTATACCCCCGGCGCACGGCGCCGGGGTTACCGCAGTTCCGGAGACATATCCCGCAGGTGCGACTGGGTAGCAAGGATATCCCCCACCATCATCTCCCGCGCCAGCGCGCCGTTGCGCTCGCGAAGCGCCGCTACGATCCGGAAGTGATAGGACGAGAACGGGTGTACGACGCCCTTGTCGAATTCCTTTTCCACGTAATTGGTCAGCATCCGCATATAGGGACCGAACCGCAGCCAGAGCATTTCGATATGCTGGGGCAGCACCTCGGAACGCGAAGCCTCGTAAATGCCGAAATGGAATTCCTGGTTCTTGCGCAGCATGCCGTAGACGTCTCCGGCCTTGCCGGTTTCCTCATGCTCGCGCGCAAGCACTTCCGAACGGTCGATATCCTCGTCGCTCATATGCTTGGCGGCGAGTTCCGTCGCCAGTCCCTCGAGCGCGATGCGCGCCTGGCAGAGATCGTCGAGCCGCTCGCGCGAAACCGCCGGCACCCGGGCCGAGCCGTTATGGCCGATCTCCAGCCCGTTTTCCGCCGCAAGCCTTCGGAGCGCCTCGCGCACCGGCATGTGGCTGGTCCCGAACTCGGTTGCCAGCGACGAAATGGTGATCGCCTGCGACGGCGCGAAGGAACCCCACATCAGCGCCCGGCGCAGCTGTTCGTAGACCGTATCCTGAACGGTCACGCGCGACGTGACCTTCAAAAGCCCGCTATCCGCCATCCTTGCCCTCTGATCCCATTCAAATCACAACCAGGCCTCGCATAACGGGCCACGCTCTTCAAGTCTCTTGGGCGTCGGACCCTCTGCTGTTCCCGACGCGATTCCCCTTGATCAAATGCCAATGGCACAATAGAACATTTGAAAGTTTGATCAAATGCTCATTCGGCAACAGGCCCAACATAGACACGGGGAAGTTCGTTGTCACCTGCATCCCCTCTTCATTGATAAATACGACACCTGGGAGAAATCCATGAACACGCATGTCACGGCAGGCGACAACTTCGCCAAGGCTTTTCCGGTCGATGAGCTGAGGCTGAAATTTCCGGCCCTCCAGAAATACAAGGACTTCATCTTCTTCGAAAATGCCGGCGGTGCCCAGGTGCCCCAGGCCGTCGTCGATGCGGTCGCGGCCCATCTCGTAGACTGCAACGTGCAGCGCATGGCGCCATATCTCCACAGCCAGGGCGTCGACCGCACCATTGCCGAAGCCCGCGTCTCGGTCGGCCTGCTGGTCAATGCCTACCGTCCGGAGGAAATCTCCTTCGGCCTCAACGCCACGTCATTCATCCGCCTCGTCAGCCTCGGCATCGCCAAGATGCTGCAGGAGCGCAATGAGATCATCGTCACCGACATGGACCATGACGCCGACATCGCCACCTGGATGGCGCTAGAGGCCGACGGCGCCCAGATCGTCTGGTGGAAGATGCGCGAAGACGGCATGCTGCATACCGACGACCTGAAGCCGCTCCTGAACGACAGGACCCGCCTGGTCGCCTGCACCGTGACCGCCCATTCGATCGGCACGATCGTCGACGTGGCAACCGTCGGCAAGCTGGCGCATGCGGCCGGCGCCGAGGTCTTCCTCGACTGCGTGCATTACGGCCCGCACGCGCTGATCGACGTTCAGGCCTGGGATTGCGACTACCTCGTCTGCTCCGGCTACAAGAATTTTTCGCCGCATATGGGCTTCCTCTGGGGCCGTTATGACGCGCTGGTCAAGCTGCCTACCTTCAAGGAAGACTTCATTCCGGACGTGCCGCCCTACAAGATCGAGGTCGGCACTTTCACGTACGAGAACGTCGCCGGCATGAATGCTGCCGTGCTCTATCTCGAAGAGCTCGGCCGCAGGTTCCTTCCCGACGGCGAACATTCGCGCCGCGATGCGCTTGCCGCCGCCATGGGCGCCATCCGCGCCTACGAGCAGACGCTGTCGAAAAAGATGCTGTCGGTCTTGAAAAAGCACGGCGCCACGATCTACGGCGTCTCCGACGAAGCCCAGGTGGAAAAGCGGGTTCCGACGATCTGCTTCAACATTCCGGGCCTGACGCCGCAATTTCTCTCGACCGAGCTTGGCAGGAACAGCATCGGCAGCCGCGACGGCCACATGTTCGCGCCGCGGCTAATGAAGCGCCTCGGCCTGACCATGGAGACAGGCTGCATGCGCGTCTCGATGGTCCACTACAACAAGGTGGAAGAGATCGACCGCTTCGACACGGTGCTCGGCGAGATCATCGCCAAGGCCAGATAAAGCGAGAGCCTCCGCGGGCACACGCTCGCGGAGGTATTCATCTCACTTGAGGTGGTGATAGCGGCGCCGGAAATAGACGAGCGCTTCTTCGTCCTCCGGACCATGGGCAATCCCGACGACCCGGCAGAACAGCACGTGATGCGTGCCGCTCTCGACGACATTTTCCACTTCGCAATCGAAAGACACGACCGCATCGGTCAGCCGCGGCGATCCCGTCGCGGCGAGCACCCAATCGCCCACCGCAAACCGGTCATCCTGCGGCGTCGAGCCGCCGAACAGCCTCGACATCGGCTCGTGGCCTGCAGCCAGTGTATTGACGCAGAGCACGCGATTTTTCTCGAACATGCCGGCGACCGAACTTGACCGGTTAAGGCAGACGAGCAACGTCGGCGGCCGGTCCGTCACGCTGCAGACGGCCGACGCCGTGAAGCCCGCAAGCCCGCCCGGTCCGTCTGTCGTGACGATGTTCACGGCCGCTGCCAGCTGCGCCATGCCTTCCCGAAAGGCGAGCCGCGTCGCGTCCACTTCGTCGCTTTGAATATTTATCGTCATTCGACCCTCAGCCCCGCTTTTCTCAACAAAGGCATGACGCGATCGCAGAAGAAAGGCAGCTCATAGGTGTAGTTTACGAAAGACATGGCAATGCCGGAATACCCCTGTTCGGCGATCGCGATCATGTCTTCGACGATCTTTTCCGGTGTGCCGATCAGCGGATAGCCGCCGGCGCCGCCTGCAAACCGCTTTCGATAAAGATCGTAAGCACTTTTGTCGTGCGACTGGGTGAATTCCTTCTTGCCGGCCATATGCGCATCGACCGCTGCGTGATCGGCCATCGTCACCGCATACCGTTCGTAATAATCCTCGGCCTCCTGCTGGCTCTCGCGGCAGACGACGTGGCAGACCGTATAGGCGCCGACGTCGCGTCCGAGCTTCTCAGCGCGGCTCCTGATATCCTCCACGTGTTTTCCGGCCTCCGAGATCTCGGTGAAGGTGGTGAACAGGTATTCGCAGTTCTTGGCCGCGAAATCCCGGCCCGGCCCGCCGAAGGCAGCGTTCATGGTGACCGGCCGCGGCGACTGCAGGCTGGCCGGTCGGCTGACGACGTCCTTGAGCTTGTAATAGGTGCCGTCATAGTCGAACGGCGCATCGGACGTATAGGCCCGTTCCATGATCTCCAGCCATTCGCCGGCCTGATCATAACCCTTCTCGACCAGCGGCACGCCGAACATGCCGAATTCCTTGGGGTTCCAGCCGCAGACGATGTTGAGGCCCGCCCGGCCGCCGCTGATATGATCGACGGTGGCGAGCGCCTTTGCAGCATAAAGAGGATGTAGAAGCGGCACATGCACCGTCATGAACAGCCCGATCCGTTCCGTGACGGAAGCAAGGCCGGCCGCCCAGGTGAATGTCTCGAACGACCATTCGCGCACCCGGTTCTTGCCGCCGAAACCTTTCCAGCGGGCGATCGGCAGGAAAAAATCGAGCCCGCCGCGATCGGCGATCTGCACGGCATTGAGATTGTCTTCCCATCGGGCCTGCCAGCGTTCCGGCACGTCGGTGATCGCAAGCCCACCGTCCGCATTCGGCGAAAAGACGCCGAGTTTCAGTCTGCTTGGGCCTTTCAGCGGATGCGGCTTGATCATGCTGTTCCTCTCTTTTGTATTCTTCTGCGGGCGGGACGCGCGGTCTCCGCCTCCTGCAACTGGCGCCGCCGGACGGAGAGGTAGGCTTCCTCCGCCGCGAACATGAAAAGCGTCATGCGGTCCTGGACCATCAGCGGATCATGCGCGAGAAAAGCCGCATGAATGCGGGAAAGGCCGTCGATATAAAGGCCGGCCGTAGCCGGATCGGCGAACGTGCCGAGCCGCACCGACTGGAAATAATCGATGAAGCGGGAAATCGTCGCCGCCATATGCGGGTTGTTGACTGCCTTCAGCCACGCATTGCGGAAATCGACATTGGCCGCCAGCAAGGCTGGAATATCGCTTTGGCTCAGCGACAGCTCCACCCGGTTCATCGCCGCCGTGATCTCCGCCTCGATCTCGGGCGTCATGTCGCGGGCGGCACAGGCCGCGGCCCGCGGCTCGAGCTGGCGGCGCACCTCGAAAAGCCCGGAAATGTCGTCCAGCGACAATTCCCGCACCGCAAAGCCGCGCGTCGTGCCGACCAGATAACCTTCGGAAACCAACCGAAGCAGCGCCTCGCGCGCCGGCATGCGGGAAATGCCGTGGGCGTTGGCGATTTCGGTATCCACCAGGCGATCGGTCGGCGAAACGGCGCTCCGCTGCAGCTTCAGCCGCAGATCGGCATAGATCGCATCCACCAGATTGTCGCTCGGCTTCAACATCGAGATCTCCTATCAAAACCGTATACTGATTTTGTCGAATATCAAGCGAGTTTTCTTATATTGCGCCTCATCGCCTTAAATCATATCATTTTCAGTATACAGTTTAATTCACTTGCGGCCTCAGGAATTTTAGGCTTAAATTTTAATTTGGCGCAGTTCAAAAGCCGTTGCAGCAGATTTCACAAGGCATCCCGATGAGCGACTTCCGCAGGAAATGTATTGGCCATGAGCGCGTCATCGGCACATTCGCGGCGATCCCGCATCCGGTCGCAATCGAGGTGACTGCCGCGGCCGGTCTCGATTTCATCTGCATCGACGCCGAGCATGCTCAGATCGGCCGTGAGCTGATCGAAAACCTCGTCCGTGCCTCGGATGTCCATCGCGTGCCCGCCATGGTGCGCGTTCCGGGCCACGCGCCGGAATCGATAGCCAGCGTGCTCGACGCCGGAGCTGCCGGCGTCTTGGTACCGCGCGTCTCGACCGCCGCCCAGGCCAAGGCCGCCGTTCTGGCAACCCGCTATCCGCCGATAGGCGAACGCGGCGTCGGCCCGGGACGTGCCGCGGGCTACGGCTACCGCATTCCCGACTATCTGAAATCGGCGAATGAAAGCCTCGTCCTCGCAATCCAGATCGAGACCGCCGAAGGGCTGGCCAATGTCGAGGAAATCGTCGCCGTCGAAGGCGTCGACGTGGTCTTCATCGGCCCCGGCGACCTCTCCGTCTCGATCGGCGCGGTGGGGCCGGATGGAGCCGAGAAGCTGGATGCGGCAATTCTCAAGATCACCAAGGCTGCCCGCAGGGCGGGCAAGGCCGTCGGCATTTTCCGCCCCTCCGCCGATGACGTCGGGAAATGGTCGGAAGCCGGCATCAGCTTCTATCTGCTCTCAAGCGATACGAGGTTTCTCGGCGCCGGCATCGCTGCCGACGTTGCCGCCGCACGCTCCGCATAAGCTGCATCGATTTTCCAGGAGTGACGACGTGAAAGCCATCCAGTACAGCGAGCACGGCCCGGCCGATGTGATGCACTATGTCGACCTGCCCGATCCGATCGCCGGACCGGGCCAGATCCTGGTGAAGCTCGAGGCTGCCAGCGTCACGCCCTTCGACTGGAAACTCCGCGCTGGACATCTGCAAAGCCATTTCACCCTGCCGATGCCGAGCGTGCCCGGCCGCGACGGCGGCGGCACGGTGGTTTCCGTCGGCGACGGCGTCACGGAATTCAAGGTGGGAGACCGGGCCGTAGTCATGGCCGGCGTTTTCGCCCAGGGCGGGTATGCGGAAATGATCGCCGTCGATGAAAAGCATGCAGTGAAAATTCCGGACAGCCTCCCCACCGTCGGTGCGGTGGCGCTGACCAATGCCGGCTTGAGCACCTGGATTGCGGTACGGACTGCGGAAGTCAAATCCGGCGACAAGGTTCTGGTGCATTCCGGCTCCGGTGCGGTCGGCGGATTGCTGGTCCAGCTCTGCCACCATCTCGGCGCCCATGTCACCGCCACCTGCCGCTCGACGAACCGCGATTATGTCCTCGGCCTCGGCGCCGATCGTGTAATCGCCTATGACCAGGAGGATTTTTCCGAGTTCCTCACCGATCAGGACATCGTCTTCGAGCTGATGGGCGGCGAAGTCCACGACAAGTCCTACAAGGTGTTGAAAAAGGGCGGTCGCATGGTCTGGCTGGTCGCCGACCCGATCAGGGAGGACCGGGGTGAGGAATTCGGCGTCAAGCTAACCCGTGCAATGATCACCGACGACAAGTCGGCGCTTGAAGCGATGATGGGCCTCGCCGGCGCAGGCCTACTCAAGCCCCAGGTGGCCCGCACCATGCCCTTGTCGGAGGCAGCCGAAGCCCATCGTCTGATGGAAAAGGGCGCCATCTCGCGCGGGCGCCTGATGCTGACGATGTGACGTTTTTTAAGCGCCGCTCGGAAACAGCGGCGCCTGACGGCCGTTGGCGACGAAAGTCCGGAAATCCTCGATCGCATGCGCGTTGGCGAGCGAACAGAACGGACCGCGGCTCACCTCGATGCCGCTGATCTTCTGCAACCGCACGTCCATCTCGGCGCTTTTCAGCGCCACCGCCGCCGTGTTGACGACCGGCGCATGCAGCACCTTGAACCCATATTCGCCGCCGACCAGCAGGCCCGGCAGCACACCTGCCGGCACCACGACATCGGCACCATCGCGCACCAGCGGCTCGGCACAGGCCGTGAAACTGGCAAGCATCCGCCGCCGCGCTTCGTCATCTCCCGCAAAGGCAGCGCTGAAATCCGATGGCTCGCAGTTCATGCCGGCGACGTGCTTCACCCGACCGCCGAGGCCGTAAAGATCGGCCTGCTCGTAATGCCAGGTCTGGAACACGTCGTCGAGGGTGACAAGCGCCATGCGCCGCCCGAGCCGTGCCGCATAATGCATGCAGACCTCGCCGGCACCGATCACCGGAATGGTCACGGCCGACTTGAGTTCGTAGAGGCCAGGGTCCTGAAAATGGCCGATGACGATGGCGTCATACCCGTGGCTCGCCGCCTCCAACCCGTTGTCGATTGCGATCGCCGCGCAGCGAAACTCCGCCAGCCGCCCGAAATGCCGGTCCGGCGGGCTGATGCCGAAGACGTCGACTGTCGTGCCCGGCTCGGCAATGCTGTTCAGATAGTCCGAAAGCCGCGTCATATAGGCGGCGCTTGCAGTGGCATCGATGAAGCTCTGCCAGAAGATGCGCATGTTCCCCTCGTTCCGTTCATTTTCCGGGTGCGATTCGCACTCGTCAAAACCCCAATTTAAGGCTTTACTCCGGGCACAGAAACCGCCCGGAGAGCCGCATGACTGTGTCGACCACGCCTGAAAACCCGCTGAGCGATACGACCGTCGAAATGTCGGAAGCAGCGCTGACCGAGTTCGAATGGTCGCTCTGGCGAATTTCCGCTGCCTTCCTGCGGTGGCAGTCGGAAAGTTCAAGCGAGCTTGCCGGCGCGGGCCTGAGCGGCCTCGACACCGCCATCCTGCACACGATCCGTTATCGCAACAAGCCGAAAGGGCTTGGCGAGATTTCCCGCCTGCTCGGCCGCGACGACACCGCCAACATTCAATATGCTATCAAGAAGCTGCAGACCCTGCAGCTCATCGAGCGGGTCAAGGGCCGGTCGCGCAAGGACACGCTCTACACGCCGACCCGCAAGGGCACCAAACTTACCCAGGATTATCGGGCTTTGCGCCGGCAGCTTCTCGTCTCGCTGATCCAGAAGATGGATCACGCGGAACAGGGGCTCGGCGAGGCGACCGAAATGCTGGAATTGCTGACGAGCTTCTACGACACCGCCGCCCGGCGGGTGGCGAGCGGATCTCATTTGGTGGAGCGTTCCTGAACGAGCGCCAGAACGCGCAAGGGGCTGCCCGAACCGTTCTGGATCTTGAGCGGCGCTGCAACGATCATCGCACCGGTCGGCGGCAGCTGGTCTAGATTAGTAAGGCATTGCAGCCCGTAACGGCCAGCGCCATGCAGGTAATGGTGCGCCGGATAGGGCGGCGAGAAATGTCCCGCCTGGCCGGCGTCCGTGCCGATCGTCTCGGCGCCGAAGCCGATGATATCCCGCTCCTCGACCAGAAAGCGCATGACTTCCGCATCCGGTCCAGGCGTGTGGGCGCCATCTGCTTGCAGATTGGCATAGGCGGCGCCTGACTTCTTCGACCAGTCCGTGCGCAGGAAGGCCCAGGATCGCGCCGGAATGCGGCCGTGCTGTTCTTCCCACTTCACGACATCGGCAACCGTCAGCAGGAAATCCGCATCCTCGGCCGCCTGCTGCGAGCAGTCGATGACGCAGGCCGGCGCGATCATATCGGCCGGCGGCAGCGTATCGACGGAATTGAGCGGCAGGTCACGGCCCGTATACCAATGGATTGGTGCATCGAAATGCGTGCCCGTATGTTCGCCGAAGGAGAGATTGTTCCAATACCAGGCCGGCCCGCCGCCGTCGTAGCGCGAAATCCGCTCCATCCGGAATGGCGCGGATTGCCCCAGTTCCGGCGGCATGACGATGACCGGGAAATCGGGCGACAGCGTGTGGGTGAGATCGACGACGCGGACCGCGCCGCTCGCCAATGCCCCCGCGAATTTTCCCAGAATATCGCCGCTCATTGGCCGGCCTCCCGCTCGACGGCCTTCGGATTGTCGTACAGCCGCGCCTCGATATCCTTGGCGACATCGCCGACGTAAATGTCTTCGAGCCCGCGCTTTAATCCGTCGAGAACGGCATCGGCTACGGCCTTTGGCGCTACCTTGGGCGGCGGCACCGTCTGGAACCATTCGGTATCGAGCGGCCCGGTGAATGCATTGACAACCCGAATACCGCCCGGCCTGAGCTCGGTGCGCAGCCATTGCGACAGCGACACACAGGCTGCATGCGCGGCGGAATGGACGCCGAACTGCGGCGCATTGCTGAGCCCGTGGACCGAGAGCACGTTGACCCAGGCAACGGCGCCGGCAGCACCGTCGGCGCCGCGCGAACGCATCACCGGCCCAAAAGCCTGGGCAAGACGCATCAGTCCCAGCACGGTATGATCCATCGCCTCACGCGCCGCATTGGCCGCGCCCGCATTAAAAAGATGGGCCGGCCGGACGTGATCGGCAGTGTTGATCAGGATCTCCACCTTGGCGCCGATGTCCATCGACAGCTCCTGCACCGAACGTTCGCTGGTAAGATCAAGATCGACGATTTCGACGCCTTCGATCGCCTCCAGCGACGCCTGTTGGTCGAAAGGTTTCCAGCGATCTGTCACGCCGACGAAAATCTTGGCCGCTCCCGCTTTCCTGAGAGCCTGCGCCAGCGGCAATGCAAGCGGGCTGCGCCCATCGGTGATCAAGACGCGACGGTGTTTTGGGTCGGCGGTCATCTCGCGCCATTGGGGATCGTCTTCCATATGCGGCGTCTCCGAAACGGGCTTGGCAAAGAACACGGCCTGTCCGGCCCGGTCCAGCTGCAGGGAAAGCTTGAGCCGGCTACCGGGTCCGCCGCAATCGCCATGCAGATGCACGATGGCAATCGGCCCGCAATCGAGCTGAACCAGTCCGGTGCGCCAGGGCATGTGCTCGCGAAAATAGGGATCGCTGGTGACCTCGATCCGCGTTTCCGACAGCAGCGATCCGCCGGCCGGCGCGTCCTTGAATGTCAGGTCGGACGAAAGGCAGTTCGGGCAGGCTTCACGCGCCGGATAGGTGTAGCGCCCGCATTCGCCGCAGCATTGCAGCATGAACCGCCCGACCGATGCGGCGAGCGTCAGCCCATGCGCCTTGCGGCTGCGGGTCGAGGGAGGCAGCAGCGGCTGAGTGGTGCGAGCGAGCGGGTTCTTTCGCTTCGGCTTGAGGAAGGGTCCGGTCATCATGCCCTCGCCAGAATGGCGGCTGCAGAGGCGAGCCCGCGGTCGTAGTTGATCATCCCGAAACCTGAAACCAGCCCGAGTTTCGCGTTCTCGACCTGCCTGCCTTTCGCTGTCCCCAAAAGCTGGCGCATCGCTTCGGTAAGCCCGAGATGCCCGCCCGCGGCCCCCGCCTGGCCGACAGAAAGCTGGCCGCCGGACGTGTTGTGCGGAAAGGATCCGTCGATCGTGAACGTGTGTTGGCGCACGAAATCCGGCCCCTCGCCTTTTGCGCAGAAACCCAGGTCCTCGAACTGCATCATTGAGATCACTGCGTAGTCGTCATAGGTCTGGACGAAATTCATGTCGTCCGGCTTCGAACCGGCCATGCCGTAAAGCTCGTCGCGATCGACCACCCAGCCGCCGCGCACCTGCACCGGATCCTCGGCAAACGCATTGTGCCGCTCGATCGCCGACAGCAGCCGGACAAAGGGAAGCCCGAGCGAGACCGCCGTCTCCTCGCGCATCACCAGAAAGCCTTCCGCACCGGCGCAGGGCATGACGCAATCGAACAGATGGAACGGCTCGGCGATCGGCCGCGCCGACATATATTGCTCCAGCGTCAGCGGCTTCTTCATCAGCGCATCCGGGTTTTTGAGCGCATTGTCGCGCTGGGCGACGCAAAGCTTGCCGAATTCTTCCCGAGTTGCACCGTAGCGATCCATGTAGTGGCGTGCGATCAGCGCGAAACTCGCATTGGGGCCACCCGCGCCATAGGGATAGGCAGCATCCTGCGCAAAGCGGGAGAAGTTGGCGAGCGTCTTGCGGAACGTATCGACCTGATTGGTATCGGCCGCCACGCAGGCGACGATATCCGCGTCGCCCGCCTGCACCGCCCGCGCCGCCCGGCGCAGCGAGACGATGCCAGCAGCACCACCCATCGGCACGTGGTCGATGTGGCGCGGCGACAGCCCGAAATGCTGGGTGAGCGCGATCGCCGCATCCGGCCCCATGGTGAAGCTTGCGACCGAAAAACCATCGAAATCCCGGTGGCTGATGCCGGCGCCTTCCGCCAATGCCCTGAGCGCCTTGCCCATCCACCAATGCGCGGTCTCAATGGAATAGCGCTGGTAGGGCACCGTCACCGGTACCGCCAGAACCACGCCGTCGTAGGATTGCCGCGCGCGGGACAAGACCATCAGGCCACCGTCAATTTGACGTCGACATTGCCGCGCGTCGCATTGGAATAGGGGCAGCGTTCGTGCGCACCGGCGACGATCTCTTCCGCGACTGCGCGCTGGATGCCGGGCAAGGACGCCACCAGCTCGACCGCCAGCGCGTAACCGACCGGTACCGGGCCGATGCCGACCTTGGCGGTGATCGAGACGTCATCCGGCAGCGCGATCTTGCTGGTTCGCGCCACGAGTTTCACCGCACCGAGGAAGCATGCCGCGTAACCGGCGGCGAAAAGCTGCTCCGGATTGGTCCCCTCGCCCCCTGGGCCGCCGAGCCCTTTCGGCACCGAAAGATTGACCGCGAAACTGCCGTCGGCGCTCTGCGCCTTTCCTTCCCGACCGCCATGAGCGGTAACCGAGGTCTCATAGAGGATTTTTTCCGGGGTCATGCATGCCTCCATAGCAGGATTTAAGCTGTGATTTATAGTATATCAGAAACGACGGAGAATCATGAAGGAACTCATCCCGCTTTGCGGATCGATGCCTTCAGCTTCCTGAGGTCGATCGCCGAACCGTCCTCGACCGCCTTTGCCGCCATCGTCTTGATCTCGCCGCGCTGCAGCTTCTGGGTCGAGCTCACCGGCAGCCTGTCGACGAAGACCACGTAGCCGGGAAGTTTGTGATAGGCGATATGAGCGCCGGCAGCCTCGATGATGCGCTTCGCCTTCTCGGCCGGCTCGCCCGCTCCGGCGGTCTCGCTTTCAACGATGAAGGCAAAAACCTCCTCGCCGCGCAGGTCGTCCGGCACCGGCGTCACCGCGGATGCCTTGACCGCCGGATCCTTGGCAAGGGCCGCTTCCACTTCCAGCACGGCGATATTCTCGCCGCTGCGCCGCACGATGCTCTTCTTGCGGTCGAAGAAATAGAGAAGTCCCTTCTCGTCGGCATAGACGACGTCGCCGGTATGGAACCAGCCGCCCTCCCAGGCCTCTTCGGTCGCCTTTTCGTCCTTCAGGTAGCCGCTGAAGAAACCGTCGCGCGGGTTCGTGCCTTGGGCGCGCACCAGCAATTCGCCGGGCTTGCCGAGCTGCGCATCATTGCCCGCATCGTCGACGATCCGAAAATCCATACCGGCACGCGGCCGCCCGATGCAGCGCAGGCCCGGAGTATAATCGTCCGCCGCGGTGGTGGTTACCGCCCGGCCGCCGGTTTCGGTCATCGCCCACGCCTCGACGATCGGGATGCTGTAGCGCTTCTCGAACTCGATCTTGTGACGGGCATCGACGCCTGGTCCCAAAGCAAACTTCACCTTGTGTGCCCGCTCCGCTTCGACGGCCGGGAGCTGCAGCAGGATCGCCGGGATGACGCCGAGGCAATGGATGATCGTCGCGCCTGAATCGGCGATCGACGCCCACCAGCTGCTCGAATGGAACCGATCGAGGGGCACGATCGCGCCGCCCTTCATGATCATGCCGACCGCCGTGCAGCCGAGCGCGTTCATGTGGAACATCGGCAGCGGCGTCAGCGCCACTTCGGTTCCCTCGCCCATTTCGGCGATACCGCCCTGCGTCGTGTACCATTCGGCGATGCCGATAAAATAGATGTTCGAAAGGATGCAACCCTTCGGCTTGCCGGTGCTGCCGGAGGTGAACAGCAGCGCGCATTCGGTATTCGGGCCGCCGGGTCGTGCCTCCCGTGTTTCCGGCGAAGCCGGAATGTCGTCGCCGGCAGCGATCACCGTCACCTTGCCGGGCGAGATGTCCCGCAGATCATCCAGCCGCTCGCGGATGACCACCATCAACGAAGCCTCGGCCATGTCGAGCTGGAAGAGCAGTTCGTCGCGGCGCAGGTCGGGATTGATCGGCACGATCGAGGCGCCGATCGCGTTCAGCGCCAGCCAGTAGTCGAAAAATTCCGGGCGGTTTTCGAGGAGAAGAGCGACACGGCCTCCGATCCCATATCCTGCCGCCGCAAACTTCTGCTTCAGAAGACTGACGCGGGCGAAAACGTCCCCGTAGCTGTAGCGAAAACCCTCGGGCGCATAAGGCAGCTTGGCGCTGACCGGCGCGATCAGCATCGGCGCATCCGGGTTTTTCAGCGCCTGGTTCTCGAATAGGAGATAGGGAGAATGCATGGTCCTGTCCTTATGCCCGTTCCAGGATACCCTTGATCAGGAACATCTCGGCCTCGTGGATCGTGCCGAACTGGACCCATTCCGCATCCGTCTGCGTCTCCAGCCTCCATGTCAGCAGCGTCACCACGCACCTGTCCGGCCCCATGCGCAGGAGTTCGCCGGGGATGACGCGAGACATATTGCGGAACTGCATGACGTCCTTGGCCGCGCCGACTTCGTAATCCACCTGGAAGCGGTCGCGGTCGACATGGAGCCGCACGAATGTCTGTTTTCCCGTGAAGGTCGAGGTGCCCACGAAGAGGCCGGGCTCGACCTCTGTTCGGTTGAGGCTGCCCCACGCCCACTGGCCCTGTTTCAGCCCGTCCGACATCAGCTCGAATGCGACCGCCGCCGGGCGCTCCACCATGATGCTGCTGGAATGACAATGCGGATCAATCATGAGCGTCCCTCTTTCAGTCGCATCGAGGCGTCATTTTTCTAAAAGACATTTTAAGCATAAAATAATTGGAAAGAACGTCAACGGATTTTTGTGTCCTCGGCCTTCGGCTGCCGCTTTGGCGATCGTCGCTCATCACGTTCTCAACCTGCAGGCTGAGAAAAACCCGGCATTTCCGGCCTTCTACACGCAGAAGTCGACGGGTTTCTCAATTTCTGACGATCGGAAATTTTAGGCTTGAAGTAATTTATACCTCGTTCTACGATCCCCTCAATTGTTAAGGGGACAACCGCGAAAAGCGGGTCAGAAGAAAAAACCGAAGCCCCTGGCAGGATTGCAGGCTTGCGTTTCACCAACCGCCGCAGGTCCGTCGGTCGCGATCGACGGGCAAACCAGAGGGATCGTCATGACTTTTGAAATCGACCGCAGAAATCTCCTGCAGATGCTCGGCCTTGCCGCGGTCAGCGGCTCCGTGCTCTCGCAGGCCAGCTTCGCCTTCGCACAGGGCGCCGACAGCGTCACCATCGGCTGGCCGTCCGACGTGCCGTCCTGGGACCCGAACCTGCGTTTCGTTCCGGATGCGCAGCCGCTCTTCAAGATGGTCTTCGACCAGCCGCTCGATCAGTCGCCGGACCTGAAGCTCATCGGCAACCTCATCACCAAATGGGAACTGAAGCCGGACGGTCTTTCGATGCCGTTCGAGATCCGCAGCGACGTAAAGTTCCACAACGGCGATCCGATGACGATGGAGGACTTCAAATATACCTTCGTCGATCGCATCAAGTCGGGCCTGAAGCTCGACATCGCCAATTCCTGGCGCACGCTCACCGACATCGAAATCCTCTCGCCGACATCCGGCGTCATGAAGTTCTCCGCCCCGACCCCGACCGCGCCGCAATGGCTGGCTTTTCTCGGCAGCTACCTGGTGCCGAAGAAATATATCGAATCCGTCGGCCCGGAAGAATTCGCCAAGAAGCCGGTCGGCACCGGCCCCTACAAGCTCGTCGACTACCAGATGAATTCCCGTATCGTCCTGGAGCGCAACGACGCCTATTTCGGCACCAAGCCGAAGATCAAGCGCGTCACCATCGACATCATTAAGGATCCGTCGGCGCGTACCGCAGCCATCCAGTCCGGCCAGGTGGACCTGACGGTCAACATTCCGGTCCGTGAAGCCGAGCGCCTCGGCAAGACCGAAGGCCTGACCGCCGAAATCAACCCCTTCACCCGCCTGATCCTTTTGCAGATGCGCAATGACAAGGGCTTTACGGACATGGCCGTCCGCCTTGCAGCCCATCACGCGATCGACAAGGCAGCGCTCTCCAAGGCCTTTTATGGCGGCGCGGCAGTGCCGCTCTCCGTACCGGCCACACCCGGCACTCCGGGTTACCTGCCCGACTACAAGTTCGCCTACGATCCGGAACTGTCGAAGAAGCTTCTGGCCGATGCCGGTTACACCGCCGACAAGCCGGCGACCTTCACGCTTGCCGCCACCAACGGCCAGTTCCCAAGCGATTTCGATATCGCCCGGGCGCTGGTGCAGATGTGGCAGAAGGTCGGCCTGAAGGTCGAACTGCAGCAGATCGAATATTCCAAATATTTCGAACTGAACCGCGGCGGCCAGCTGCCGGAAGCGACGCTCTACAGCTTCGACAACGCCACCGGCGACCCCGAAATCTTCTCCGGTTATCTGATGAACCCGAAAATGCCGTTCGGCGCCTGGAAGGGTCCGGAGATCGGCGACAAGATTCTGAAACTCTTTGTCGAGCCGGTCTACGAGAAGCGTATCGCCGGCTATAAGGCCGTCGCGCAGGAAGCTGTCGAGACCGGCGCCAACATCCCGATTCTGCAGAGCGTCCAGACGCTGGTGCGCAAGAAGAGCCTGAACTACGTCAAGTACGGCAATGCCTGGGTCCTGGGCAGTACCATGTCCTGGTCCTGATACCGGCTGAACCCGCCATCCTCGGGTCCGGGTACGCCCGGACCCATTCCTTCACGTCGTCATACGGGGCATGCGCATGTTTGCGACCATTGCCAAGCTCTTGGTAAAGCGTGTCCTCACCGCGATACCGATCCTGCTGCTTGTTTCCGCGCTTCTCTTCTGCATCCTGCGCATCCTGCCGGTCGATCCGGCCGCCATGTCCCTGCCGCCCAATGCGACGGTCCAGGAAATCGAGGCCATGCGCACGGAAATGGGCCTCAACCTGCCGCTCTATCAGCAATATGGCATCTGGCTGAACAAGCTCTTCCACGGCGATATCGGTCGCTCCATCCATTTCCGCCAGAATGTGACAAGCCTGATAGGTTCGACACTGCCCGCCACCATCGAGCTCGCCGTCATCGCCATGATGGTGGCAACCGTCTTCGGCCTAGCGGGCGGCCTCTTCCTGTTCTACGTGCGCGGCACCCGCGCCGAAGCGGTGATGGATTTCGTTTCCATCCTGCTGCTCTCGCTTCCGGAATTCCTCTGGAGCCTGTTCCTGCTCCTCATATTCGGCGTCTTTTTCGAGGTCCTGCCCTTCACCGGCCGTCTCAGTCCCGGTTTCGAGCGCCCGCTCGTCACCGGTTTCCTGCTGCTCGACAGCCTGATCACCGGCAATATCCCGACCTTCCTCAATGCGCTTCAGCACATGATCCTGCCGTGCCTCGCACTCGGCATCGCGCTGTCCCCCTCTCTCATGCGCGTGCTGCGCTCGAGCCTGCTCGATGCCTATCAGGACGACTACATCCAGCAGGCCCGGCTTCGCGGGCTTTCCGAAAAGCGCATCCTGATCCGCCACGGCCTGAAGAACGCCATCCTGCCGACGCTGAGCCTGATGGGCGTGCAGTTCGGCTTCCTGTTCGGCGGCACCCTGCTGGTCGAAATCATCTATTCCTATCCGGGCATGGGCAACCTGATGGTCGATGCGATCCGCAACGCCGACCTGCCGATCATCCAGGGCGCGGGGCTCACCTATTGCGTCGCCGTTCTGGTGATCAGCATCGTGGTCGACAGCCTCTACCTGATCCTCAACCCGAAACTGAGGGTGCGTTGATATGCTACGATATGCGAAGGGGCGACCGCTTCCCCTCTGGCTGAAATCCGGCCGCGTCCAGACGGGCCTCGTCATCATCTTCATTCTGGCCGTCTGTGCGATCTTTGCGCCCTACCTGGCGCCCAACGATCCGAACGAGCAGAACCTGCTGTCGATCCTGACCCCGCCCGTCTGGGCCGATGGCGGCGATGCGATGTTTCCGCTCGGCACCGACAGCCTCGGCCGCTGCGTCCTGTCCCGCCTGATTTTTGGCGCGCGCGTGGCGCTCACCGTGGCGTTTACAGCCTCTATCGGCGCGATGATCATCGGCGCCTTCTTCGCCCATGTCGCCGGTTATTTCGGCGGCTGGGTCGATTGGGTGATCGGCCGCATCGTCGAAATCTGGCTCTCCTTCCCGCCGGTCATTCTATCCCTGATCCTGATGGTCGGCCTCGGCACCGGACTGCGCAACGTCGTGCTCGCCATCATCCTGGTCGACTGGACCCGCTTCTGTCGGGTGCTGCGAAGCGAGGTCATCGTCCTGCGCCGGCGGGACTACGTCTCTGCCGCGCAGCTCATCGGCTTCTCGCACTGGCGCACCATCACCCGCGAAATCCTGCCCGGCACCCTGCCGCTGCTCATCACACTGATGAGCCTCGAAATGGGCGTCGCCATCATCGTCGAGGCGATCCTCTCCTTTGTCGGCATGAGCGTCGGCTCGGAAACGGCGGCCTGGGGGCAGATGATCGCCGATGCGCGCCAGAACATCTACGAGGCGCCGTTCAACCTGATCGCGCCGATCTTCGCGATCTTCTTCGCGGTCTTCGGCTTCAATATCCTGGGCGACGGCCTGCGCCGCACCCTCGACACGCGCCTGACCCAGACGGAGCGCACCTGACATGGCCATTCCCTCGCCCAAAAATCCCATTCTTTCCGCGCAAAATCTCTGCGTTGAATCGGTAGGAGCCAAGGAAAATTTCCCGGTCCTGACTGATCTCAACTTCTCGCTGAAGCCCGGCAAGATCCTCGGCCTGGTCGGCGAATCCGGCGCCGGCAAGTCGATGATCGGCCGCACCATCTCGCAATATCTGCCGAAGGGCTTTGCGGTCACCAAGGGCACGCTCGCCTTCGATGGCGAGGACCTGGTGAGCATGTTGCCGGAACGCCGCCGCAGCCTGCTCGGCCGCGATATCGCCTTCATCCCGCAGGAGCCGCTTTCCGGCCTCAACCCGGTGCTGACGGTCGGTCAGCAGATCAAGGAACATCTTCTGCGGATCGGCCTTGGCCCCGGCGAAAACTGGCGCGAACGGGCGCTGAAGGAGTTCGAATCCGTACATCTGCCGCATGGCGCGGCGCTGCTCGAAAAATACCCGCACCAGCTTTCCGGCGGCATGTGCCAGCGCATCCTGATCGCCATGGCCTTTGCCAGCCGCCCGCGTCTCTTGATCGCCGACGAACCGACCACCGCGCTCGACGTGACGATCCAGGCCCGCATCGTCAAGCTGATCGCCGAAATGCAGAAGCGCGACGGCACCGCGGTGATCTTCATCACCCACGACCTGCGCCTCGCCTCGCAGATCAGCGACGAGATCATGGTACTCTATGCCGGCCGGCCGGCCGAGCGCGGTCCGGCAAAGCAGCTTTTTTCATCCCCGGCGCATCCCTATACGCGCTGCCTGCAGCTCGCCAACCCGACGATCACGGGCCCGCGCCGCGGCCTCTTCATCCTGCCCGAACGGATGCCGGGCCTGCGGGTGCTGAAGGAGTTGAAGGGTTGCCGTTTCGCCTCGCGCTGTCCGAACGCGATCGAGGCCTGCACCCGGGCCGAACCGCCGCTGGCCGATATCGGCCCGAATCATATCGCCGCCTGCATCCGCACGGAAAAGACGCCGGACATCGTGCCGCCGCCGCTGGCGCCCGGCCGCGAGATCGCATCGGCCAAGGTTCATCTGAACGGCGAGAAGCTTACCAAGGCCTACACCACCGCCTGGAGCCCGTTCGCCAAGCGCAGCAGCTTCAAGGCGGTCAACAGCGTCGATTTTTCGCTCGGCGAGGGTGAGTTCGTCGGCATCGTCGGCGAAAGCGGCAGCGGCAAGAGTTCGCTCGCCCGCCTCGTGGTCGGCCTCGATACGCCGACCGACGGCAAGATCACGCTCGCCGGCCGCGACGTCACTGCCAACGGCAATGCCGACAGGGCCTATCGCCGCGACTATATCCAGATGGTCTTCCAGGATCCGCAATCGGCGCTCAACCCGCGCCGGCGGATCGGCAGCATCGTCACCCAGGCGAACGAGGCGAGCGGATTGCACAACAGCACCCGCGAGCGCATGGACCGCGCCGCCGAACTGCTGAAAGAAATCGGCCTGCCGCCGGATGCGGCGATGCGCTTCCCCTCGCAGCTTTCTGGCGGTCAGAAACAGCGCGTCAACATTGCCCGCGCGCTCTGCACCCTGCCGAAAATCCTCGTCGCTGACGAAATCGTTTCCGGCCTCGACGTCTCGGTTCAGGCACAGCTTCTCGACCTTCTGCTGAAGCTGCGCGACGAGCACGGATTCTCGATGCTGTTCATCAGCCACGACCTTTCGGTCGTTCGATATCTCTGCGACCGGGTGATGGTCATGTATCGCGGCGAGGTGGTGGAAAGCGGCCGAACGGAAACGGTGTTTGCCGATCCGCAGCACGCCTATACCCGCAGCCTGCTCGCCGCCGTGCCCCCGGACGACGTCAATGCCGAATGGTCGCCGGTGCTGGCGGAAGCCGGCTATCAGGTCGAATAATGGCGATCGTCGGACGGAGATATTATAGCGGCCGGGACGTGAGCCGCGCCGTCACGATCGCCGACCTCCAGGCCATGGCACACAGCCGCCTGCCTGCCTTCGTGCTGGAATATCTCGAGGGCGGCGCCGAGGACGAATGGACGCTTCGCCGCAACCGCGAAGTCTTCTCGGAAATCGAGTTTCGCCCCTCGACACTGACCGGCGTCGGCATACCCGATCTTTCGACGACGATCTTCGGCCGTAAGATGCGGCTTCCTTTCGTCATCGCGCCGACCGGCTTCAATGGCCTGTTCCAATATCAGGGAGATCGGCTGCTCGCGGAAGCCGCCGCCAAGGCGGGCGTGACCTTCACCCAGAGCACCGTCTCCAACATGCGGATCGAGGAGCTTTCCGGCATCCCCAACCTCTCCCACTGTATGCAGCTCTATGTCTTCCGCTCGAAGGCCTTCATGGACGAGTTGGTCGGCCGCGCCGAAAGAGCTGGCTGCCAGGCGCTGATGGTGACGACCGACGCGGCCACATTCGGCAATCGCGAATGGGATCGCCGCAATTATCGCTCCGGCATGGACCCGACCTTCCGCCATAAGCTGGATATACTTTGCCATCCGCGCTGGGCGCTGTCGGTCATGGCGCGTGGTATCCCGCCCTTCGGAAACCTGCTCGATTTCCTGCCCACCGACCAGCAGACCTTCGCCCGCACGGCCATCTGGTCGCGCGAGCAGGTAGAGCCGGACCTTCACTGGAGTCACGTCCGCCACCTGCGGAAAATCTGGAAAAAGCCGTTGATCGTCAAAGGCGTCATGACTTTGCGCGACGCGGAACTAGCCGCGGATGCGGGAGCTGATGGCATCGTCATCAGCAATCACGGCGGTCGCCAGCTTGACGGTGCGCCATCGCCGATCACCATCCTGCCGAAGATCGCCAGCAAGCTGAAGGGCAGGATCACCATCCTCGCCGACAGCGGTTTCCGCCGCGGCACGGATATCGTCAAGGCTTTGGCGCTCAGAGCCGATGCGGTCATGATCGGACGTGCAACACTTTATGGTCTCGCAGCCGGCGGCGAGGCTGGCGCGGCCCGCGCCATCACCATCCTCGAAGAAGAGACCCGCCGTGCCATGGCGCTTCTCGGCTGCCGCTCGGTCACCGATCTCGACCGCGACCATATCAAGCTCTGAACGGCCTCATCGTCCTTCAAGGGACGATAATCTGCGTTTCCATCGGGAAGTGGGAATTGCCGCCTTCGAAGGGCGGGAAGGTCTTGAAGTCCTCGCGCATGACGATGCGCGCCGGCGATTGCAGCGCCGCCTGCAGGGCGGCCGGGCTGTCGAACATCACCCGGTTGCGCTGCATGTGGTTGACCCGCTCCCAGGGAAGGAACCCGCACCAGTCGACCCGCGACAGGACCTCGATCTTGCGGATCCCGGGGAAGGTGCGCATCACCTGCGGGTGATGGCTGACATAGTGGTGCATCCAGACGTTCAGGTCCTCGGCCGGACCGGTATAGTGCACCACGTAGGAACAGGGATTGCCGTTCTTTTCGATATCGAGCTTGGCGTCGTCGACCGGAAAATGCCGCGCATACATGGCCTGCTGCGTGCCCCTGGCGCCGCGAATGCTCGACAGCACGCCAGATGCCGCAAGCTGGTGCAGATGGCCGGCCGGCGCCATCGCATCCTCGAGCTCGGTCAGCTCGTTGAAATAGAGCTGCATGCCGAAGATCGGCGACTGCTCGTCCTTGTTGTACATGTCCCTGGTGACCTCAGGCGTGTAGAGATTGGCGGTGGTCAGTCCCGGCGTCAGCTTGATGATTTCAGCAACGGTCTCGACATCCGCCTTGCTCACGGCGAGCTGACTTCCATCGACATTCTCGAAAAAGGCGAAATAGGCAAAACGCATGGCTCGGCTTCCTGCTTCTATGGGACCGCAACGATTGCGGGCGGCCTCTGTTCCCCGTTGGTGGTCCACTATCGGACCGCCGGCAGCGAAAAACAAGTTTAAACCTAAACTATTTTTCGAGCCTGTTTACCTGCCCAAAACGAACCGTCCGGACATGATTTAAGCTTCAATCTTTCCGCTTGAATCTTGCTGGATTTTCGATCACGATCCGCTCTCACGCGCGTTGAAGAGGATAGAGACGCCGCCGGATAGCTCTTGGGAGAGGGCTCGCGTCACATCGCTCCACCTGCCGGCCATCAAGACAATTTCGCATCCGATCCGGCAGAAAAAAACGCCCGCCGGTCACCAAAACAGAGGGAACGCAATCATGACCATGAGCCTTTTCCGCCGCGCCGTTTTAGGCCTCGCGGGTGCTGCTGCCCTGTCCGTCGCAAGCGCCGGTCTGGCCTCTGCCGCAGCGCTTGCCGTTGGCTCCTATCCGAGCAATCCGCCCTTCGAATACAAGACGGCGACGGGTACTTTCGAGGGTTTCGAAGTCGATATCGTCAACGAAGTCGCCAAGCGCCTCGGCATGACGGTCGAGATTTCCGACCTTGGCTTCCAGGCTCTGTTCGCCGCCACCTCCTCCAAGCGTATCGATGTGGCGATCTCCTCGATCACCATCACCAAGGAGCGTCTCGGCAGCCAGTCCTTCACGCAGGCCTATTATGACGCCGACATGGGCATCGCCACCCGCAAGGAAGCGACCGTGTCCAAGGTCGAAGACTTGAAGGGCAAGGTGGTAGGGGTCCTGGCCGGCTCCACGGGCGACAAGTGGGCCAAGGACAACAAGGAAAAATACGGTATCACCGACATCAAGAGCTACAACGCCCAGCAGGATCTGCTGATGGATCTCTCCTCCGGCCGTGCCGACGTGGCCGTCAGTGACGTCCCGGGCATGGAATACGCCTTCCTCAAGATGAAGGATCTTGCCGTGAAGGTGCGCATCAAGACCGGCGAACAATACGGCCTGATGATGACCAAGGACCATCCGCTGCTGGCCAAGGCGAACGACGCGATCACCGCGATGAAGAAGGATGGCACGCTGGCCGCGATCCACAAGAAGTGGTTCGGCTCCGATCCCGCCGCCGGTTCCGCCTCCGCCGTCGAACAGCCGCTGCCGAAGCCCTGAGCCGGCTACCGATATTGCACCCCAATCATGCCGGCCGGCGACGGCCGGCTTTTTCATGAGCTTAGAGGCACCAGGAAATGACCCTCCTCGATACATTCTTCAACCTCGGAGTTCTCGGCGACGCGTTTCCGGCGCTGCTGCGCGGACTGATCAACACCTTCCTGCTCGGCGTGGCGGGCATCGGCATCGGCATTCCGATCGGCCTGGTGATCGCGCTCCTGCGCCTCTACGGACCGAAGCCGGTACGGTATCTGACGGTTTTCTACATCGACATCTTCCGCGCGGCGCCGATGCTGGTGGTGCTGATCCTGATCTATTACGCGCTGCCCTTCGTCGGCATCCGCCTGTCCTCCTGGACATCCGCGGGCCTTGCCTTCTCGATCGTCATGGCCGCCTATTCGGCTGAAATCTTCCGCTCCGGCATCGAGGGCATTCCTCGCGGTCAGTTCGAGGCGGCGGCGGCCCTTGGCCTGCCTTTCTTCGTCACGCTGCGCAAGGTCGTGCTGCCGCAGGCGATCCGCATCGTCATTCCGCCGATGACCAACAACTGCGTCTCGATGTTCAAGGATACGTCGCTCGCCTCCACAGTCGCGCTGCCGGAACTTCTCAAGGAGGCGACGGACGCGCAGGCGCTCTACGCCAACCCGACACCGCTGATCGGGGCTGCGCTGATCTACATCGCCTTCCTCTGGCCGATGGTGCGGCTGGTTAATCTCCTCGAACAGAGGTTCAACAAGGAAAAGAAGCGCTGACGCCAAAGGCGGTGAGGCCTATTCGAAGGCGGCGCCGGAGAGGTGATTGCTGGCGGAAGCCTTGACCGTGCCGATCTCCGACCAGAGCGCCGCAACAGCATGCGAGTCGATGTCCGCCATCATGTCCTGCAGCCAGCCTTCATGCGCCGCGGCCATCGCCGCAAACAGGGTCGCACCCGCCTCGGTGAGTTTTGCGACCGTCACGCGCCGGTCGCCCTGCGGCGTCACCCGCTGGACGTAGCCGTCCGCTTCCAGCCTTTCGACGAGGCCGGTGACATTGCCGTTGGTGACCATGGTGCGCTTGGAGAGCTCGCCGAGGCGAAGCCCATCCTTCTCCCGATAAAGCTGCGCCATCAGGTCGAATTGCGGCAGCGTCGCGCCGAATTCGGCACGCAGCCGCCGGCGGATTTCCTGGCTGATCAGCTTGGTCGTCGACAGCATCCGCAGCCACAGACGCAGCTCGGGCTTCGACCGCCCGTGGGCGCCCTGGACGATGATCTCCAGATCGACGTCGATCGCTTCCGCTTCTGCCATTCCGAATGTTGCCTCTGTAACCGATCCACCGTCTAGAAGCAGATATTTGAAATGTCAAAGGTTTGCAGGTTGCGATTGCCCCGCTGACGGTGCCGCTCGCAAGCCCTTTATCGCCGCCCCGAAATCACCGCCGCGTCAAAAGGTGTCCTTACCTGCTCCCATTATTCATCCATATGCATATATTTCCTGAAGACAACATCAAAGACGGGTCACTTGTCGGCGGGTGGATCGCCGCTCACACTTACCCTTGACTGTGTCCAAAACGCGCGGCTTCCCATGCAAATGCGCGGTTTTTCGCCAAAGACGCGCCACGGAAATTTGCTCGACGCAGCCGCTCCCGATTGCTTGCATCCTCATATTTTCTGCAATAGGCTCCCTTATCGGTTAGCGGCACCCGGAGAGGAAAACCGGCTGCAGCCCGGCTTAACGAAACCGGTCATTCAAGGGGAACCCGGCACCATGTCTTCCAGCACGCTCACTAGTCTCGCTTCCGCTCTTCTCTCCGGCTCGGTCAAGGTCGTGGACCTGACGGCGCCGCTCGGGCCGGATACCCCCGTTCTCTACCTGCCGCCGCAGTTCGGCAAGAACACGCCCAAGGTCGCCGTCCACACGATCTCCGAATATAACGAGGACGGTCCGTTCTGGGCCTGGAATTGGCTGGAGCTCGGCGAACACACCGGCACTCATTTCGATGCGCCCTGTCATTGGATCACCGGCAAGGACAAACCGAACAACACGACCGACACCATCCCGCCGCAGAATTTCGTGGCGCCGGTCAATGTCATCGACCGTTCCAGGGAAGCCGCCGAAAACCCGGATTATCTGCTCACCGTCGACAGCATCAAGGAATGGGAGGCCGAGCACGGCGCGATCGAGGCCGGCAGTTGGGTGCTGATGCGCTCCGACTGGTACAAGCGCAACGGATCCACCGAAACCTTCCTGAACGCGGACGAGAACGGCCCGCACTCTCCCGGCCCGACCGCCGAAGCGATCCAGTACCTGATTTCGAAGGACATTATCGGCTGGGGCCAGGAAACCATCGGTACCGATGCCGGTTCGGCCGGCGGCATGAACCCGCCTTTCCCGGCCCATAACCTCATGCATGGCGCCGGCAAAT
This sequence comes from Neorhizobium sp. T25_27, assembly GCF_002968565.1. Taxonomy (NCBI): domain Bacteria; kingdom Pseudomonadati; phylum Pseudomonadota; class Alphaproteobacteria; order Hyphomicrobiales; family Rhizobiaceae; genus Neorhizobium; species Neorhizobium sp. T25_27. The sequence goes on from NZ_PVBJ01000016.1 coordinate 65,139, forward strand.
ATGGCCTCGCATCGCTGTCGAACCTCGATCAGCTGCCGCCGAAGGGCGCCGTGCTGATTGCCGCTCCGCTGAAGCTCGTCAAGGGCACAGGTTCACCGGTCCGCGCCCTTGCGCTGATCTCCTGATCCGATCGAAGGGCCGGACCGGAAGGTTCCGGTCCTTTCCGTATCCAGCAGGAAGACGGGCGGCATGGCGGATTTCGACTACATCATCGTCGGCAGCGGCATCAACGCGCTCGTCGCCGCCGCCATGCTCGGCAAGAAGGGCAAAAAGGTCCTCGTTCTGGAGCGCAGCGACCGCATCGGCGGCTGCCTGCACACCGATGAAATCACCGAGCCCGGCTTCATCCACGACGTGATGGCCACCACCATGGTGCTGTTCCTGACCTCGCCCGCCTACGGCGCGCTCGGCAAGGATCTTGAAGCCCGCGGCCTCGAATTCGCCCATGCCGACCTGCCGACAGGCGTGCTGTGCCCGGACGGCTCCTCCGTCATCTTCTCAAAAGACCGCAAGCGCAATATCGCAACCCTCGAGGCCCTCGCAGCCGGCGACGGCAAGACGTTCGACAAGGAAATGAATGCGCTTGGCACCGATGCGGCCTTCCTGTTCTCTCTGCTCGGCGGCGCACTCTGGTCCGGCACGACGCTGAAAACGGTCGCAAGACAGGGATGGGGCAAGGGCCTGCGCCAACTCGCTGCCTGGTTCGGCGATGCACTGACACCAGCGCGCGGTTATCTCGAAACCACCTACAAGTCGGAAGGCGCTCACGCACTCTGGGCGCCCTGGGTCCTGCATTGCGGCCTGGCGCCGGAAAGCGCCTATTCGGCCGAAATGGTCAAGGTCATCGGTTTTGCTATCGAGCTCGCCGGCTGCCCGATCGTCAAGGGCGGCGCGGCTAACCTCGTCACCGCCTTCGAACGGCTGATCACGGATCAAGGCGGCGCGATCCGCACTGGCGCGGATGTCGAACGTATCCTTCCCGGTCCGGATAACAAGGCTGCCGGCGTGCGGATGGCAGGCGGCGAGACGATCGACGCCGCATCCGGCGTCGTCTGCTCCACGACGCCGAACCAGATCTATGACCGGCTGCTCAAGGACTGGCCACAGCCTGCACCCGCTGAAATCCGGGAAGGCGTCGCCCGCTATCGCTACGGCAAGGGCAACATGCAGATCCACTACGCCCTCTCCGCGCCGCCGCGCTGGAAGGGCGATCCGGACCTCGGCAAGGTGGCGCTGCTGCACCTGACATCCGGTCTCGACGGCGTCTCGCGCGCCACCAACGAATGCGAACGCGGGCTGCTGCCCGCCGAGCCGACCGTCTGCGTCGGCCAGCCCGCCAGCTTCGATCCGTCGCGCGCGCCGGACGGCAAGTCGATACTCTGGCTGCAGCTTCCCGAAGCGGCGCGCGTCATCAAGGGCGATGCGGCCGGTGAGATCGCCGCACCTGCCGACGGCCGCTGGACCGATGGGCTGCGCGAACTTTATGCCGACCGCGTCGAGGCTCTGCTTTCCCGCCACATCGAGAATTTTGCCGAAATCAAGCTCGCCCGACGCGCCTACTCGCCGGCCGACCTGGAGGCGATGAACATGAACCTCGTCGGCGGCGATCCCTATGGCGGCTTCTGCGGGCTCGACCAGTTTTTCCTCTGGCGGCCCTTCAAGTCGTCTGTTAACCACCGCACCCACGTGCCGGGCCTTTATCATATCGGCGCCTCGACCCATCCGGGACCGGGGCTTGCCGGGGGCTCCGGCTTTCTGCTCGCATCGTCGTTGCGTTGAAACGACGTGGTCTAGGAGACATGGATTTCATGGCAGAACGGTTTTCAGGCGTGGTGCTGCGCTGGCATCAGGAGGGCGATCAGGAAAATCGGCCGACCATGGGCGAGATCGGCCTCAACCACTTCGCGCCCTACCTGATGAACCGCATCATCTCCCGCTGGAACTCCAACATGGCGGAGGAACTGCGCGAATACGATCTGTCGACCGCCAAGATGCGCACACTCGCGGTCCTCAGCGTCTCTGCTTCGCTCACCATCAACGAGCTTTCCGTGTTCGCGGTCATCGAACAGTCGACCATGAGCCGCACCCTCGATTCCCTCGAAGACCAGGGTTACATCCGCCGCACGCCGCGCGCCGAGGACATGCGCATCCGCGATGTGACGATCACCGAGGAAGGCCGCGCCGCGTTTGGGCGCTTCTGGCCGACCATGTACGATTCACTGCTGCGGATGTTCGACGGCATCGACGAGGAGGAATACCGCGCTTTCACGGGCACGCTTCACAAGATCCTCCTCAACATCCGCAAGCACGAGATCTGATCGATCTATTTCGTCAGCCGTGTCTGAAGGCTGTCGCGGATGCGCTTGCCCAGCGCCTGGTAATTTTCGTCGAAATGGTGCCCGCCCTCGATCGGCACGACTTCGACGCCCTTGTCCTTCAAGGTCGGGCAGGGATCGTCGTCCTCATCGGTGCCGTAGACGCATTGGATGAGCTTCGGATCGATCTTGACGATATCGGTCATCGGATCGCCGCCCTTGCCGTCGCCCGAGACGCCAAGCCAGCCGGTCACGGAAATCTCGTAGTCCACTTCATGCGACAGGCCGAGCAGCGTGATCTGCTTGACGCGAGCCCGGTCCTCGGCCGGCAAGAGGTTGTAGGTGGCGGGCAGTACATCGGCGCCGAACGAATAACCGACCAGCAACACGTTCTGAACGCCCCATTGCCGGCGATAATGTTCGATGATCTTCGCCAGGTCGTCCGCCGTCGCCTGGGGGCTGCGCTCGGACCAGAAATACCGCAGCGAATCCAGCCCTATCGTCGGGATCCCCTGGGATTGCAGATAGCCCCCCACCTCGCTGTCGAGGTCTCGCCACCCGCCATCGCCGGAAAAGATCACCGCCATCGTGTTCATGGCCGGCTTGGCTTCGAGCACGTTCAGCGGCAGGTCGAGCGGCTGGTTGGTCCGGCCCGCGGCAGCGATGCGAGCGGCAAGCGCCTGGGAGAGCGCCACATCGGAAGTCTCGCTCGAATTGCTGAGTTCGACCTCGGGATGATCCTGTTTCAGGCGAAGGCCATGTGCCTTCCCGGCCGTATCGGCTGTCGCGGTGGAAATGATCGTCACGACGGAGGGCAGGGCGCCGTCGTCGAAACCATAGACCGTGCGATCGCCGACCCTCTGTTTGGAAGCCGGCGTGCAGAGTTGCTTGGCAAGCGGGATGCCGGCCAGCGGATCGACGGCAATCGCCTCCTCGATCGTCGCATTCGGGCTCTGGGAAATCATCGCCAGCGCCAGCGCGCCACCCTCTCCGATGCCGGCAACGATCGGGTGGCGGTATTGGCTATTGCCGATCCGTCGCTGCACCTGCTGGGAGACGTCCTCGATATCGGAAACCATATAGATGCAGTCGCCGTCGTCGGCGGCCAGCGACTTGATGTAGGAGGGGAAATCGATGCCAACCACGGCGGCACCGGCGGCGAGCAGCTTCTGCGCCTCCGTGTCCTCCCGAGCCCCCCAGCCCTGCCCGCCTGAAATCAGGAAGACGATGCCTTCGAGCTCGCTGCCATTGTTCGGCACAAGGATGCGCGGCTGCGGGATAAGGCCCGTATGGTAATCCTGCTGATCCTGGGCAGCCGCCATCGGCACACCGGACAGCAGCGCCGCAAACACGACAGCAAGAAAACGCAGATACATCATTTACCAACCACTCCCCTCAAGCCGCCGCCGATCAGGAGCGTCGCGTCCATCATCACGATGGCGGGGCTGACGCCCCCTGCCACAGCGAGATAACGGGGCTCCCAGGCGGGATGAAACTTCGACTTGAAAGCCTTCAACCCTTTGAAATTGTAGAACCGTTCACCGTGCTCGAAAACAACGCTGCCGATCCTGTCCCAGGCGAGTGCCGCCTCGCGTGTGGACATGCCGGAAAGCGGCGCCATGCCGAGATTGAAATGTCCATAACCTGCATCGCGCAGATATTCCATAATCTTCACGAACAGGAAATCCATGGACCCTTTCGGCGCGTCCGGCATGAAGCGCATCAGATCGACGGTGCCTTCGTGTTTCGTATCGGTGAGCGACAGCGTCGCGAAGGCGACGATGCGACCCTCCTTCTTGAGCACCGCGACCGGCTGGGCACTGACATAGTCATCCCGGAAAGCGCCGAGCGAGAAGGTCTTCTCGCGCGTGTTGTGATCTTCGAGCCAGGCATCCGAAACGCGCCGGAGGTCTTCGATATGCGCCATCACATCCGGCTGCTTGATGACCGAAAACTCCAGCCCCTCGCGCGCACCTTTGTTGACGGCCTGACGAAGCCCGGCCAGCCGGCCGCCCTTGAGGTCGAAGCTGGACAGGTCGACGATCGCCAATTCACCGAGCTTGAAGGCCCTGAGGCCTGCGTCGGCGCAGTGCGAAAGGAGACTGGGCGAAATCTGATAGAGCACGGCGCGGCCGCCTCGAGCCCGGGCTTCCTCGACGAAACGCCAGACCAGATCGGCTGTCTCCTCCGGCGGCCCGACCGGATCGAAAAGCGCGATCCAGGAGCGGCCCTGGATGCCGTACATGATGAAGGCATTGCCGCTCTCGGAGAACATCAGCCGCTTGTCGCCCATCCGGACGAGGTTGGCATCGGCATTGTCCTGGCCCATGACGAGCTGGATCGCCCGATCGAGATCGTCCGCCGTGGACAGAGCCGAACGTCGGGCCGCCGGCCGCAACAGGCTGAACACCGAGATCGTCGCCGCAAAAATCGCAAGGCCGAGGACCGCACGCAATCCGCGCGGCGCTTCCTCGGAAAATTCGAACTGCCACCAGAGCTCGCGGCTGTAGTCCACTTCGCGATAGACGAAGAGCAGCACCGTGATCGCCGCGGCGACGACGATGAACATGGCGGCGATCCAGCTCGGCGTCAGCACCTGACCGAACAGCGACGCCCGGCGTTTGAACTGCTTGGCACTGAGGAACAGGCTGACCAGCAGGATGATCAGGAACATCGCCTCGAAAAGCGCGATCGCCCGCATGAAGGCGAAAACCAGCGCCAGAGAGGTGCAGATCATGGCGGTCCACCACGCCCCGTCCAGCCGCTGGCCGATGCCGCGCGCCGCGACGAACAGCAGGAGGCCGAGGATGCTGGAAAGGAAATGCGCACCTTCGAACACCGGCAGCGGCAGGTAGTTGCCAAGAAAATTGATGTCGGAATCCGGCGTCGGCGTCACGCTCGAGAAGATCAGCATTGCGCCGGCGATCATGGAAAAGGTCGCCAGAAGCGGCGGCGCCAGTCGGAATTCAAGCTTCCGAAGCGTCGATGCAATGGGGTGATGGGCAAGTTGGCGAATTTCGACGCCGATCACCACCAGCGTTGCGATGAGCAGCGGCAGGACATGATAGATGACGCGATACAGGACGAGGCTGCCGAGCACTTCATCGAGGCTGACCGTATTGCCGAGCGCCGCGACGATCACCGTCTCGAAGACTCCGAGACCGGCCGGCACATGGCTGAGGACACCGAGGCCGACGGCGGTCGCATAGATCGCCAGGAAGGACGGCCAGCCGATTTCCGTCTGCGGCAGAAGCACGTAGAGGACCGAGGCGGAGGCGGCGACATCAAGCGCCGTGATCAGGAATTGCTGCGAGGACGTGCGGCTGTCCGGCAGGCGGATGCTCAAGCGTCCGACGGATACCGTCCGTCCGCCTCGCCCGAGGATCAAAAGAGCGATGAGCACGAGGATGATCACGATCGCGCCGGCGCGAACCCAGATGCCGTCGATATCGAGGATTGCTCCTATCCTCGGCGCCGTGACCAGCGACGCGAGCGCGGTGACTGCCAGAAGCCCGATGCCGAAGGCGAGCGTTACGAACGCAATGACACGGCCGATATCGTCGGGCGAAAGCCCAAGGCGCGAATAGGCGCGGAACCGGATCGCTCCGCCGCTGAGGGCTCCGAAACCGGCCGTATTGCCGACCGCATAGGCGCTGAAGGCGGTTATCGCCACAGGCACGAAAGGCAGCGTCCGGCCAATATAGGTGATCGCGTTGATGTCGTATCCGACCAGCGCCGCGAAACTCAATGCCGTGAAGAAAACCGCAAGGCCGATCGAAGACCAGCGCGTATTGCCGAGCGCCTCGATGACGTCATCATAGTTGACCTCGTTGGTGAGGTTGTAGATGGCAAACGTCGTGAACGCGAAAACCGCCAGCGCCGCCAGGGCGATGAGGTAAGGACGGTACGTCTCAAGGATGTCTCGAAAGCGACTTGGCTGACGAACCGTTGATTCCATGTGGGCTGCCGGTGCTGGAAAAATTACGCATCTAGAGTTTGGTCAGATGCGCAGCAAAAGCAACGGGATCGCGGCTATAATGTGTCTTTATGCTTAAAACCTAAAGCGTCGAGACCGTCTTCAACGCACCGTCGAGAGCAATGCCGCTTTCGTCCAGAAGGGCCGCCTGACGCAGGCGTTTCATCCAGGCCGCGCCGTCTTCCCGATCTCTAAGCGTCGTCAACGCCGACATCACCCGGTCGAATTTCGAGAGCCCGCGTGCATGGGTATCGGAATAACCCTTCACCAGCCGGCGATTGTTGATCACTTCCACCGCGAGATCATAGTTCCGCGGGAGCAGCGAGGTCGCCGCGTCGAGCCAGGCTTCGCGATGCTCGGTTTCGCGTGCGTGACGCAGCGTGCCGCGACGCGTGCGGCGCAAGGCTGCCAACGTGTAGAGCGTCAGGAACCAGAACAGCGTGCCGGTCTGCACCCGGCGGCCCTTGTTGATGCGGCGGTCGAGCCAGGCGAAGACCTTCGGGCGGTTTTCGACCCAGAGACCGAGCCGCTTCGGCATGGTCCCGACGACCTCTTCCATGCGCGGATGCATGTATTCGGTCATGTAGAGGATCTGGTCCTGCTTCACGCCGACTTCCTTGGCGACGCGGTCGAACCGGGTGCCACGGGTTTTCAGGTCGGCGACGCGGATCACGTCATCATAAGCCATGGCGACGGCGACGTATTTCGCGGACTGGACAGTGAAGGCAAAGTCGCGATCCTCGCCGCCATTGGCACGGTCGAGGGCATGAAGTTTGCCAACCCGATCAAGATATTCGCTGGCATAGGCCGGATCCTGGAAATCCGTGAGCTTCTTGACGCCTGCAAACAGCAGCGGCCATGCGATCTCCGGAAATTCTGCGCGCAGGCGGTGCACCAGCCGGTCGAGATCCGGATGGCCGGCGGTTTCAGGCATCACGTCGAAACGCTTCGGCGCCATCGCGACCACTTCGTCGCGCGGCTTGGTTTTCGCCCGCTCATAGGCGGCATTGAAGGCCCTGAGGCTGGGCTCAACGCCCTTGCCGCCGCCGCGAATGGTCGCCTCGAAGGCTTCCTTCGGGAAAGGCAGCACATCGGCCGCTGCAAGCGCGCCGAACATCGAGGCGGAAATCACGCTGCCGTTTTTCGTGGCAAGCGTATCCATGTCGAAGGCAATGGTGCGCCTGGCGGCGAAATCGGTCGCGCCGACCACCACGGTCGGATCGCCGATGCCGTCGCCCGGCTTCTCCTTCTCGCCGACCGCGAAGGAACGATGCGTCGAGGCGATCAGCGTGGTCTTGTCCGGCGTCACCAGACCGCGCAGTACGGAGCGTCCGGCTTCCATCAGTTCGGCGGCCAGCACGACATCCACATCGCCCGGCGTCGGCATCAGAGAGAAGATCGGCGATACGCCATCGCGGGCGGGCAGCATCTCGATATAATAGATCGTCGCGCCGGTCCGCTGGGCAACGCCCGGCACCGAGGTCGACTGCGCCATCCAGCCCTGCTCCTCGGCAAGGCCGACGATCCAGTCGGCCAGCACGCCGCCGCCCTGGCCGCCCATGGCCATGATCGCCAGTGTCAGCGGCTTGTCGGAAGCGTGGAGCGCCTTGAGGTTCACGGTCTCATTCATCGGTCAAACCTCCGCGAAAACGACGCGGCCGGCGGCACGGCGGGCCTGCAGCCAGCCGATTGCCGAAGCGCGGAATTTGGACAGGAACTTGTCCCAGCCGGTCGGATTGTGAATGATATCGGCGCGATAGAACGAAGGACAGAGAACGGCGGCTTCCGAAACCTCGCCGCAATTGCCGCAGCCGACGCAGCTGTTGTCGATCGCCGCGACCGGATCGTCCTTCAGCGGATCGTCCGTGTGCTTGACGGAAAGCGACGGGCACCCGGAAAGCCGGATGCAGGCGTGATCGCCGGTGCAGACGTCCTCGTCCACCCCGAAACGCTCCTTCACCATCCGCTTGCCGTCCTTGACCGCCTGGTTGAAGAGCGGCTTTACGCGGCGCTGCTTGTTCAGCATGCATTCGGAGGAAGCGACGATGATCTTCGGGCCTTTCTCCTTGGCGGTCAGCGCTTCCTTCAGGGTGTCGCGCATCTTGGCGACGTCATAGGTGCGATCGATCTGGCGCACCCAGGTGGCGCCGATGCCCTTTACCGCGTTGACGATCGAGTTGTTAGTCTTGCGGTTCGGATTGACGGCCCGCGACGACAGGATGTCTTGGCCGCCGGTCGCCGCCGAATAGAAATTGTCGACGACGAGGATGACGCCGTCCTGCTTGTTGAACACCGCATTACCAACCGAGGTCGCAAGGCCGTTGTGCCAGAAGCCACCGTCGCCCATGACCGCGATCGAGCGCTTGTCCGCCTCGACGTTGAAGGCAGAAGCGGAAGCCGGGCCGAGACCGTAGCCCATCGTCGTGCCGCCGATATTGAAGGGCGGCAGGATCGAGAACAGGTGACAGCCGATATCAGCCGAGACGTGGTGTTCGCCGAGCTCCTTTTCGACCAGTTTCATGGCCGCAAAGATCGGCCGCTCCGGACAGCCGGTGCAGAAGCCGGCGGGACGCTGCGGCACGACTTCGGCCAGCGCCTTTACCTTCGGATCGTTGAGGACATCGCTCGGATCCGGCACCGGCGGCTGGTTGCCGAGAAGCAGCCGATCGTACATCTCGATGAAGGTCTTCAACCCCTTCATCATCACGGGCGCGGTATATTCGCCGCCGAGCGGGAGAATGTCCTTGCCGTGCAGGCGAGTCTGGATGTCGCGGCGGCGCATCAGCGTGTGGAGCGACTGCTCGACATATTCCGGCGCGCCCTCTTCCACCATGATCACGGCCTTCTTGCCGAGACAGAATTCGACCACCTCGTCATCGATCGTCGGGTAGGCGACGTTCATCACATAGATCGGCACCGACGAATTGCCGTAGACATCCGCTAGGCCAAGCTGCTGCAGGCCGCGCATGACGCCGTTATAGAGACCGCCAAGCGTGATGATGCCGATCTCGCCTTCTTCGGGGCCGAAATGCTCGTTGAGCTTCTTCTCCTTGATGAAGTTGACGGCAGCCGGCCAGCGGCGCTCCAGCTTGTCTTTCTCTTGCCCGAAATTCGCCGGCGGCAGGACGATGCGGTTGACGTCACGGACCGGGTTTTCCAGCGCCTCGCGGAGCGTGAACTTAGGCCGCTGGTTATCCTTGGCGACGAATTGACCATGCACGTGACAGGCGCGGATGCGCACCTCCAGCATGACCGGCGTATTCGACGCCTCCGATAGCTGGAAGCCATCCTCGACCGCCTGGACCATCGACGGCAGATTGGGGCGCGGGTCGAGAAGCCACATCTGCGACTTCATCGCGAACGCATGGCTGCGTTCCTGCATGATCGAAGAACCTTCGCCGAAATCCTCGCCGAGGATGATCAACGCGCCGCCATTGACGCCGCCGGATGAAAGATTGGAGAGCGCATCCGAGGCGACATTGGTGCCGGCCGTCGATTTCCATGTCACGGCACCGCGCACCGGATACATCACCGAGGCAGACAACATCGCCGCCGCTGCCGCTTCCGAGGCCGAGGTCTCGAAATGGACCCCCAGATCCTCCATGATGTCCTTGGCGTCGGCGAGCACATCCATCAGATGCGAGATCGGAGAGCCCTGGTAACCGCCGACATAGGAAACGCCGGATTGCAGCAGCGCCTTGGTGATGGCCAGAATGCCTTCCCCACGAAAAATCTCGCCTTCTCCAAGCTTGAGATCCTCGACTTCGCGCGCAAAAGATCGCTCGGCCATGGCACTTCCCCTTCGCCTTATCGGCTTCAATCCATAATCATTTGCAAAAGCATATTTTCGGCAGCCGCCATTTGTCAATTCACAAATGCCGGCAGAACAGCAAGTACTGCCGTGACCGAACATCGTGCAAGACAGAGAGGCGAGCGACAGCCATCAATATATATGCTGATGCATATTATTTGGTTGATCCCGGACGAAAACTGCCGGAACCGCCGCAAATCCGCTTGACGGGTCGATCAAACGCCATATAGTTTAAACTTAAAATAATGAGCGACTGAACGTCAGGAGGACTTGGATATGCGCATCGTCTGTATCGGTGGCGGCCCGGCCGGTCTCTATTTCGCGCTCCTGATGAAGAAGCTGCATCCCGAGCATTCCATTTCCGTCGTCGAACGCAACAAGCCTTACGACACGTTCGGCTGGGGCGTGGTCTTCTCCGACGCCACCATGGTGTCGATGAAGGCCTGGGACCCGGAAAGTGCGGCCGAAATCGAGGACGCCTTCAACCACTGGGACGATATCGAGCTGCTGTTCAAGGGCACGCGCCAGCGCACCTCCGGCCACGGCTTCGTCGGCATCGGCCGCAAGAAGCTCTTGAACATCCTGCAGCGCCGCTGCGAGGCGCTCGGCGTCGAGCTTGTTTTTGAAACCGATTCCAATGGCGATGTCGATTATCCTGATGCGGACCTGATCATTGCGTCGGACGGCTTCAACTCGAAGATCCGCAACCGTTATCCGGAGGTCTTCGAACCGGATCTCGTCGTGCGCCCGAACCGCTATATCTGGCTCGGCACCAACAAGCTCTTCGACGCCTTCACCTTCGACTTCCGCAAGACGGACCACGGCTGGTTCCAGGCGCATATCTACAAGTTCGACGACAAGACCTCGACCTTCATCGTCGAAACCACGGAAGAGGCTTACGAAAAGCACGGCCTCGGCCAGATGGACCAGCAGAACTCGATCGATTTCTGCCAGGACCTCTTCTCGGAAGTCCTCGAAGGCTCCGAACTGATGACCAATGCCCGGCATCTGCGCGGCAGCGCTTGGCTCAACTTCAACCGCCTGATCTGCGGCAAGTGGAGCCATTTCAACGGCAACTCGCATGTCGTGCTGATGGGCGACGCCGCCCATACCGCCCATTTCGCCATCGGCTCCGGCACCAAGCTCGCCATCGACGATGCGATCGAGCTCAGCAACCAGTTCAACAAGCTCGGCCATTCCAAGGACAAGATCCCGGAAGTCCTCGAAACCTACGAGGAAATCCGCCGCGTCGATGTCGCACGCATCCAGAATGCCGCCCGCAACGCCATGGAATGGTTCGAAGTGGTCGGCCAGCGTTATGCCGATACGCTGGAGCCCGAACAGTTCATGTATTCGATGCTGACCCGCTCGCAGCGCATCAGCCACGAGAATCTCCGGCTGCGCGACCCCAAATGGCTGGAAGGTTACGAGCGCTGGTTCGCCGGGAAAAACGGCATCGAGGTGACCGGCAACGGCCGCACCCTGCCGCCGATGTTCACGCCCTATTCGCTGCGCGAAACCCATCTGCCGAACCGTATCGTCATGTCGCCGATGGCCATGTACTCCGCCAAGGACGGGCTGCTGGACGATTTCCATCTGGTCCACCTCGGCTCCCGTGCGCTCGGCGGCGCCGGCCTCGTGTTTGGGGAAATGACCTGCGTCTCGCCCGACGCCCGGATCACTCCCGGCTGCCTCGGCCTCTGGAACGAGCAGCAGGCGGCAGCCTGGAAACGCTTCGTCACCTTCGTGCATGACAATTCCGCCGCCAAGGTCGGCATCCAGCTGGGACACGCCGGCCGCAAGGGTTCGACCAAGATCGCCTGGGAAGGCATCGATCAGCCGGTCGAGGAGGGCGGCTGGCCGCTGATCTCGGCTTCGGCACTCCCCTACCTCAAGACCAGCCAGGTTCCGAAGGAAATGGACCGCGCCGACATGGATCGGGTGACGGCCGACCACGTCCGGGCGGCCCGATATGCGGCAGAAGCCGGTGCCGACTGGCTGGAGCTGCACTGCGCCCACGGTTATCTTCTGTCGAGTTTCCTTTCGCCGCTCACCAACATCCGCACAGACGAATACGGCGGCAGCCACGAAAACCGCGCGCGTTATCCGCTGGAAGTCTTCAAGGCGGTCCGCGAGGTCTGGCCGGCAAACAGGCCGATTTCCGTGCGTCTCTCCTGCCATGACTGGTTCGAAGGCGGAAACACGCCGGAAGACGCGGCGATCTACGCGCAGATGTTCAAGGATGCCGGTGCTGACCTGATCGACTGCTCGTCCGGGCAGGTGTGGAAGGAAGAAAAGCCGGTCTATGGCCGCCTCTTCCAGACGCCCTTCTCCGACAAGATTCGCAACGAGATCGGTATCCCGACCATTGCCGTCGGCGCGATTTCGGAGGCCGATCATGCGAACTCGATCATTGCCGCCGGCCGCGCCGATCTCTGCGCCGTCGCCCGCCCGCATCTCGCGGATCCGGCCTGGGTTCTTCACGAGGCGGCCAAGATCGGCTTGACGGACATTCCCTGGCCGAAACAGTATTATTCCGGCAAGGCGCAGTACGAAACGAACCTCGCGCGTGCTGCGGCCGCCGTTGCCCCTCCGGCCGTCGGCCCGGCGGCGGCGAAATAAGGATCGCGTCATGAACGAAGCGCCCTTTGCCAGTCTTGCCAGTGCCAGCCTTGCCAACCGTCACGCCCTCGTCACCGGTGCGGGCTCGGGCATCGGCGAGGCGATCGCGACGGCGCTGGTGGAAGCCGGCGCGCGGGTGACCCTCGCCGGCCGGCGTGCCGAGCCTCTGGAGGCGCTCGCCGCCGCGCTTGGCAGGGACAAGGCCTGCGTCGCGGACGGTTTCGACGTCACCGACGAGATGGCCATCGACAATGGCCTGAAGACGGCGCGAGCCTCGTTCGGTCCTGTCGATATCCTCGTCAACAATGCCGGCGAAGGCCCAAGCGCGCCCTTCGAAAAGACCTCGCTGGAGATGTGGAATCGGGTCATGTCGGTCGATCTGACCGGCGTGTTCCTGGTGACCCAGGCCGTGCTGCCGGATCTCAAGGCCTTTGGCGCGGGCGCCCGCATCATCAACATCGCCTCGACTGCGGGGCTCATCGGTTATGCCTACGTTTCGGCCTATGTGGCCGCCAAACATGGCGTCGTCGGCCTCACCCGTTCGCTGGCGCTGGAGCTTGCGAGGACCGGCATCACCGTCAACGCCGTCTGCCCCGGCTTTACCGACACGCCTCTGATCGCCCGTTCGATCGAGACGATCGTCGCAAAGACCGGACGGACGGAAGAACAGGCGCGACAGGAATTTACCAGGAGCAATCCGCAGGGGCGGCTGGTGAAGCCGGAGGAAGTTGCGGACACGGTTCTGTGGCTGGCATCGCCCGGAGCAGCGTCGATCAACGGACAGGCAATCGCAGTTGCCGGGGGAGAAGTCATGGCAGGCTAGTCGGCCTCGGCATGAACCAGAAAACGAAAACCGGGAGATCAGGATGGAACTGGAAAAGGGCATAACCGAGAGCGGTAGCGGATATAACGGCACCAGCTGGAATATCCTCGGCCAGGTCTATTTCCCAAAGGCGGTCTGCGACGACACCTTCGCCTTTGAAACCAACAGTCTGCCGGGACAGTTCGTGCCTGTGCACATCCACCAGACGCAGGACGAATTCATCCTCGTGCAGGAGGGTGAACTCGATCTCAAGCTCGACGGCCAGTGGGTCAAGGCGAAGGCTGGAGATCTGGTCCGCATGCCGCGCGGCATACCTCACGGTTACTTCAACAAGTCCGACAAGCCGTGCCGGGCGCTCTTCTGGGTCTCCCCGGCCCGCAAGCTCCAACAGCTTTTCGAAGAGCTGCACGAAATGACCGACGTGGAGGAGATCGTGAAGGTTTCCGCCGCGCACGAGGTGGATTTCCTGCCGCCCTCCGCCAACGACTGACCCGGGAGAGGTCCTGCCGCCCGGAAAAGACGTTCGATGAAAAGGAGAGGAGACGAACATGAGTGACGCGATGAAGGACATGAAGCGCAGTTTTCGCGACTACCAGCCGAAACATTTCCTCTGGGAAGTGAGCGAAAACGGTCGCGTCGGGACGATTCGCCTCAATCGTCCGGAGCGCAAGAACCCGCTGACCTTCGAAAGTTATGCGGAGTTGCGCGATCTTTTTCGCGATCTCGTCTACACCTCCGACATCCGCTCGATCGTCCTGACCGGCGCCGGCGGCAATTTCTCCTCCGGCGGCGACGTATTCGAAATCATCGAACCGCTGACCCATATGGCGATGCCGGACCTGCTCGCTTTCACCCGCATGACCGGCGATCTCGTCAAGGCGATGAAGAAATGCCCGCAGCCGATCGTGGCTGCGGTCGACGGCATCTGCATGGGCGCGGGCGCGATCCTCGCCATGGCCTCCGACATGCGGCTGGCGACGCCCGAAACCAAGACCGCCTTCCTCTTCACCCGCGTCGGCCTTGCGGGAGCCGACATGGGCGCCTGCGGAATCCTGCCGCGCATCATCGGCCAGGGCCGCGCCGCCGAACTTTTGTTCACCGGCCGCACGATGAACGCCCGCGAAGGCGAAGCCTGGGGCTTCTTCAATACCATCCATCCTGGTGACGTTCTCGAAGCCGAGGCCGTCAAGCTCGCCCATTCGTTGGCGGACGGTCCGTGGTTCGCGCACACGATGACCAAGACCATGCTGAACCAGGAATGGGCGATGGGCATCGAAGAGATGATCGAATCCGAAGCCCAGGCCCAGGCGATCTGCATGGCGACCAAGGATTTCCGCCGTGCCTTCGAGGCTTTTGCCGAAAAGCGCAAGCCGGTCTTCGAGGGCGACTGATGGCCAACCCCACGACACTCAAGGGACCGGCACGCGATTTCCTCGACTGGCCTTTCTTCGACGACAGCCACAAGGCGCTCGCCGAAAAACTGGACGCCTTCGCCGCCTCCGGTGCGCTGAGCCATATCGACCATTCGGACACGGACGGCGCCTGCCGCACGCTCGTCAAGGCGCTCGGAAACGCCGGCCTTCTCGACGCGGCGACCGGCGCCGGCGGCAGCCGGCCGATCGACAGCCGCGCCGCCTGCCTGACCCGCGAAACGCTTGCCTGGCATGACGGCCTTGCCGACTTCGCTTTCGCCATGCAGGGCCTCGGCACCGGCGCGATCGGCCTTTCCGGTTCTGAAGAGCTTCGCCAAACCGTCCTGCCGAAAGCGCAGTCGGGCGAATGGATCTCCGCCTTCGCGCTATCGGAAAAGGAAGCCGGCTCGGATGTCGCCGCCATGGCCTGCGCTGCCCGAAAGGACGGTGACCACTATATCCTCGACGGCGAAAAGACCTGGATCTCCAACGGCGGCATCGCCGACGTCTACACCGTTTTCGTCCGCACCGGCGAGGCGCCCGGCACGCGCGGCATCTCCGCTTTCGTGGTGTTCGCCGACGATCCGGGCTTCTCGATCGCCGAGCGCATCGATGTGATCGCCCCGCATCCGCTGGCGACGATCCGCTTCGAGAACTGCCGCATCCCGGCTTCGCGGCTGCTGGGCGCGCCGGGTGAAGGCTTCAAGATCGCCATGCGGACCCTGGACATTTTCCGAGCCTCCGTCGCCGCCGCCGCTCTCGGCTTTGCCAAGCGCGCGCTGGACGAGGCGCTCGCCTATGCCAAGGCGCGGCCGATGTTCGGCAATCACCTGTCCGACCTGCAACTCACCCAGGCCGCTTTTGGCGACATGGCAGCCCAGATCGATGCGGGCGCGCTCCTCACCTACCGGGCCGCCTGGCGCCGCGACGTGCAGGGCCTGTCGACCACCAAGGAGGCCGCGATGGCCAAGATGGTCGCGACGGAGAACGCCCAAAACGTCATCGACCGGGCGGTGCAGATCTTTGGCGGCCGCGGCGTGAAGAGCGGCGAGATCACCGAGAGCCTCTACCGCGAAATCCGGGCGCTGCGCATCTATGAGGGCGCGACCGAAGTCCAGAAGCTCATCATCGCCCGCGAACTGCTGAAGGCCTGAGGACGATCATGGCTTACACGACCTCTCGCCGATTGAATTTTGGAGATTGCGATCCTTCCGGCATCGCCTATTTCCCCTCCTATCTGAACATCATGGTCGGCGTTTGCGAGGAATTTTTCGGCGCGATCGGCTCGCCCTGGCCGGACATGATCAGCCGCCGCAAGATCGGCGTGCCGACCGTGACGCTGGACGTCGCGTTCAAGAGCCCTGGCTACCATGGCGATGTGATGGCTTTCACGGTGAAAGTAATGCGGATCGGCAACAGTTCCACCGATCTCGAATACGAGGTGCGGGCCGGCGACCGGCTGCTCTGGACCGCCCGGCAGCGGCTGGTTGCCACCTCGCACAAAACCCACAAGGCCCTACCCTGGCCCGACGATATGCGCTCAGCGCTGACACAGCATTTGGAGAAGAATAATGCACACCATCCTGCAGCCTGAAGGCTGGGCAAAACCGATCGGTTACGCCAACGGCGTCGCCGCCACCGGCCGCCAGGTCTTCGTCGGCGGGCAGATCGGCTGGAACGGCCAATGCCAGTTCGAAACCGACGATTTCGTCGGCCAGGTCAAGCAGACGCTGCAGAATGTCGTCGCCGTGCTGGCCGAGGCAGGCGCCGGACCAGAGCACATCACCACCATGACCTGGTATTTCACCGACAAGGCCGAGTATCTCGGCAACCTCAAGGGCATCGGCCAGGTCTACCGGGAAATCATCGGCAAGCACTTTCCGGCCATGGCCGCCATGCAGGTGGTGGCACTGGTGGAAGACCGCGCCAAGATCGAAATCCAGGCGACCGCCGTCATTCCGGCCTGAGGCAATCATGAGCAAGACGATCGAATTTTCCGCCACGGTATCAACCATGACCCGCAACGGAGTTCTGGTCGTCACGATCGATAACGCGCCGGTCAACGCCACCTCCGTCGATGTCCGCGGCGGGCTTGAGAAAGCGCTCGCCCACGCCGAAACGGCCGGCGATGTGACCAGAGTCGTCATCACCGGCGCCGGAAAGACGTTCATCGGCGGCGCCGATATCAAGGAATTCGGCAAGCCGGCCATGGAGCCGACCTTGCCTGATGTCATCGAGAAGATCGAAGGCCTGTCGAAGCCGGTCGTCGCGGCGCTCAATGGCGCAGCGCTCGGCGGCGGTCTCGAAGTGGCGCTTGCCTGCCACCATCGAGTGGCTTCGCCGGCTGCACAGGTCGGCCTGCCGGAAGTCAAACTCGGCATCGTGCCTGGCGCCGGCGGAACGCAACGCCTGCCGCGCCTGATCGGCATTCCGGCAGCACTCGATCTCATCACCTCCGGACGTTCGGTGAGGGCCGAGGAAGCCGCGAAGCTCGGGATTATCGACGAGGTAGCTGCGGGCGATCTCGTCGAGGCCGCTATATCCGCGGCATCGGCGCTGGCTGGCAAACCTCTCCGCCGCACGGGCGAGCTGAATGTCGCGGCCGCCGATCCGGCCGAAATCGAAAAAGCCTCGACCAAGATCCTTGCCAAGGCGCGCGGCCAGAAGGCGCCCGCGGAAGCTGTCCGGCTTGTCACCGCGTCCGGTCGCCCGCTTGCCGAAGGTCTGGCGGACGAACGCGCCACCTTCCTCGCGTTGCGCGACAGCCGAGAGGCTGCGGCGCTGCGCCATGTCTTCTTCGCCGAGCGGGAATCCTCGAAGGTCGAGGGCCTGGAAGGCGTCAAACCTCGCCCCGTCGAGAGGATCGGCATCTGCGGCCTTGGCCTGATGGGCAGCGGCATCGCCGTCGCCGCTCTTGGCGCCGGTTATTCAGTGATCGGCCTCGATCAAACGTCGGAAGCCGCTGAAAAGGGCCGCCAGCGCATCATCGGCCTGCTGGAACGCAATGTTGCCTCGGGCCGCCTCGACCAGGCCGGCTTCGAAGCCCAGAAGGCGCGGCTTGCCGTGACCGCGGAAGATGTCGATCTCGTCCCTTGCGATCTCGTCGTCGAAGCCGTGTTCGACGATCTCGCGGTCAAGACCGATCTCTTCCAGCGTCTCGACAAGGTGATCCGTTCGGATGCCGTGCTGGCAACCAATACCAGCTACCTGAACCCGGACGAGATCGCCGCCGCGACCGCCCACCCGGAACGGGTGCTTGGCCTGCATTTCTTTTCGCCCGCCCATGTGATGCGCCTCCTGGAAGTCGTGCGTTGCGCCAAGACCGCGCCGGACGTGCTGGCGACAGGGCTGGCGGTCGCCAGGAAATTGCGCAAGCTGCCGGTCGTCACCGGCGTTACCGAAGGTTTCATCGGCAACCGCATCTTTTCCGCCTATCGCCGCGAAGCCGAATTCCTGCTGGAAGACGGCGCCTTGCCGCACGAGGTCGACGCTGCGCTGGAAGACTACGGTTTTCCCATGGGCCTGTTCGCCGTCTATGACATGGCCGGCCTCGAAATCGCCTGGGCGCGCCGCAAACGGCAGGCGGCGACCCGCGATCCCTCGGCACGCTACGTCGAGATTGCCGATACGCTGTGCGAGGCGGGTCGCCTGGGCCAGAAAACCGGCCGCGGCTGGTACGCTTATCCGGAGGGCAAGCGGACCATCGACCCGGAGGTCACCGCAATCATAGAAGCAGCTCGGGCCAAAAAGGGCATCACCCCACGCGCATTCTCCATGAGGGAGATTGTCGAAAGGATGCTTGCCGCGATGGCTCTCGAAGGCGAGGCATTGCTGACGGAAGGGATTGCCGCGCGCGCCAGCGATATCGACCTGGTGATGATCAATGGCTACGGCTTCCCGGCTTATAAGGGCGGCCCAATGTTTGCCAGGACTTGAGCGCCCCAAGGTGGCGCTCAAGTACTAAGATGCTGAAATATATGAAATATTTCGATCCGCTAAAGGCTGCGGAAACGCTTCCACGTGCCCGTGTTTTACCCATCCAAAAGAGTTACGCTCATTTGATCAAACATGCTTGCATGTTTCCTTAATTCGCCTATTGTTTGCCCAAGCCTCGCAAGTAGGCATCTCCAAACAACGACAGGGAACGCTGCATGCTCGCATTTCCAGAGCTCATTCCGTCGAGATATTTTAACCATAAAATATCTTCCGCATCGTTGTCCCGTATTCCGACTGTCTCGTGGCGCGCTTAGGAGATCATGATGCCTTTCCCGTTTTCTGCATTCAGACGTAAGATGCTGCTGGGCACCATCGCCGCAGCCGCGATTGCCGCTCCGCTTGGAAGCATGGCCCAGGCCGCGGATTTCAAGTTCGCCGGTCCGCTCGATGCCTATACGCTCGATCCTCATGCGGTTTCGAACACGCTGATCTTCGCAGTTCTTGCCAATGTCTACGAGCCGCTTGTGCGCCGTAACGCCGAGCAGAAGATCGAACCGGCACTGGCAACCGAATGGAAGCAGACGGAAGGTACGACCTGGGAATTCAATCTCCGCAAGGACGTGAAATTTTCGAACGGCAACCCCTTTACCGCCGATGACGTCATCTTCTCGCTGACCCGCGGCCAGGCCGGCGGCATCAAGGCAAACCTGAATTCGATCGCCTCGATCGAGAAGGTCGACGACTACAAGATCCGCATCAAGACGCGCGCCATCAATCCGATCCTGCCGAACCAGATTACCAACTGGTACATCATGGACAAGGAATGGGCCGAGGCGAACAACACCGTTCAGCCGGGCGCCGCCAACAACGCCACCGAGACCTTTGCCAACCGCAATGCCATGGGCACCGGCCCCTACGTCATCAAGGAGCGGGATCCGGGCGTGAAGACGGTCTTTGCGCCGAACCCGGGCTGGTGGGACAAGAAGACCGGCAATGTCGACAACGCGACGTTCTTCGTGATCCCCAACCCGTCGACCCGCGTATCCGCCCTCATCTCCGGCGAAGTCGACATGATCGACGGCGTGCCGCCGCAGGATGCCGAGCGCATCGAGAACGACGCGAAGCTGCACATGCAGGCGGGGCCCGACCTTCGCACCATCTACATCCAGCCCGATGTCGCCCGCGACAGCCTGATCTTCGGCAGCGAAAAGACCAAGAATCCCTTCAAGGACCTGAAGGTCCGCCAGGCCATGGAACTGGCGATCGATACCGGCGCGATCCAGAAGCGCATCATGCGCAACTTCTCTGTCCCGGTCGGCCTGCCGATCGGCAAGGAGGTCAACGGTTTCGACGCAGCCCTCGGCGCGCCGGTAAAGCCCGACGTCGACAAGGCCAAGGCGCTGATGAAGGAAGCCGGCTACGAAAACGGCTTCTCCGTCACGCTCGATTGCACCAGCGACCGTTTCATGAACGACGAAGCGACCTGCCTTGCTGTCGCCGCCTCGCTTGCCCGCATCAACATCAAGGTCGATCCGCGCGCCCAGCCGACCGCCAAGTGGGCGACCCAGGTCAACCCGCCGGAATACAATACCAGCATGGCGATGCTCGGTTATTCGCCGGCCACCTATGACGCGCACATCTTCCTGACCTCGATCGCCGCCACCCGCGATCCCAAGAGCGGCCTCGGCGCCTTCAATATCGGCGGCTATTCCAATCCAAAAGTCGACAAGCTGATCGACCTGATCGGCAAGGAGACCGACCAGGCCAAGCGCACCGGCTATATCACCCAGGCCTTCAAGCTCATGAAGGCAGATGCCGCCTTCATTCCGCTCCACCAGTTGAACATTCTCTGGGGCGTCAAGGACAACGTCACCGTCGTCCAGCCGGCCGACCTTGCCTATCCGCTGCGTTATTTCACGGTGAAGTAATGACCATTGCATCCGATATAACGAGGCAGCTTGCCAGCCTCGTGTCTTATCCCACGGTCAGCGCCGTTTCGAACCTCGACCTGCTCGAATACGTCGAAGCCCAGACCGCCCCTTTCGGCGGGCGTGTCCGGCGCTTTGCCAATCCCGAGGGCGACAAGGCAAACGCGCTGATCACGATCGGCCCGGAAGCGCCCGGCGGCATCATTTTCAGCGGCCATACGGATGTGGTGCCGACCGAAGGCCAGGCATGGACCGGCGATCCGTGGACGCTCAGGGAAGCGAACGGCCGCCTGATCGGTCGCGGCGCCACCGACATGAAGGGCTTTCTTGCCTGCTGCCTTGCAGCCGTGCCGGGCATTGCCGCCAAGAACCTCAAGAAGCCTGTCCACCTCGCCTTTTCCTACGACGAGGAGGTCGGCTGCACCGGCGTCGGCTCGATGGCCGAATGGGTGGGCCAGAGCGACCTGAAGCCGCGGCTTGCCGTCATCGGTGAAGCAACCAGCATGGACATGATCGCGGCCCACAAGGGCGGCCTGATCGGCTGGTGCCGCATCAAGGGCAAGCCCGGCCATTCCTCCCAGCCGGACCGCTATGTCAACGCCGTCATGGTCGCCGGCGACATGATCGCCGAAATCAACCGCATCCGCGAGGACATGCGGAACGGCCCTCAGTTCGAAGGGCTCGACCCGCCCTATTCGACCACCCAGGTCACCGTCATCAGGGGCGGCCTGCATGGCAATATCGTCTCGGAAAACTGCGAGTTCTTCTGGGAAATGCGCCTCATCCCGGGTCAGAACACCTATGAGGTTCTGGACCACATGAAGCGTTTTGCGGCCGAAAGGCTCGAACCGGCCATGAAGGCGATCGATCCGTCCTGCGGCATCGTCTTCGACGTCCAGGCCAGCATCCCGGGCCTCAAGCCCAATAACGACCCGACGCTCGATGCGGAACTGTTGGCGCTTCTCGGCCGCACCGAACCCCGCTATGTTTCCTATGGCACGGAAGCGGGCATCTTCCAGATCGCCGGCGTCCCCTCGGTCGTCATCGGTCCGGGAGATATCGCCGACGCCCATCAGCCGGACGAATCGGTTGCGATTTCCGAGCTCGAGAAATGCGCCATCTTCCTCGACCGGCTCGGGGATAGCTGCTGCTAAGGAATTTGTCGTGCTGAATTATGCCGCGTCACGGATCGTGCAGACGATCATCGTCCTGCTGGTGATCAGCTTCATCGCCTTCCTGCTGGTCGCCAATATCGGCGACCCGCTGGCGGCCCTCCTCTCCGCCGACGCGACCGTCAACGAGCGGCTGGAACTGATCGCCAAGCTCGGCCTCGACCAGCCCCTCTGGACGCGCTTCCTGCATTTCATCGGCAACATGCTGCAGGGCGATTTCGGCTTCTCCTATCGCACCCAGGACCCGGTCGCCAACCTGATCGCCGAACGCCTGCCGGCGACCGTCGAGCTCGCCTTCGTCAGCCTGCTGATCACCATCGTGGTCGGCGTACCGGCCGGCATCTATTGCGGCGTCAACCCGAATTCGCTGTTCGGCCGCTTCATCATGCTGATCTCGACCGCCGGCATCACGCTTCCGAACTTCGTCGTGGGCATCCTGCTGATCGCGGTATTTTCCGTCCAGCTCGGCCTGCTCCCGTCGTTCGGGCGCGGCACGGTGGTCGATCTCGGCTTCTGGAAGACCGGGCTCCTCACCGTCTCCGGCTGGCGGGCGATCCTCCTGCCGGCAGCGACGCTTTCCACCTTCCAGGTCGCCTTCATCATCCGCATGCTGCGCACCCAGCTGATGGAAGTTGGCCAGAGCGAGCACATCCGTTTTGCCCGCGCCCGCGGCCTGTCGGAAGCGCGCATCTGGTATGTCTATGCGATCAAGAACACGCTGCTGCCGGTCATCACCATGCTCGGCCTGCAGCTCGGCAACATCATCGCCTTCTCCGTGGTGACCGAAAACGTCTTCGCCTGGCCGGGCCTTGGCTCGCTGTTCCTGCAATCGATCCAGGGCGCAGACATTCCGGTCATCGCCATCTATCTCATCTTCGTCGGGCTGGTCTTCATGGTCATCAATCTGATCGTCGAACTGCTTTATCCGCTGATCGACGCCCGTGTGTTGAGGAGGCAATCATGACGCCAGTCGTCAACATCCCGGCAGCCGGCCCAGCTCGCCGCAGCAGAGGCGCCAAGCTTTTGCGTGCCATGGGCAAGGCGCCCGGCGCCACGTTGTGTGCCATGGTGATCTTCGCGCTGCTGGTCTACGCCTTCGTCGTGCCGCTGTTCTCGCTGAACCCGTTCGAATTTTCCGGCATGTCGGTGCTGGACAGTTTCATTCCGCCGGCATGGATGGCGGACGGTTCTCCGGATTTCCCGCTCGGCACCGATGACCAGGGCCGCAACCTGATCACCGCCATGGCTTATGGCATGCGCACCTCGATCATCGTCGGCTTCCTGTCGGTCACCATCGGCCTCGTCCTCGGCGGCAGCCTCGGCCTGATCGCCGGTTTCGTCGGCGGCAAGGTGGATGCCTTCATCATGCGCGTCGCGGACGTGCAGCTTGCCTATCCGGCCCTGCTGCTCGCGATGATCATCGACGGTGCGGCCCGTGCGGCACTCGGCACCGAACGCAGCGTCGGCACCGCAATCGCGATCGTCGTGATGTCCATCGGCATCGCCTTCTGGGTCCAGTATGCCCGCACCATCCGCTCCTCCGTGATGATCGAGCGCGACCAGGACTATGTCTCCGCCGCCCGCATCACCGGTCGCAGCAATGTCGCGATCATCGTCCTGCATATCCTGCCGAACGTCATGGCCCCGGTTCTGGTCATCGCCACCATCAATCTCGGCATCGCCATCATCACCGAGGCGACCTTGAGCTTCCTCGGCATCGGCATTCCGGTCACCTCGCCGTCGCTCGGCACGCTGATCCGCAACGGCAACAATTTCCTGCAGTCGGGCGAATGGTGGATCTCGGTCTGGCCCTGCCTGATCCTCGTCCTCTTCGTCGTTTCGGTGAACATCCTCGGCGACCATCTGCGCGATGTTTACAATCCGCGCCTGCGGGGCCGCTCATGATCAACGCAACCGCTCCCCTCCTCGACGTCCGCGACCTCACCGTCACCATCAATCGCGAAGGGCGGCTGGTCACCGCGCTCGACAAGGTCTCCTTTTTCGTCAATCCGGGCGAAGTGCTCGGCATCGTCGGCGAATCCGGCGCCGGCAAGTCGATCACCGGCGCTGCGATCATCGACCTTCTCGTGCCGCCGCTGAAACGCACCGGCGGCACCATCACCCTTGCCGGGGAACGGCTCGACCAATTGTCCCCAAAGGCGATGCGCGGCGTGCGCGGCGGGCGGATCGGTTTCGTTTTCCAGGACCCGATGACCAGCCTCAACCCGGTGATCACGATCGGCCAGCAGCTCTGCGACACCATCCAGGCGCATCTGAAGCTTGGTGGCAACCAGACGAAAAAGAGGGCGCACGACTGGCTCGACCGCGTCGGCCTGCCCAATCCGGACGTCCAGTTCAAACGTTATCCGCACCAGCTTTCCGGCGGCATGCGCCAGCGCGTGGTGATCGCTCTGGCGCTCTGCGCCGACCCGGTTCTGGTCATCGCCGACGAGCCGACCACGGCCCTCGACGTCTCCGTCCAGGCCCATATCCTCGAACTGCTGCGCGACCTGCACCGCGAAAGCAATGTCAGCATGATGCTGATCACCCACGACCTTGGCGTCATCGCCAAGATGGCCGATCGCGTCGCCGTGCTTTATGCCGGACGCGTCGCCGAGATCGGCCCGGTCGGCGAGTTGTTCAATGCCCCTAGACATCCTTATACGCGCGGCCTGATCCGGGCGACGCCGATGCCGTCGGCCACGGGCGAGATGCGGCTCGACCAGATCCCCGGTGCCATGCCGGGACTTGGTGCGGTTCCACCCGGCTGCGCCTTCAACCCGCGCTGCTTCAGGGCGGAGGGTGACTGTCGCGCGACGATACCGCCGCTCTATCGCCAGGAAAGCTCCGCCTTTTCCTGTTTCCATCCGCTGGAAAGGGTGCCCGCATGAGCGCTTCCGATTTCCTCGTCCTCAATCACGTCAGCAAGGTCTACCGCCGCAACCAGAGCCTTATCGAACGGCTGAAGAAGAGCGAGAGTGGCGGCACCAAGGCCGTCAGCGACGTCAGCCTCACCGTCCGCCATGGCGAGACCATGGGCCTGGTCGGCGAAAGCGGCTGCGGCAAGTCCACGCTGGCGCGCCTCGTCTCCGGCCTGATGGCGCCCACATCCGGCGAGATCAGCTTTCCGCCGAATGCATCCGGCAACAAGCCGCGCCTGCAGATGATCTTCCAGGATCCCTATTCCTCTCTCAATGGTCGCTGGACGATCGAGGACATCATCGCCGAGCCGATCCGGGTCCATAAGCTCCGCCAGGGCCGCGCCGCGATCCGCGCCCGCGTCGACGAACTGCTGGTCCAGGTCGGTCTTTCCGCAGCGGACGCGGAAAAATACCCGCAGGAATTTTCAGGCGGCCAGCGGCAGCGTATCTGCATCGCCCGGGCGCTTGCCGGAGAACCGGACTTCCTGGTTCTCGACGAGCCGACTTCGGCGCTCGACGTCTCGGTGCAGGCGCAGATCCTCAATCTGCTGCGCGACCTGCAGAAAAACCTCCATCTCACCAGCCTGTTCATCACCCACAATCTCTCGGTCGTGCGCATCATGGCCGACCGGATCGGCGTCATGTATCTCGGCGAACTGGTCGAGGAGGCGACGTCGGAAGAGCTGTTCCGCAAGCCGCGCCATCCCTATACCCGCCTGCTGATCGATGCCGCACCGGACATGGATACCAGCGACCGCTCGCTGCACCCGATTGCCGGCGAGCTGCCGAACCCGGCCTTCCCGCCCTCCGGCTGCCGTTTCCACACCCGCTGTCCGTTCGCGCAGGAGATTTGCCGCAACACCTCGCCGCCGCAGAAAGCGACCGAGAGCGGCGGCATGTTCCGCTGTCATTTCGATCTTGATCTGTCGAACGCGACGGTCTTTCCGCCAGCTGCACAGGTCAAGATGGCCTAATTTCAAGGATGCTCCATGACGACCGTCTCCCGCCAAGCAACGATAGACAACGCCCTCGGCTATCTCGATGACGGTTCCTTCGAAGAAACCTTGCGCCGGCGCGTGGCGATCCCGTCCGCGAGCCGCGTCGCGGCCAACAAGCCGGACCTCTGGCGCTACGTCACCGAGGACATGCGGCCCTTTTTCGAACGGCTCGGCTTCACCACCAAAATCTACGAGAACGACACGGCACCTGGCCCGTTTCTGCTCGCCGAACGCATCGAGGACCCGCGCTTCACCACCGTCCTGCAATACGGCCACGGCGATGTCGTCGCCGGCCTTGACGGCCAATGGGAGACAGGCCTCTCGCCCTTCGAGATGACCGAGAGGAACGGCGCCTGGTATGGCCGCGGCACCGCCGACAACAAGGGCCAGCACGCGGTGAACCTCGCCGCGGTCGAGGCGCTGCTCGCGACAAGGGGTTCGCTCGGCTTCAACCTCAAATATCTGATCGAGATGGGCGAAGAGTCCGGATCGCTGGGACTCGAGGAAATGTGCGCGGCGCATCGGGACGAGCTGAAGGCGGACGTCTTCATCGCCTCCGACGGCCCGCGCCTCGCGCTCGACCGCCCGACCATCTTCCTCGGCGCCCGCGGCGGCATGTCCTTCCATCTGGAGATCGACGCCCGCGAAAGTTTTCAGCATTCCGGCAACTGGGGCGGCATCCTCTCCAATCCCGGCATCGAACTCTGCCATGCGATCACCGCACTCGTAGGCCGTACCGGCCAGATCAAGGTGCCCGAGATGACGCCGGGCTCGATTCCGGAAAACGTCCGTGCAGCACTGAAGCACTGCCACATCACGCCCGCCGCCGGCGATCCGCCGATCGAGCCCTGGTGGGGCGAGCCGGGCCTGACGCCGGAGGAGAAGGTGTTTGCCTGGAGTTCTTTCGAGGTCATGGAAATGGAATGCGGCAACCTCGCCCAGCCGCTCTATGCCATCCCGCCAAAGGCCCGCGCCCGCATGCAGCTTCGTTTCCCGGTCGGCGTCGATCCGGATGCGGTCGTCCCGGCCGTCCACAAGGCGCTGAAGGATGCAGGTTACGACCGCGTCGTGGTCAAGGATCCGACGGACGCGAGTTTCCCCGCCAGCCGTCTCGATCCAGATCATCCATGGGTCAGACGCGTTGCCGCTTCGATTGAAAAAACCGTCGGCGCGCCGCCGGCGATCCTGCCCAATCTCGGCGGCTCGCTGCCGAACAACATTTTCTCGGATCTGCTCGGCCTCCCGACCATCTGGATCCCGCATTCCTATCCGGGCTGCCTGCAGCACGCGCCGAACGAACACCTGCCGATCTCGATCGTCCGCGAGGGGCTGGCGATGATGGCCGGGCTCTATTGGGATATCGGCGAGACTGCGGCGTGATCTTCAGCTTCGGCGTCAGGGTCTACGCACGGCGCCGCTTGCAATGACAGGACCGGTCGCTACGCCGGTCGGCGAGCCGCCGAGCGGTTCGAGGCTGACGGCAAGCGTCGCGCCCTCGGTCAGGTTGCGACGCAGATCGGCAGGTATCACGAGCTCTCCTGCCTGATCCGGCTCGAAGACGCCGAGAGACAGCGTTTTGCCGCTTCCGGGCACCAGCCAGAGCTCCAGCGACTTCTCTTCGCGTCCGCCGGCCGCGACCGGTACGATCCGCAAACGCCCGTTTCCAGCATCGTAGGAGGCAAGCAGGTTGATCTGGCTATCGGTCGAGGACAATTCCGCCACCAGCGGCGCATATCCCTGCGGACGTGGGATCACGCCCGATGCATAGACGACGGCAGCCACCGCAACCGCCGTCGTGGCAAATGAGAGCCGTCGCCAGAACAGCGCGGAATTCCACAGACCCCATGAGGACGGAGCAACCCGGGCGGGGCCGAAGAGCCGCGTTTCGATCCGGCCGAAAATCGCCTGGCTCGGCGCCACGTCCTCGTAGTCTTCGTTGAATGAGGCGAGGTCTGCCTGCCACCGTTCGACGATCCGGGCAAAAGCGCGGTCATTGGCGATCCGCTGCTCCACGGCGCGGCGGGCCTCGAGCGACAGGACGCCGAGCACATACTCGCCGGCCAGGATCTCGTCCTGCGGCCGCCTGCCCTGACTTTGTTCGCCCGACGTCATCGCTCCATGCACTCTCTCAATTTGAGAAGGCTCCGGCGCAGCCACGTGCGCACCGTATTCAACGGTACCTTCAATTCTTCCGCCAGTTCAAGATAACTCAAACCTTCCACATAGGCACGTCGAACCGCACGCGCATGCACCGAGTCGAGCTCCTCCATGCACCTGTCGATGCGACGGCCTTCATCCGCATTGGCCACCTGCTGTTCGGGATCGAGCGTGCCGTCGTCGGCAAGGTCGTAGGCGTCGTCAAGGTCCTCTGTGACAGGCTTCCGGGCTCGGAGGATGTCGATCGCGTGGTTGCGCGCGATCGCCGCCAACCAGGCAAGGGGCGAACCGGTATCCACGGCAAAAGTCCTGGAGCGCTGCCAGACCCTGACATAGATTTCCTGGAGCGCTTCTTCCGCGTCGGCCCTGTCTTTCAAGATACGCAGGCAGATCGAAAATAGTTTCGAGCTCGTCGCATTATACAACGACGCGAACGCTTTGCGATCACCCATCGCCACGCGATTGACCAGAGCCGCGATCTCATTGCTTTGCATTCGGAAAAAACCTCGCCGTCCCCATCTATAGAGAACGCAGATCTCAAAAAACAAGGCGCCTTCGTCGCAAAACCCGCGGCTGGGTCTTCCATCTCCTCGCAGCCGATATCCCGCGCTGCCTTTGCCTCGTCGGGATCACTGCTGCTCGCCGGGTATCAGGCGGCGTCGAGGGCCGGCACCGCCCGCCGACCCTTCGGAAAAGGCTTGAAGGTCAAGGCGATCAGGAAGGCGCCAATCCCGATCCCCCAGGAACCGACATAGAGCCATGTGTAGCTGGCCAGTGTGTCGTAGATCAGTCCTCCGGCCAAGGGGCCGGTCGCCATGCCCAGACCGCCGGCCATTGCCGTTCCGCCGATCACGGTGCCCATCATCCGCATCGGGAAATTCTCACGGGCGATCACCGCATAGAGCGGCATGACGCCGGCATAGATGAAGCCGAACAGGGCGGCGACCGTATAAAACGATCCGAGCCCCTGCGCGAAAACATAGGCCAGCGCCCCGAAAGCCTGGACCAGCAGGCCGAGAACGAGAACCTGCTTGGCGCCGAACCGGTCTCCAAGAATGCCGAAGACGACACGCCCGCCCATGCCCGCCAGTCCTTCGATACTATAGATCGAAACGGCCGCTATCATCGGGATGCCGCAGGTCACCGCATAGCTCACGGTGTGGAAGATCGGGCCCGAATGGGTGGCGCAGCAGAAGAAATTGGTAAGCAGCAGGATGATGAACTGGGGCGATCTCAACACCTGCGCCGTCGACATGGACGACTGAAGTTCGCCGTCGGCGGGGGCAGCGGCATCGCTTTTTCCCGGAGCCGGGGCACGCCGGACCAGGAAAGAAACCGGGATCATCACGACTGCAACGAGTATGGCGATGATCTGCAGGGATGTTCTCCAGTCGTAGATCGACACGAGCCACGCCGCGAAGGGCGACATGGTCATCGGCGCCATTCCCATGCCGGCTGAAACCAGCGAGACCGCGAGGCTTCGATGCGTGTCGAACCAGCCGGTGACGCAGGCCATCATAGGCGCGAAGATTGCCGCGATCGCCGTGCCAACGGCGAGCCCGAAGATGAGCTGGAAGGCCACCAGCGATGTCGTCAGGCTTGCCGATGCGAGACTGGCGGCAAGCAGGACCGAGCCGGCAAAAACGATGGGACGCGGCCCCCACCGATCGAACAGGCTGCCCCAGGCGATGCTGGCGAATGCCATCGCGACAAAACCTATGGTCATCGCGCTCGAGACGCCGGTGACCGACCATCCGGTGTCGCGCGCGATGGGCAGGAGGAAAACGGGCAGGGAAAACATCGCTCCGATGGCGAGGCAGCCAAGCAGGCCGCCAGCCGCCACGATTACCCATCGATATTGAATATTGGTCATCTTCGTCTCCGTTTGCAGCACCCGGCAGCCAGCCATCGCGTCAACGATGTTGACCGCGCTGCCCGGAAATTCCGGTGTGTCAGAAAGTTCTATTGTCCGGACAGGTCCTCGATGGCCGGCTCCGGTTCCGATCGAAGCCTGCCTGTTCTTCCGAGGCCTGCCTCAGTACTGATCGTGCCGGCGCACCCACGCCATCGGGTAATCGAGGTCGTCCTCATCACGGCCCTTCGGCACGAGATCCAGAAAATGGTAGGCGCCGTTGAGCATGTCGACGCCGCGCGAGTAACAGGAATAGGTGTGGAACACCTCGCCGCTCTCATCCCGGTAGAAGACGCTGATGCCCACTTCTTCGGATGCGTTGCTCGGCTGGACCTTGTAATTGTAATAGGCCATGCCCTTGGGGAGATCTTCCGGCCTCACCGACACCTGATAGTCGAAATTGAAATCGCTGCCATGTGAAGAGAACCACGGGAAGTTCCAACCCATGCGTTTCTTGTAGGCGTCGAGCTTGGCAAGCGGAGCCCGCGAAATGGCGACGAAGGTCACGTCGCGATGGTTGAGATGAACCGGGATGCCGTTGAAATTGTCGGCCCAGAACGAACATGACTTGCATGCCTCCTGCCAATCGGGGCCGAACATGAAGTGATAGACGATCAGTTGCGAGCGGCCGTCGAAAAGATCCGCCAGCGAAAGCTCGCCATCCGGTCCCTCGAACCGATAGGGTTTTTCGACCCTTTCCCAGGGCATCGCCATCCGGCGGCGGGTCAGCGCATCCCGTTGACGCGTGAATTCCTTCTCCGCGGCGAGCAGATCAACGCGAGCCTTCAACCATTCTTCCGGCGAAACGACTTGATTTTGCATATCAACCTCCTGTTTGTTGGAATGCAGCTTGATGGTCGAGGGATAGACTAGGGCCGGATATCGAATGGTGAGAGTGACAAGTGTGACGGGATTCCGATGGACTCGCTGATCACCGCCGCGGCGCGTGCGCTCGCCTCGGGCGATCCCCTTGGTGCGTTGAAACGGGTGGCCCTGCGCGACGATGCGGCTGCGCTCGCCCTCAGAGGCATCGCCATGGCGCAACTCGGCGATCTCGTCCGGGCAAAGGCCCTGCTCAAGCGCGCCACTCGTGCGTTCGGCCCCAAGGAGACGATGGCGCGCGCAAGATGTGTCGTCGCCGAGGCGGAGATCGCGCTCGTCTCCCGCGATCTTGCCTGGCCGGTAAAGGCCCTCGACGCCGCACGGGCAACACTCGAAGCGCATGGCGACAGGGTAAACGCCGCTCATGCGTTCACTCTGGAGGTGCGGCGCCTGCTGCTGATCGGCCGTCTCGACGAGGCCGAGCGGAGGCTCGCCGCCTTCGACCCGCCTCCGCTTCCGCCCGCATCGAGAGCTGCGTATGAACTGGTCGTTGCAGGCGTCGCGCTCCGGCGCTTGCGGATAAAGGCGGCCCGCGCCGCGCTCGCTCGCGCAGGACAGGCGGCACGAGAAGTCGACATTCCCCCGCTGACCGCAGAGGTCGAAAGCGCGGCGCTTGTCTTGGAAACACCTGCGGCGCGGCTGGTGGCGCGGGGAATCGAACGTCCGATCCTGCTGGAGGAGGTCGAAACGGTCCTCGCCTCGGGCGCGCTCGTGGTGGATGCATGCCGCAACGTCGTGCGGATCGGCGACACGCAGGTAGCGCTCTCGTCGCGGCCGATATTGTTCGCGCTTGCCCGCGCCCTGGGTGAGGCCTGGCCGGGCGACGTGCCGAGAACCACGCTGCTCTACCGCGCCTTTCGAGCCAGGCACGCGGATGAATCGCATCGCGCCCGGCTGCGGGTGGAAATTGGCCGGCTGCGCCTTGAGCTTCAGACGCTGGCGAATGTCACGGCGACGAAGAGAGGTTTTGCGCTGTCGTCGCTTGGAGATGGAGCAGTCGTCGTACTGGCGCCGCCTGTGGACGAGCAGCATGCGGCGGTGCTGGCCTTTCTTGCGGACGGCGAGGCCTGGTCGAGTTCGGCGCTGGCGATCGCGCTTGGCGCCAGTTCCCGCACCGTGCAACGGGCACTGGACCAGCTTTTGGCAGCCGGCAAGGTGCAATGGTTCGGCCAGGGGCGGGCGCGCCGGTGGATGGCTCCCTCCGTGCCGGGGTTCCCGACAATCTTGTTACTCCCAAGTCCGCTCCCCAACGACTAGGATGAGCGCATGAAAAAATCTCAAGCCGAAATAATCCGAGAATACGGGCCCTTCCCTGGGATAAATGACGTGCATGGCGTCACCTTCGATGGCCGGCACGTCTGGTTTGCCTCAGGAGACAAGCTGAACGCCCTCGACCCGGCGAGCGGTGAGACGGTGCGCTCGATCGATGTCGCCGCGCATGCGGGGACTGCCTTCGATGGCGAGCACCTGTTTCAGATCGCCGAGGATCGTATCCAGAAGATCGACCCGAAAACGGGCCGCGTGCTCGCGACGATCCCGGCACCCGGGAATGGCGGCGATTCCGGGCTCGCCTGGGCCGAAGGAACGCTCTGGGTCGGTGAATATCGTGGTCGAAAGATCCATCAGGTCGATCCCGATACGGGCAAAATCCTTCGCACCATCGAGTCCAATCGCGTCGTCACCGGCGTCACCTGGGTCGACGGCGAGCTCTGGCATGGCGTCTGGGAAGGCGACGAGGGCGAAGTGAGGCGCATCGATCCGCAAACGGGAAACATGCTGGAAACGCTCGAAATGCCGCTGGGGCTGGGGGTATCGGGTCTGGAATCCGATGGCGCCGGTCAATTTTTCTGCGGTGGCGGCAGCAGCGGCAAGGTGCGCGCGGTACGGCGGCCCGGATAGGGCTTACGGCCAGTTCGAAAGCATGCTTTTCATCGCACGCAGCAACGCCGTTCTGCCGATCAACCCAAATCGTCCCTGATGCAGGCCTTGAAGTGTCCTTTCGTCCCTTCCCTGAGTGGCGGCACGACACCCGCGCAGGCTTCGATCGCAACCGGGCAACGGGTACGAAAGACGCAGCCGCTCGGGGGATTGGCGGGGCTTGGAATGTCACCTTTGAGGATCTGCCGGTTCGCATGACGCGAGGGGTCAGGCGACGGAACGGCCGAAAGCAGGGCACGCGTATACGGATGCTGCGGGCTGGCATAAAGCTCGCGGCTCGGCGCCATCTCCATGATCCGCCCGAGATAGAGCACGATTACCGTATCGGCGACATATTCGACCACCGCGAGATCGTGCGCGATGAACAGCATGGTCAGGCCGAGCCGCATCTGCAGATCGCGCAGCAGATTGACGATCTGCGCCTGGATCGACACGTCGAGCGCCGACACCGGTTCATCGGCGACGATCAGCTCAGGCGCAAGCGTCAGCGCCCGGGCGATGCCGATGCGCTGGCGCTGGCCGCCGGAAAACTCGTGCGGGTAGCGGGAAATCGCATCCGGCGGCAGATCTACCGAGGCGAGGGCCTGGGCAGCTTTTGCGGCCCGCTCCGATCTGCTGCCGACCCGCTGGATATCCAGCCCTTCCGCGAGGATCTCGCCGATCGTCATCCGCGGCGAGAGGCTGGCGAAGGGGTCCTGGAAAATATACTGGACCCGCGCATGCAGGCTGCGGAGTTCGCGACGCGTCAGGCTCGTCGTTTCCGAGCCTTCGAAACGGATACTGCCGGAAGTGGGTTCGATCAGTTGCGCGACCATGCGGCCGATGGTGGTCTTGCCGCTGCCTGATTCGCCAACCAGCCCGACGACTTCGCCACGTTTGATGTTGAAGGAGACATCCTGGACGGCGCGGACGACCGGCCCGCGGGCAAATGCCACTGGGGCAAAATCCTTGCCCAGCCGGCTCACTTCGAGGAGAAATTCCTGTGACATCGGTCAGATCTCCTGCCATCGAATGCAGCGGCTGAACTGTCCCTCGCCGGCGTCTGCCAACGCCGGGTAGGCTTCTGAACAGGCCTCTATGCGGTAGGGACAGCGGGGAGCGAAAGGACAGCCTGACGGCAGGTCCATGAGGCTCGGAACCGACCCTGCGATGGTCGGCAGCGGGGTGCCCGCCTCCCTGAGAAGCGTCGCGGTTCCAAGCTGCGGCACCGAACGCATCAGCCCCTTGGTATAGGGATGACGCGGATGGGAGAAAACCCGCGCCACGCTGCCGGTCTCGACGAGCGAACCGGCATACATGACAGCCACGCGGTCGGCGATCTCGGCAACGACCCCGAGATTGTGGGTGACGAACAACATGCCCATGCCGCGTTCCTTCTGCAGCCGGCCGAGCAGGTCGAGGATCTGCGCCTGGATGGTCACATCAAGGGCTGTCGTGGGTTCGTCGGCAATCAGCAGCGTCGGATTGCAAGCAAGCGCCATCGCAATGGTCGCTCGTTGCCGCATGCCGCCGGAGAGTTCGTGCGGATACTGCCGGGCGCGTCGGTGCGGATCGGGAATGCCGACATCCTCCAGCCGCTGGATGGCGTCCGACAAGGCCTCCCGATGGGATTTGCCCATATGGATGCGGATCGGTTCGGCAATCTGTTCGCCGATCGTGAAAACCGGATTGAGACTGGTCAGCGGCTCCTGAAAGACGATGCCGATATCATTGCCGCGCACCCGGCGCAGGGTGTCGCCGCCAATAGTCTGCAGTTCGACGACTTCGCCCGTCTTGCGCTTCAACCTGAGCGTACCCGCAGCGATACGGCCAACACCGCGCGGCAGAAGACCCATGATCGACAAACTCGTCACCGACTTTCCCGAGCCGGATTCGCCAACCAGCGCCACAGTTTCTCCCGTCGCCACGGCAAGGCTGAGGTCCCGCACGGCGACGATCTCCCGATCGCCGATGCGGAACACCGTCTTGAGCCCGGAAATTTCGAGGATCGGCTGTGCACTCATCGTCAATCCAGAAGGCCGGTTTGCCGCAGGATGCCGTCGATGACGGCCGCCTCTTCGTCGTTCAGGGATCGTTGCGGGCGGGCCATGACATTGGTGTCGATGACCCCAAGCCTGCGCATGGCAGTCTTGAAGGCCCCCACTCCGGCCGAGCCCGCACTGGTCCGGCCCAGGCTGACCCAGACCATCTCGAAAAGCCGGCACAACCGTTCCTGCTCCAGTCGCGCACCGGCAAAATCACCCGCCTGGCAGAGGTTCCACAAGCGGACATAACCATGCGGATCGACATTCCCGAGACCCGGAACGATGCCGTGCGCGCCCATGTTCACGACGCTGTCGGCGACGATCTCGGATCCCGTCATGACGAAGAAATCCGGCAGATCGGCCGTGTCTGCCATGACATAACGAAGATTGCCGTCATCGCCGCTCGAGTCCTTGACGCCAACGATCGTGCCTTCGCGGGCAAGCGTCACGGTGGTCCGGCGTTCGAGCTTGGTATGGACGCAGACAGGGATGTCGTAGGCGATAACCGGCATGTCGACCGCCTCCCGGATATAGCGGAAGTGATCGATGGTCTCGGCCTGGTTTGTCCGGGCATAGAATGGCGCCGTGACGACAACAGCGTCGGCGCCCGCCGACTGCGCCACCTTTGCATGAGCGATCACGCGCTCGGTTGTGGGGTCGATCACGCCGACCAGGACGGGCACGCGGCCGCGCACCTGTTCGACCGCATGTTCGATGATGCTGCGGCGCGTGGCTTCGTCATGGAACACGACTTCGCTGGTGGAGCCGAGAACGAACAGGCCATGCACGCCACCATCGAGCAGATGGTCTATGACACGCGTGAAGGAAGGATAATCCACCCCGAAAGTCGTGGTGAGCGGGGTGACGACGGGCGGAATGACGCCGGTGAAGAGAGGCATGTTCAACCTTTCACTTGAGTTCGGAGCGTGGATCGAAGGCATCGCGAAGCCCATCGCCCACGAAGTTGATGGCGAGAACGGTCAAGACGAGCGCTCCGCCCGGAAACATCCATTGCCAGGGGTAATTTTCGAGCACATGCGTGGCGCGGGCAGCATTGAGCATATTGCCCCAGCTCGCTTCCGGGGGCGTGACCCCGAGACCGAGGAATGAGAGACCGGCCTCCAGCAGGATCCCGCTTGCCACCTGCAGGGTGGCGTAGACCACGAGAATATCGATCGTATTGGGCAGACCATGCCGGATCAGCAGGTGCCAGAGGCCGGCGCCCATGCCCCGGGACGCCACGACGAAGTCGCGTTCGCGCAGTTCCAGCAGCCGGGCCCGTACCATGCGGGCGAGAACCGGCCACGACAGCAGCGAAATCACGAAGATGGTCGGCATTATGCCGCTGCCGACGATCGAGGCGAGAACCAGGAGGAAAATGACCGGCGGCAAGGTCATCGCTAGATCGACGAACCGCATCGTGGCGCCATCCACGAAACGTCCGGCAAAGCCGGCGATGGCCCCGAGGAAGAAGCCGAGGAACGTGGAGATCGCCATCGACACGGTCGCCACCAGAAGCGAAATCCGCCCGCCCTGCAGCAGCCGCGCCATGATATCGCGCCCTACGCCGTCGCTGCCGAGCCAATGGGCCGCCGACGGCCCCTGGTTCATCGCCAGCAGGTCGATGTCGTTGGGCTTGTAGAGCCACCAGAGATCGTAAGTGAGCGTCAGGACCAGGATCGGGATCAGGATAGCCAAACCGACCACGGCCGCGCCGTTCTCGAAAAAGCGGGAAAGTGCGCGTCGGATGGGACCGGCGGAGCCGGCATGTGTCACGCTCGCCATCTCATGCCACCTTGATGCGCGGATCGACAGCGGCATAGGCGATGTCGGTGAGCAGGTTGACCAGGATGACGCAAGCACCGGTCAGCAGCGTAGCGCACATGATGACCGGGTAGTCCCGCCTGACGACGGCGTTGACCATCAGCAGGCCCATGCCCGGCCAGTCGAACACGCTCTCGATGAAGATCGCCCCCCCGATGGCCATGCCGATCGTGGAGCCGATCAGGGTGATCACCGGCAGCAAGGCGTTGCGAACCGCATGTTTGACGATGACCCAGAACTCCCGGACGCCCTTGGCGCGCGCCGTGCGCACATAGTCCTGCGACAGAACTTCGAGCAGGGAGGAGCGCATGTAGCGCATGATCAATGCGCCATGGCCGATCGAAAGCAGGGCGGCGGGCAGGATGAGGTGCGCCAGCAAATCGCCGACGGAGAAAGGCGCACCCGGCGTCGACATGCCGCCAGCCGGCACCCAGCGCAGATTGACCGCGAATACGTAGAGCCCGAGAAGGGCGGTCAGGAAAGCCGGACTTGAAATTCCGACGAAAGCCACCGTCGAAAGTGAAAGATCGGCCAGCTTGTTGCGGCGGACGGCCGCAAAGATCCCGGTTGTGATGCCGACGACCACTGAGATGACAAGCCCACTGAACATCAGCAGGATCGTCGGGCCGATGCGGCTCAAGACAAGCGGCAGCACCGCTTCGCCGTTATACTGGATGGAATAGCCGAAATCCCCCGTCAGGGCCGCGCCGAGCCAGGCGAAATATTGCACAGGCAGCGGCCGCTCGAGACCGAGCCGGGTGCGCAGCATCTCGAGATCGGACGCGGAAATCGGGACAGACGGATTGATGTAGGCATCGATCGGATCGCCGGGCGTCAGCCGCAGCAACGTGAAGATGAGAACCGTCAGGGCCAGCAGCATCAGCAGGCCGACAGCCGTACGGCGAAGGATGTATTGCAGCATGTTTTCACCAACAGGGTCCGCAGGAGATGCGGTCGGGCTTGCCCGCCAGACCGCATCTCGGCTTACGGGCACATCACGGAGCGAGATCCCATTTTTCCGGGTGGGAGACGAACGGGCCGCCGCCTGGAGCAGGCGTCCAGAAGAAGTCCTTGAGCTTGCTGGACACGACCCCATAGCGGCTCGCAACCCACATCGGCCCCCAGGGAAGCGCAGCATTCATTTCCTTGCAGACCTTCTGCCACCTGCCGTCGGCCTTGGCCGGATCGGTTTCCCCCATCGCCGCATTCAACGCATCGGTCAGCGGAGGCATTTCGACGCGCATGATGTTGTTGCCGGACGGAGGTGTCTGTGCGGCATTCAGCCCGACATTGAGCGATCCCGGATTGGGGCCGTTCTGCAGCCCCGCGTAGATCAATGGGAAGTCCTGCCACTTTTCGCTTCGCACGATGCCGTTGTAGCTCGGAACGTCGAGCGCGCGCGGAACCACGTTGACGCCGACCTGCGCCAGCATGGCCTGCATAGCCGCCATGACGTTGGCGACCTGCGGCGTATTGTAGTAGGTCAGCCACGGAATCGGCTTGCTGCCGTTGATCTTCTCCCAGCCCGCCTCCGCCAGCAGGTCCTTTGCCTTTTGCGGATTGTAGGCATAATCGGCCATATCCTTCGCAAGAAGCTGCGGCGCGACATAGCCGCAGTTGGCGAGTTTGGCTGCACCCCCGAAGAGGCTCGAGACGATGGCGTTCCGGTCGATGGCGTGCATGACCGCCTGGCGAACGCGAAGGTCGCTCCAGATTCCGGCGCGGTGGTTGAAGCCGATATAGTTCACCACATAGGAATCACCCTCGATGACCCGGAAACCGCCATTGCCCTTGAACGTCTTGGCGTCGTCGGGTTCGGCGAAGGTGAACTGGATCTCTCCCGCCCTGAGGGCCGCGACGGCCGCCGCCGGATTGGCGAAATAGCGGTTGATCAGGCGATCCGCCTTCGGCTTTCCGCCGCGATAGCCATCATAGGCAGCCAGTTCGACATACTGATCGCTGACATGCTTCACGAACTTGAAAGGACCGGTTCCGACCGGTTTGGTGGACCACCACGCGCTCTTGGCGACCTCCTTGACGTTCACGGACGACAGCGCATGCTGCGGCAGCATCATCAGCTGCGACAGAACGGAAAGGAATGCAGAGTTCGGCTTGCTGAGCTTGACGACTGCCGTGCGCGCATCCGGTGTCTCGACCGATGCGATATCGGCAAGCCGCGCGGCAAAAATGGCGCCGCTCTCGGCGTTCTTTGCAAGCTCGAGGGTGAACTTGACGTCGGCCGAGGTGAAAGGCGTGCCATCATGCCAGTTCGTCTGGGCGAGCTTGAACGTGTATGTCAGGTTGTCCTGGCCGAGGGCGAATTCGGAAGCCAGCGCGCCGGTAAGCTTCGATAGATCGGATGTGTAGATGACCAGCGGCTCGAAATAGGTATTGAGCCAGGTGAAGCCGGCTGTTGCAGTCAGCGGGTTGAAATTGCCCTGGAAACCGCCTGGACCCACGTCGAACCCGCCGACAATGGTCTTGCCCGTCTGCGCCTGGGCCGTCGCGGGCACCATTGCGGCAGTCGTGGCAAAAAGCAAAGCTCCCGCCGCCAGAAGGCGACCGAAATTCCGTCGATGCATGCTCTCCTCCTCTTTTATATTTCGACTATCGCTAAACCGGATCGACCTCCTCGGGCCGGTTGATCGCGATGACTTTCCGGATGCCGGAATAGTGTGCGCTCAGGCGCTTGCGGCCCGCTTCGACATCTCTCGCCGCCACGGCTTCCGCAATCTCGTGGTGATCCTGCCAGGTCGCCAAGGGCGTGGGACTTGCGAGATTTGCGAAGCCCGAAGCCTTGTAGAAGGCAGACCAGAAGATATCGATCAGTGCGCTCAGCATCTTGTTGTTCTGGCAACGGAACAGAAGCTGATGAAATTGCTGGTCCTCCTCGGCGAAGCTTTCGCCGCGCTCAGCGCGCTGGCGCATGCGATCTGTAAGGCGTCGAAGCTCGGCCACGTCATCGTCGCTGATCATCTCGATGGTCTTGTCGATAAGGCCCGTCTCCAGTACGCGACGGATCTCCAGCAATTCCTCCACATCACGCAGCGACGCCTGCAGCCCATAGGCGAGATTGTCCAGAAGCGGCGCGAACGAGAATTCCTTGACGAAAACGCCAATGCCGCGCCGCGTTTCGAGGATGCCGACGGATTCCAGCGCCTTGATCGCTTCGCGAACCGAATTGCGCCCCACGCCCAATTGGTGCGCCAGGAAAGTCTCCGGCGGCAGAGCCGCGCCGGCCGTCAGGTCATTGTCCTCGATATAGCTGCGCAGGCTTTCCTGCACGCTGACATGCAGAAGCGGCGGGCGCTCAAGAGGTTTTATGGGCTTGGCCAACACTGCTCCATGCACATTTCGACAATCAACACGATTGAGGTATATCGACTTGTAGGATATCTAGCAAGTCGATAAATTCCAGATAGCGATTGAACGGGTCCGGCTGGGATGGATTCGGTTTCAGCAAAAGGGGAGGCGGAGTGTGGGAACCACGAAGTTTGAGCGGCGGAATGACCGCTGGGGCCGCATTCGCGGAAATTGGGCGACACTCTTGCTACCGATCAATGAAGACGATTCGATCGATTTCCCGCGTCTGGCCAGTGCGATCGACCGGCTGATTGCCGCCAGGGTGGACGGCATCTACTCGAACGGTACCGCCGGCGAATTCCACAACCAGACGGAAGCGGAGTTCGACCGGATTCAACAAGTGTTGGCGGACCGCTGCAGTCCTGCAGCGATGCCATTCGTCATCGGTGCATGTCAGCCCGATCCCCGCATATCTCTGGACCGGGTACGCCGGGCGGCGGCGCTCAAGCCGGAGGCAATCCAGGTGATCCTTCCCGACTGGTGGCCCGTGACGGCCGCGGAGGCGGTCGACTTCCTGCAGATGGCCGCTGGCGCTGCCGGCCCGGTGCCGCTGGTGCTTTACCAGCCGCCGCATGCCAAGCGCGTCTTTGCCCCGGAGGAACTGGCGGCAATCCTTTCAGGCGTACCGCAAGTCGTGGGTATCAAGCTTGGGGATGGCGATGCATCCTGGTACGATCAGGCCCGCAAGCATCT
Source organism: Neorhizobium sp. T25_27 (assembly GCF_002968565.1). Classification (NCBI taxonomy): domain Bacteria; kingdom Pseudomonadati; phylum Pseudomonadota; class Alphaproteobacteria; order Hyphomicrobiales; family Rhizobiaceae; genus Neorhizobium; species Neorhizobium sp. T25_27. The sequence continues at coordinate 105,846 of NZ_PVBJ01000016.1, forward strand.
CGATGCGTGGGGAATTTATGTCCCGGGGCATCATCTTGCGACAGGCGTCAAGCAGGACGTTGCGGTCGGGGCCTTCTCCAACGTTGCCTGCCTCAGCCCGTCCGGAGCACAACGATGGACCGCGTCGATGGCCGACGATATCGACCGGTCGCTTGATATCGAGCAGCGGCTGCGCACCTTCCTGGATGACCACATAGCGCCCTTTGCCAGGGTGCACGGATATTCCAACGCGGCGTTGGACAAGCTCCTGGCTGCGATCGGAGGATGGGCGGAGATCGGCACCCGGCTGCGTCGGCCTTATCGCTGGATCGATCCGTCGGTCGTTTCCGCACTGCGTGAGAAGGCCAGGATCGCCCTTCCCGAGATCATGCTCTGAAACGTCGAGGTGGCATCGTGACACGACCCAACATCCTGATGATCATGACGGACCAGCAGCGTCGCGACACGCTCGGCATCTATGGCTGCGACTGGATTCCGACACCGCACCTCGACCGGCTGGGCCAAGCCGGAGCGGTATTCGAGCACTGCACGGTCGACAATCCGATCTGCACCCCTTCCCGGGCCAGCATCTTCACCGGCAAACCCGTGCCGGATCATGCGGTCCAGCGGGTGCATGACAACCTGCCGCTGGACGAAGTGCTGTTCACCGAACGGCTGCGGCGGGAGGCCGGCTATCGGACCGCGCTTTTCGGCAAGCTGCATGTCAGCAGCCGTATTCAGGAAGAACGGCAACGGCATCCGCATGACGGCTTCGACATCTACGAATGGTGTCTTGAGCCATCGGTTTCGATCGGCAGCCCCTTCAACGGCTATGCGGCCTGGCTTCGCGACACGGCGCCGGATTTCCTCGCTGCCCTCCAGCGCAATGGCCGAAAGGAACTTCATCACCCCGAAGCGCAGCACATGAGCAAGTGGGCGGCTGACCGGACCATTGCCTTCATCCAGTCGATGAAAGCAGAGAGGCAGCCCTTCTTTTGCCTGATGAGCCTGTTCGACCCTCACGACCCCTATGCGGATTACCCCCTCACCTTCAAAGATTGCATAGATGCAGCGAGGATTCCGGAACCGGTGGTCTCGCGCACGATACAGCCCGGATGTGTCCGCCAGGAGCAGCAAGGTTCCTATCTCGGACGTTTCTCAGACTTCTCTTCGGAGGAGATCCGCAGGATCCGTCTCGGTTATGCCGCTTCCATAACCTTTCTCGATAAGCAGGTCGGCCGCGTTCTCGCGGCGCTGGACGAAGCGGGGATGACCGACGACACGCTGGTCTTATTCCTATCCGACCATGGCGACCAGCTTGGCGATCACGGGCTTTTCGTCAAGGGAGTTGCGCTCTACGAACCTACCGTCGGAGTGCCGCTGCTGCTGCGTTGGCCGGGCCACGTCAACGCCAGCACCCGTTGCACCGCGCTTGCGCAAGGTCGCGACGTGGCGGCCACGTGCCTCGCAGCAGCGGGCCTCGACACGCAATCCTGCCCGGAAAGCGAGGATCTGGTGGTCATGGCATCACGGAATGTGGCGCGGCGCAGCAGCGCGATCTGCGCCTACCGCAACTCCGGTGTCAACGACAGCGGTAGTTTCTGGGATCCGCCGATGCGCGCGACCATGGCCCGGGACCAGCACTTCAAGCTGACGCTCTATACGAGCGGAGGATCGAGCGAGCGGGAGTTGTTCGACCTTCAGACCGACCCGCAGGAGACCGTCAATCTTTCGGGGGATCCAGCCCACGCCGCGACCGAACTCATGCTGCTTGCCGAAATCGCCGCATTCCTGCAGGCGGAAGCCGCGGCAGCCCCACCCCGCGCAACATCGTCCACGCCGAACGCGGCCCAGCGGCTGCAGAACAGGATCAAGTAGGCATCAGCATACAATCCCGCGCCGGTTCTCCTCCGGTTGCCGTATCGCAGTTGGTCGCGGGTTCGGGAACGCGATCGGTAGTTGGGCGGGCATTTGCCGTGCGAACTGGGGCGTCGGGCTTAGAACGCAAAAAGCCCCACGAGGGGGCTTTGTTATCTATGGGCTGAGTTTTTGGAATTTGGTTGCGGGGGCAGGATTTGAACCTGCGGCCTTCAGGTTATGAGCCTGACGAGCTACCGGGCTGCTCCACCCCGCGTTAAGCGTAAATCCCTGCGGGATTTATCGCGGTGCG
>NZ_PVBJ01000017.1:0-106755 GCF_002968565.1 Neorhizobium sp. T25_27
GTTGGGGAGGGGTCGTTGCCCATACGGCAAAGGGGGCAAATATCATGACCGCCCTCCTCCTCCGCGACCTCAAACTGTCGGTCCGCGCCGGCGGCGGTGCTCTGATCGGGGTTCTTTTCTTCATGACCGTCGTCGCCGTCATCCCATTCGGCGTCGGCCCGGATCTCAACCTTCTCTCCCGCATCGGCCCGGCGATCGTCTGGATCGGGGCGCTGCTGTCGGCCCTGCTTGGCCTCGACCGCCTGTTCCAGACCGAGCGCGAGGACGGCTCGCTCGACCTGCTGCTGATGCAGGAACACCCACTGGTGCTGACAGTGCTGGTCAAATGCCTCGCCCACTGGCTCGGCAACGGCCTGCCGCTGGTGATCGCATCGCCGCTGCTCGGCCTGTTCATGAACATGGACGAGGTGGCGATCGGCGCCACCATGCTGACGCTCTTGGTCGGCACGCCGGCGCTGACTTTCATCGGCGCGGTCGGCGCGGCGGTCGCGGTGGCCCTGCCGCGCGGCGGGCTGCTCGTCTCGATCCTGGTCCTGCCGCTTGCGATCCCCGTTCTGATCTTCGGCGTCAGCGCTTCCTATGCGGCGGTCGAGGATCCCGCCCCGTTTATGCCGCCTTTCCTGATATTGGTGGCGATCACGATGTTTTTTGCCGTGCTCGGCCCGCTCGGCGCGGCACTGGCGTTGCGCAATGCCGGCGATTGATTAGAATCGGATTGAACGGGATCGGATCGACGACCGGCGAATTGACCAGGATCAAGCTGATTTTTCCGCGCGCATATTAGAAAGTTCCCATGACCGACAGCCTTGCCATCAGCAAATTTTCCGAGCTGGCCAACCCGACGCGGTTTCTAGCGCTGGCGGCCCGCATCCTGCCGTGGATGGTGGCGGCGACTGTGATCCTCTTTGCGATCGGGCTCTATCTGAGCTTCACGACGGAAGGCGATTACCAGCAGGGCGCGACGGTGCGTATCATGTACGTGCATGTGCCGGCCGCCTGGCTGTCGATGATGTGCTACACGGTGATGGCCGTTTCGGCGATCGGCACGCTGGTCTGGCGCCACCCGCTCGCCGACGTCAGCCACAAGGCGGCAGCCCCGCTCGGCGCCGCCTTCACGCTGATCGCGCTCGCCACCGGCTCGCTCTGGGGCAGGCCGATGTGGGGCACATGGTGGGTGTGGGATGCGCGGCTGACCTCGGTCTTCGTGCTGTTCCTCATGTATCTCGGCCTGATCGCGCTCAACCGCGCAATGGACGATCCGTCGCGCGCGGCCCGCGTCTCCGCTGTGCTGATCCTTGTCGGCTTCGTCAACATCCCGATCATCAAGTTCTCTGTCGACTGGTGGAACACGCTGCACCAGCCGGCGAGTGTCATCCGCATGGGCGGCCCGACCATCGACCAGGAATTCCTTTGGCCGCTGCTGGTCATGGCGATCGCCTTCACCATGCTGTTCTTCACCCTGCACACAGCGGCGATGCGCAACGAGATCTGGCGCCGCCGCGTCGCCGCCCAGCGGCGGATGGCCGCGCGGATGGCCGGCCATGTAACCGGCTCGGAAGCGTGAGACCATGAGCCACACCTTCTACATCGCCATGTCCTATGCCGTTTCGGCTGCCGTCATCCTCTGTCTGATCGCCTGGACCTGGCTCGACGGCCGCGCCCGCAGGCAGGAACTGGCCGAGCTCGAAGCTTCCGGCATCCGTCGCCGCTCCGCCCAGGCAAAGGATGACCCGGCATGAGCATCGAGACCGAAAATCAACCCGCCGCGCGCAAAAGCCTTGCGCGTTATGCGCTACCGCTGATCCCGCTGGCGATTTTTCTCGGCTTTGCAGCGGTCGCCGGCAAGATGCTCTACGACCAGGACGTCAACGGCCGCGACGTCTCGGCCATCCCCTCGGCCCTGATCGGCAAAAAGGCGCCATCGCTGGCGCTGCCGCCGCTTGAAGGCTCGAACACCGCGGCACTGACGACCGCGGCTATCGCCGGCAAGCTGACGCTGGTCAACGTCTTCGCTTCCTGGTGCGTGCCCTGCCGGCAGGAACACCCGATCCTGAAGGAACTGGCGAACGACAGCCGGCTCACCATCGTCGGGATCAACTACAAGGACCGCAACGACAACGCGCTGCGTTTCCTCGGCGAACTCGGCAACCCTTACAAGGCGATCGGCGTCGATCCGAACGGCAAGGCGGCGATCGACTGGGGTGTCTACGGCATTCCGGAAAGTTATCTTGTCGCGCCTGATGGCACGATCCTCTACAAGAAGGTCGGCCCCTTCGACGAGCGCAGCTTGACGCAGGACCTGATGCCGGCGATCGAAAAGGCGTCCGCGGGACGTTAGCGATCCCGCAGCCGTGTGGGCCGATTGCGAATTTGGAAGAAGCACCTTTGGCCGCGCGGGACCTCTTGTCCGGCGCGGTTTTGGTTTGGGAATGGGGCAGGCGGTATCGGTTATGTGGGAGGTAGGTATTTGTGCCTGCCCCGACTGTTTCGATGGACTTTCGAGGATTGCCAGGCCCTCGCCACCCACCTTTGCAGCCATCACCGGAAACCGGGGTCCGAGAACCCTTGGACGAGGAGGCCGGTTCGCGAACCCGATTTCCCATCCGATGACGGGGTGATTATCGGATGGGCTCGAGAGGCGGGGATGAATGGGAAAGCGAATATGGCTAAAGCGTTGATGAGGTTGGGCGGGTTTTTCTTGGGGCGAGGAAATCCTCCCCAGTCAAAACCCGTCCCGTGCTACAGCCCACCCTGCCACACCCGCACCGCATCGACCGGCCAGACGAGCATCAGCACGTTGAGCGTCAGGTTGTCGTGGATGATGTAGCCGGTCGCCAGCTCGAAGAAAATGGCGATGGCGACCGTCAGCCAAACCGGCAGACGCGAGGCGGCGAAGAAGCCGAGCGCCATGAACACCGTATCCATCGCCGAATTGAGAATGCTGTCGCCGGTATAACCGAGCGCCATGGTCGCCGTGCGGTAGCGGTCGATGATCAGCGGGGAATTTTCGGCAATCTCCCAGGCAGCCTCGATCAGGATCGCCAGCGAAAGCCGGGCCGCCAGCGGAGCGCGGCGCAGGATCAGCCAGCCGAGACCATAGAACAGGAAGCCGTGGATGATATGCGACGGCGTGTACCAGTCGGAGAGGTGCTGAGAATTGCCGCTGGTATTCACTCCGCCTTCCCAAAACTTCACATAACCGCATTCGCAGATCGGAATGCGGCCGATCGCGTAGAGGATCGCGATCTGGAGCAGAAAGAGGATGAGCGCGGCGAGAAACCAACGCTTGGAGGATGAACTCGATGGAGAGAATTCCGCCGCCGTCACTTTTCGGCCTCGGCGTTGCCTGCGGTGTCCTGGACTGTGTGGCGCATGATCAGCGGCATCTGCGTCATCGTGAAGATCAGCGTGATCGGCATTGTACCCCAGACCTTGAAGGCTACCCAGAAGTTATCCGCCGCCTTGGCGTCGGGCAGGTAATAGGCGTTCGCGCCGCGCCAGACGATTTCGTTGAGGACGGCGAGGAACAGGAAGAACACGCCCCAGCGGATGGTCAGCTTGCGCCAGCCGGCATCATCGAGCTGGAAGGCCGCATTGAACACATAGCCGAGAAGCGATTTGCCGAACAGCAGGCCGCCGAGCAGCACGACGCCGAACAGCGTGTTGATGATGGTCGGCTTCATCTTGAAGAACAGCTCGTCCTGCAGCCAGATGCCGAGCCCGCCGAACACGAGGACAACGATGCCGGAAATGAAGGGCATCATAGGCAGATGCCCGAGAACGACCTTCGAGACGACGAGCGAGATGACCGTCGCGAGCATGAACAGGCCGCTGGCGATGAACAGCGGACCACCGAGCACCGAAAGCCACGGGAAGGTCGCGGCAAGCCATTCCCCGCGCAGATTGGCGAAGAAGAAGACGAGCAGCGGCCCCAGCTCGAGCGAGAGCTTCAACATCGGATGGTGCCGGTCGGCGGCGGTGGGCGTCGTATCGCTTTCGAATTTCATATACTGGTCAAACCTGCTTCGTCATGCCTTGGCCCTGCGCGAGTGCCAAGGCAGATTTGTGGCATCAATGGGCAATCCCGGCAATGGCGCGGGCAAAATCCTGCGCCTCGAAGGGTTCGAGATCGTCGACACCCTCGCCGACACCGATGAAATAGACCGGCAGCTTGTGCTTGGCGGCAATCGCCACCAGGATGCCGCCGCGCGCCGTACCGTCGAGCTTCGTCATGATAAGCCCGCTGACCCCCGCAACGTTCCGGAAAATCTCGACCTGGTTCATGGCGTTCTGGCCGGTCGTGGCGTCCAGCGTCTGCAGCACGGTGTGCGGGGCGTCGGGATCGAGCTTGCCGAGCACGCGGACGATCTTTTCGAGTTCGGCCATCAGCTCGGTGCGGTTCTGCAGCCGGCCGGCGGTATCGATGATCAGCACATCGCTCTTGTTGGCGCGCGCCTGCTCGTAGGCGTCATAAGCAAGGCCGGCCGCATCGGCGCCGAGCTTGGTCCCGACAAACCCCGAGCCAGTGCGGTCCGCCCAGATCTTCAGCTGCTCGATCGCGGCGGCGCGGAACGTGTCGCCGGCAGCGAGCATGACCTTGAGGCCGGAGCCGGAGAGTTTTGCCGCGAGCTTGCCGATCGTCGTGGTCTTGCCGGTGCCGTTGACGCCGACGACGAGGATTACATGCGGCTTGTGATTGAGATCGAGCGCCAGCGGTTTGGCAACCGGGCCTAAAACCCTGGTGATCTCCTCGGCCATGATCCGCGACACGTCCTCGCCGGTCACGTCCTTGCCGTAGCGCTCGGAGGACAGCGCCCCGGTGACGCGCATGGCGGTCTCGACCCCGAGATCGGCCTGGATCAGCAGGTCTTCGAGCTGTTCCAGCGTTTCCTCGTCCAGCTTGCGCTTGGTAAAGAGCGCGCTGATCTGGCCCGAGAGCTGCGACGACGTGCGCGCAAGGCCGGCGCGCAGGCGCTGGAACCAGGTGAGTTTCGCAGCCGGTGCGACGGGTTCGGGCGTGGGTTCCGGGCGGGCGGTGGAGAAGCCCTTGGGGAGGGTAGGTTCTGGGCGGAGCGTTTCGCTGGGAGCAGGAACCTCTTCGTCTGAAGGAACACCCCCCTCTGTCCTGCCGGACATCTCCCCCTCAAGGGGGGAGATCGAATCGCGGGGGGCTTCCTGCTCCAAAGTGAATCCGGAACCTGTGGCGGCCGGACCAGAGTCCATATCGCCGATATCGGATGCCGGAGCCGGCGGCTCATCCGTAATCTCCCCCCTTGAGGGGGAGATGTCCGGCAGGACAGAGGGGGGTGCTTCCGCGGCTGCAACGCCCTCTTCTTCTGCTTCTGCTTCCGCCTGCAATAGCGACAACGGCACCATCCCGATCTCGGATGCGGCTTCGACACCCGAAAGCAGCGCCGGCTCATCCTCTTCGGCAGCCTCCGGCTCGGCCGGCTCGACATTTTCCGCCGCCACATCCGCGACAGGCCCGCCGGCGGTCTCGATCTCGGCCGGTGCGACCGGATCGACGGGCGAGACCGGCAGGTCTTCGTCGCGCGACTTCGGCTCCAGTTCCGCCTGGATGGCAGCGACGTCCTCCGGCTTTACCGCATCGGGTGCCGGTTCCTCGGCGGGCTTGCCGAAGGTGAAGACGCGTTTGATGAAGCTCAATGCCATGAGAACCTGTTCCGGTTACGCCGCCCGAGACGGGGCAAGGGCGGACGCGACCTGCATTTCCAGATGTTTGCCGTTATGGCCGGTGATCATAACGCGCTTGAGTTCGCGGGGAACAAGGCGAGGCGCCGCCACCAGCGAAAAGTTTTCCGTATGGGCCATGCCGTTGTTCTCGACGATGATGGCCTGCTCGCTGCCGACCATGCGATCGAGGTGGAGCCGATGCAGCACGTCGCCCCGCGCCCGCAGCCGTGCCGCCCGGTCCTTGACGACCGCCCGGTCCACCTGCGGCATGCGCACAGCCGGCGTTCCAGGACGGGGGCTGTAGGGAAAGACGTGCAGGAACGAGATGCCGGCCTCTTCCGCCAGTGTCGCGGCATTCTCGAACATTTCTTCCGTCTCGGTCGGGAAGCCGGCGATCATATCCGCCCCGAAGGCGATCTCCGGGCGCAGGCGCCGCGCCTGCTCAGTGAAGGCGAGCGCCTCGGCGCGCGAGTGGCGGCGCTTCATCCGCTTCAGGATCATGTCGTCGCCATGCTGCAGCGACAGGTGCAGATGCGGCATGAAGCGCGGCTCGTCGGCGATCAGGTCCCAGAGATGTTTGTCCGCCTCGATGCTGTCGATCGAGGACAGGCGCAGGCGCAGGATTTCCGGCACCTGGCGAAGCAGCGTCTTGGCGAGGTATCCGAGCGACGGCTGGCCGGGAAGATCGGCGCCATAGCTGGTGGCATCGACGCCGGTCAGCACGATCTCGCGATAACCGCTTTCCGTCAGCCGCCGGGCCTGGTCGACCACGGCGCCCATCGGCACCGAGCGGGAATTGCCGCGGCCATAGGGAATGATGCAGAAGGTACAGCGATGGTCGCAGCCGTTCTGCACCTGGATGAAGGCGCGCACATGGCCGTCGATATGCTTCACCATCTGCGGCGCGGTGGCGCGCACGCTCATGATGTCGTTGACGCGCAGCTTCTCTTCCGCCGAGACGCCGAAATCCGGCAGCGCCCGGTAGGAGGCGCTGGTCAGCTTCTCCTCGTTGCCGAGCACGGCATCGACTTCCGCCATGCCGGCAAAAGTCTCTTTTTCGGTCTGGGCGGCGCAGCCGGTAACGATGATGCGCGCATGCGGATTTTCCCGCCTGGCCCGGCGGATCGCCTGGCGGGCCTGGCGCACGGCCTCGCCGGTCACAGCGCAGGTATTGACCAGGATCGCATTGTTGAGCCCGGCCTTTTCGGCCTCCGCCCGCATCACTTCCGATTCATAGGTATTGAGCCGACAGCCGAAGGTGATGACCTCGACGCCGCTCAATTGACCCGAGCCTCCGGCTCGTTCTCATGAGAAGATTGGGCCTCCGGCGCGTTAGCGTCACGCGTAAAACTGCCGTTCTGCGGATCGACCTTGCCGGACCATTCCCATTCCGCAGGACCGGTCATGACGACATGGTCGTCCCCGCGCCATTCGATGACGAGCGGCTGGCGGATCGGGCTGGAGGCAACGTCGATCGTCACCGTGCGCCCGGTGCGCCCGGTGCGGGCGGCGGAAACGGCGGCAGCACAGGCGGCCGAGCCGCAGGCGAGCGTCAGGCCGGCGCCACGTTCCCAGGTGCGGGTGCGCAGCGACGACTTCGACGTGACCTGCGCCAGCGTGATATTGGCCTTTTCCGGAAACATCGGATGGTTTTCGAGCAGCGGACCGAACCGCTCGAGGTCAAAACTCATCGGATCGCGATCGACCCAGAAGATCGCATGTGGATTGCCCATCGACATGGCAGACGGCGAATGCAGGATCGGCGCGTCGATCGGGCCGATCTGCAGTTCGATGCGGCTGGTATCGAAAAACTCCTCGGCAAGCGGGATGCGGTCCCACTCGAACACCGGCTTGCCCATGTCGACCGAGATCGTACCGTCTTCATGCTCGACGGCATTGAGGATGCCGGCGACGGTCTGAAAGGTAAAGGTCTTACGGCCGGTCTCGGCGCTCAGCGCCTGCACCACGCAACGCGTGCCATTTCCGCAGGCCTGCGCCATCGTACCGTCGGAATTGAGGATGTCGATCCAGACATCGGTGCCCTGAGCCTTCGGATCGTGGATGGCCATGATCTGGTCGAACTGGGTGGCCGGATCGGCATTGAGCGCGATCGCAGCCTGCGGCGTCACCTTGTCGGTGCGTCCGCGCATGTCGACGACCAGGATCTTGTTGCCAAGCCCGTTCATCCGCGCGAATTCCACCAGTTCCGTCATGACGCCAAATCCATTCCGGGCCGAATGCCCGACTATTGGGCTGTATATGGCGGAAAAGGCAGGGAATTACCAGTGGGTGGCGCGGGGTCAAGCCCCTGGACCCACGCCGAGCCATCAGCCGAAAAATTCGTCCACCAGCGCATGCACCCGCCGAAACGCCGACTTGGCGCCTTCGGCCATTTCCGCTTCCTCCGCCTCAGACATCTCGAAGCCGTTGAAAGCAGCAACGAAAGTGCGCCAGTGCAGGCCGCGGCCGGCGGGGTGGCCGGCGAGGTGGCGGGCGCCGAATTCTTCCGACAGGCCGAGCCTTGCCGCCTGCTTCAGGAGGAAGGCGGCACCGAGGTTCGAGCCTTCAGCAACGTACAGCCACCCGAGTGCGGCCGGGATGCCGAGCCCATCCGTGCCGGCGGTGAGCACGGCCGGCACGCTTCCGATCATGTCGGCGATATCCTGGCGCAGCGCTTCAAGCCGGACCCGGCTCGGAAGATCGGGGACGATGCGGTTGAGCCTCGGATCGAGATAGAGCGGATCGACATCCGCATGGAAATGATGCTGCACGGCGAGGAAGAGCGCGTAACGCTCGCGGCTGGCGAAGGGATCGGCCGCCATGATGCGTTTGTCGAGCCGCTCATGGGTGGCATCGGTGAGAGCCTTCAGACGCTGGATCCGGGTCGGTGCGGTGGGTGTTTCGAGTTCGATCTGCATAGGTCTTCCGTTCCGGGTATTCCTAGCCCGGCCCAGCTGAATTGTCGAATCCCGCAGCAACCCCAGACGTGCTCAGACGGAAATTGCCGGCACTTCGAAGACTTCGCCGGGGCGCATGGGTCGAAAACGGTCCCGGGAAACGCGGCGCGCATCGAGAGCGGCATGAAGCGCCGTCAGCGGCTCTTCGATCCCTTCATCGGTCAGCTTGAACGTGCCCCAATGATGGCCGGCGACGAAAGCCGCATCGCAGAGGAGCATGCCCGCCACCGCCTCGTCCGGGTTCTGGTGCTGCGCCTGCATGAACCAGCGCGGCTCGTAGGCGCCGAACGGCAGGTTGGCGAGCCGGAAAGCCCCGTGCTTCTCCCGCGCGGCGCGGTAGTTGATGCCCTGGTGGAAGCCCGTATCGCCGATATGGTAGATCTTGCCGGCCGGGGTTTCGAAAACGAAGGCGGCCCAGAGCGCCATGCGCCGGTCGCCTACGCCGCGCGCCGACCAGTGATGGCAGGGCTCGCAATGCAGGACGATGCCAGGACCGATATCTGCGGCGATCTCCTCGCGGCCGCCCCAATCCATCACCGTGATCTTCGCATCCGCGATACGCGAGCGGATGAGCGCGTCATTGCCGAGCGGCGTGACGAAATGCGGCTTGTCGCGGCCCTGCAGCACCCAGAGAGTCTCGAGGTCCATATGGTCGTAATGGTTATGGGTGACGAGCACCACATCGATCGGCGGCAGGTCGCCGATGCGAATGCCGGGCGGATTGACCCGTTTCGGGCCGGCGAAACGCACCGGGCTGGCGCGATCGTCCCAGACCGGGTCGGTCAGGATGTTGAGGCCGGCGACCTGGATCAGCATCGCCGCATGCCCGACCATGGTGACGGTCAGCCGGTCACCCGAGACCCGCGTTTCCGGCACGGCCTGAGGAAACGGGCTCGGAAAACTGTCGGGCCAGGCGATGTTATTGCCCCCGAGCTTCCACCGCAGCAGGTCGAGCCCCCCGCGCGGCTGCTCGCCACCCGGATTGAAGAAATAGGTTCCGTCGAAATGATCGGAGGCCGGACCGGAGTAATACTTGTTGGCAGCCATGGCTCCCCTTGCCGCGAACCCGCCCACGAGGGCGGTGATCGCACCGATGCCGGACCATTTCAGGAATTTTCGTCGGTTCATGGGAGATGTCTATCAGCGTGCTCTTACATCTGGGAAGAGACGTTGCATGGGCGAAGAACACATTTACGCGACTTCGACATCCGTTTTGGAGAAATCATCGCCAACGAAAAGGAGCGGCGACTGGAGCGTTTTCGCGGCGGCGTAGGAAAAGCAGTCACCGAAGTTTAGTTTGGCCGGGTGGCCGACGAACCTGCCGTAAGTACGTGCGGCTTCGAGGGCGACAGCATGCAACCCAGCGGGAATAGCAACTTCAATGGCGCCTATTTCCTTCAAAAAGCCCTCGACAGAAATTTCCGTCTTCGCAATGAGATCGGGCGGCGTTGAGGCGTGCTCGCCAAGCGTAGCTATCTTCCTTTGGCGCGACAAAGCGACGACCGCCTCAAAAACGGCAAGCGAGGAATAGTAGACCGGACCTTCCGCAGCCTCTATACGATCGAGCAAAGACGCTCCCGCATCTTCTTCTTGCAGGATTGCAACGATTGCGGAAGCATCGAGAAACATCAATACTCCCACATCTCATCCATAAAGGCCTTTTCATCGAAGTTCGGGTCGCGTGGACCAAGTTCGGCAATCTGGCGCTGGTATTTTTTGACCCGCTCCGCGAGCGGAATATCTTTATCGGCCCGCTTCAGCTCGTTCTCCAGCGCCACACGCACGGCCTCCGTCTTGGTCTTGGTGCCAAGCCGGCGCATGACTTCATCAGCGAGTTCATTCACTTTGGCGTCGCGTATATAGAGGGACATGGCTACCATCCACAGGTTTGAATATTCAATATAGAGCAATTGAATATTCCCGCAAGGCGAGGCACCGACCGCCCACCGGCCGGCAGACTTGACTTTCCCGCCCGCTTGCTGTTAAAGCCCGCCCATCTGCTGACAAGTTACGACTTGGAGCCGCCGACCGGGGCCGATAGACTGAGCCCGGAGGTCAACACCCGACAGCGCGTTGCGCCCTCGGGTGCTTTTTGGCTTTGTCTCTTGTTTTTGGCGGATGAGAACCCGACGTTTCGGTCATCCGAAACGCGAGAAGGAAGAAACGATGTTCGAAAGCCTCCAGGACCGTCTTGGCTCCATCTTGAGTGGACTGACCGGCCGTGGCGCATTGAGCGAAGCGGATGTGTCCGCCGCTCTGCGCGAGGTTCGCCGCGCCCTGCTCGAAGCAGACGTGGCACTGGAAGTCGTGCGCTCCTTTACCGACAAGGTGCGCGAAAAGGCCGTTGGCGCCGAAGTCCTGAAGTCGATCAAGCCGGGCCAGATGGTCGTCAAGATCGTCCATGATGAGCTGATCGAGATGCTCGGCTCCGAAGGGGTCGGCATCGACCTGCATGCGGTCGCCCCGGTGGTGATCATGATGGTCGGCCTCCAGGGCTCCGGCAAGACGACGACGACCGGCAAGATCGCCAAGCGGCTGACCGATCGCGAGCGCAAGAAGGTGCTGATGGCATCGCTCGACACGCGTCGCCCGGCCGCCCAGGAACAGTTGCGCCAACTCGGCGTCCAGACCGGCGTCGATACGCTGCCGATCATCGCCGGCCAGTCACCGACCGAGATCGCCGCCCGCGCCGTGCAGGCCGCCAAGCTCGGCGGCCATGACGTCGTCATCCTCGACACCGCCGGCCGTACCCATATCGACGAGCCGCTGATGGCGGAGATGGCCGAGATCAAGCGCCGCTCCAACCCGCATGAAATCCTGCTGGTCGCCGATAGCCTCACCGGCCAGGACGCCGTCAACCTCGCCCGCAATTTCGACGAACGCGTCGGCATTACCGGCCTCGTGCTGACCCGCATGGACGGCGACGGCCGCGGCGGCGCGGCGCTCTCCATGCGCGCGGTCACCGGCAAGCCGATCAAGCTGATCGGTACCGGCGAGAAGATGACGGAGATGGAGGAATTCCATCCCCGCCGCATTGCCGACCGCATTCTCGGCATGGGCGACATCGTTTCGCTGGTCGAGAAGGCCGCGGAGAATATCGACGCCGACAAGGCGCGCGCCATGGCCGAAAAGATGGCCAAGGGCAAGTTCGACCTCAACGATCTGGCCGAACAGCTGAAGCAGATGCAGTCGCTCGGCGGCATGGGTGGCATCATGGGGCTGATGCCGGGCATGAGCGGCATGAAGGACAAGCTTTCGGCCGCCGGCATGAGCGACAAGACGTTCGCCCGCCATATCGCCATCATCCAGTCGATGACCAGGGCCGAGCGCGCCAATCCCGACATGCTGAAGCACAGCCGCAAGAAGCGCATCGCCGCCGGCTCCGGCACGGATGCGGCCGAAATCAACAAGCTTCTGAAAATGCACCGCCAGATGGCCGACATGATGAAAATGATGGGCGGCAAGGGCAAGGGCGGCATGATGAAGCAGATGATGGGCGGCCTTGCCTCGAAGATGGGCCTTGGTGGTATGGGGGGCGGTATGGGTGGAATGGGCGGCATGCCCGATCTTTCCAAGCTCGATCCGAAACAGCTCGAAGCGTTGCAGAAGCAGGCCGAGGCCGCAGGCTTCAAGCCGGGCTCGATGCCGGGCATGCCGGGCGGTGGCATGCCGGGACTTGGTGCGCCCAAGCTGCCCGGTCTCGGCGGCGGTTTCCCGGGCCTTCCGGGCCTGCCGAAGAAGAAGTGAGGGAGGACACGCCGATGATTGACCCTGAGGTCAAGGCCAAGCTTTCAAGCTACCGCCAGTCGATCGACAACATCGACGCGGCGCTCGTGCACATGCTGGCGGAACGTTTCCGCTGCACCAAGGAAGTGGGCGTCCTCAAAGCCCAGTACGATTTGCCGCCGGCCGACCCGGCGCGCGAAGAATTCCAGATCGAGCGACTTCGCCGCCTGGCGAAGGAAGCGCATCTGGACCCGGATTTCGCCGAGAAGTTCCTGAACTTCGTCATCAAGGAAGTCATCCGGCACCATGAAGCCATTGCCGCCGAACACGTCGGCACGAAGACAGCATGAATCAGCCCGCCTGACGGCGGGTACAACAAGACCCCTGGTCCGCCGACGGCGGCCAAGAAAAACCTAGGAGTAATTGCAATGTCCCTGAAAATTCGTCTCGCCCGCGGCGGCTCCAAGAAGCGTCCGTACTACACCGTCGTCGTTGCTGACGCCCGTTCGCCGCGCGATGGCCGCTTCCTCGAAAAGCTCGGTTCCTGGAACCCGATGCTCGCCAAGGACGATGCCAAACGCGTCGAACTGAACGCCGAACGCATCCAGCATTGGATCGACAACGGCGCCCAGCCGACCGACCGCGTTCTGCGCTTCCTCGCTGAGGCCGGCATTGCCCAGCGCGAAGCCAAGAACAACCCTGGCAAGGGCCAGCCGGGCAAGAAGGCCCAGGAACGCATCAAGGAACGTGCCCAGAAGGCCGAAGAAGCAGCAGCCGCTGCCGCCGAAGCATAAGCTTCGCGACCATTCTTTCCTGAACGACGGGCGGCGCGGCAACGCGCTGCCCGTTTTGCTGTTTGCTTTTGATCGCGCAAAGCTTAAATGAGCGCACGACAACCGGGATCACGACCCTCATGACCAAGCTCGAAAATCCCGTTCTGATGGCGACCATCGGCGCAGCCCAGGGTCTCCGGGGCGAGGTGCGGGTGCGCACGTATACGGCCGATCCGACCGCGCTCGGCGACTACGGCCACCTGCATAGCGAGGACGGCCGGGTCTTCGAGATCCTCGAAATCCGCGAAGCCAAGAACATCGCTATCGTCCGTTTCCGTGGCATCAACGACCGCAACGCGGCCGAGGCGCTGGCCGGTCTCGAACTTTTCATCGAGCGCGACAACCTGCCTGACGACGAACTCGAGGAAGACGAGTTCTATTATGCCGACCTCGAGGGTCTCGAAGCAGTCGACGAGGAAGGCAAGAGTTACGGCACGGTGAGCGCCGTCTATGATTTCGGCGCCGGCGATCTCCTGGAGCTGAAAGGCCCCGGCCGCCGCCCTGCCCTCATCCCCTTCTCCGAGGCGGCAGTGCTGGAGATCGATCTCGAAGGCGGCAAGATCGTCATCGATCCGCAGGCCGCCGGCCTTGTCGAGAATCGGGAAGACGAGGGTCCAGCACCGGGCCTGCCCAAAAAGGGCAAATAGCAACGATGACCTTCCGCGCCACCATCCTGACGCTCTACCCGGAAATGTTTCCGGGACATCTGGCCTTGTCCCTGGCCGGCAAGGCGCTGGAGCGCGGACAATGGGCGCTCGATACGGTACAGATCCGCGATTTTGCGCAGGACCGGCACCGCACCGTCGACGACACGCCGGCCGGCGGCGGCGCCGGAATGGTGCTGAAGCCGGATATCCTGGCCAAGGCGATCGATAGCGTCTCCGAAAATGACTACTTGGCCCCGGTGCGCCCGCGTCTACTGATGAGCCCGCGCGGAAAACCGCTGACCCAGGAAAAGGTGCGCGAACTGGCGGCCGGTGACGGCGTGGTGATCGTCTGCGGCCGGTTTGAAGGCGTCGACCAGCGGGTGATCGATGCCCGCAATCTCGAAGAAGTATCGATCGGCGACTACGTCCTATCCGGCGGCGAGTCGGCGGCGCTGACGCTGCTCGACGCGGTCGTGCGCATCCTGCCGGGCGTCATGGGCAATGCGCTGTCAGGTACCCATGAAAGCTTCGAGAACGGGCTGCTCGAACATCCGCAATATACCAGGCCGCAGGTGTTCGAAGGCCGCGAGATCCCGGCCGTGCTGACCTCCGGCAATCATGCGGCGATCGAAAAATGGCGGCTGGAAGAAGCAAAGAAGCTGACGGCGGAGCGGCGCCCGGATTTGTTATAAGCCAAAGCAGCCCCCTCGGGCATCTTCTCCCCGAGGGGAGAAGATATTTGTGCCGCCACTTCGCTATTCCCTCCTCTCCCCTTGGGGAGAGGGTGGCCGAGCGTAGCGGAGGCCGGGTGAGGGGGCGCCGCTCACCCAGTCACGAAATAATAGATCGTCAACCCGACGCCGACGGCCACCACGCACCAGCGCAACACGGCCTGCGGCACCCGCCGCGCCATCCACACGCCTGCATAACCGCCAAGCGCACCGGCCGGGATCATCACCAGCGCTTCCGGCCAGGCAATCACCCCGCCGCCGACGAAGACGATGATGGCGACGGCCGCGATCAGGATCGCCAGCATGTTTTTCAGCGCATTGAGGTGGTGATAGCTGCCGCCAGTGGTGACCCCCAGCACGGCGAGCATCATGATCCCCATGCCTGCGCCGAAGAACCCGCCATAGATCGCCGTCAGGAACTGCCCGATGACGGAACCAGGAGAATTGGCCGGGCGCTCCGCTGATGCCTTGGGTTTCAGCCAGGGACCTGCGGCAAACACCGCCGTCGCGGCCGCCAGCAGCCAGGGCACCAGCGCGCGAAAGGACGGATTGTCGAGCGACAGCAGCAGGAAAGCGCCGGCGAAGGCACCGACGACCGAAACGATCGCCAGTACAAGCGCACTGCGCCAGCGGCTGGAGATCTCGTCCCAATAGGCGATCGTCGACGTGACATAGCCCGGAAACTGTACGATCGAAGACGTCGCATTCGCTAGGATCGGCGGAACGCCGGCAAGCGTCATCGCCCCGAAGGTCAGAAAAGTCCCGCCGCCGGCGATCGCGTTGACCGCACCGGACAGGAAGCCCGCCGCGGCGAGCAGGGCTATCATTGTGATTGTCATTGGTGTTTCCTCATCCCTGGCCTCCAGATAGCGGCTTCGGCGAAACGCGGCAATAGCGGGCTTTTTCGTCACAAAATCGCAATCAACGGGATGACAAACCCATGTCTTTCGTGTATTGGCCCAGCCGGAAATGGGAAATATCCCGTCGACCAGCAACAAAGAATGGTGAATTCGCTCTGCC
Source organism: Neorhizobium sp. T25_27 (assembly GCF_002968565.1). Taxonomy (NCBI): domain Bacteria; kingdom Pseudomonadati; phylum Pseudomonadota; class Alphaproteobacteria; order Hyphomicrobiales; family Rhizobiaceae; genus Neorhizobium; species Neorhizobium sp. T25_27. Next base: position 15,609 of record NZ_PVBJ01000017.1, read on the forward strand.
GAAAAGGCAAATCCCGAGGCTTTGACCAAAGGGATATATCCGAGCGCTCTGGCTGTTTCAGAAGAACCAAAGGTTTGAGACGATGAATATCATCCAGGAATTGGAAGCCGAACAGGCAGCCAAGATTGCAGCCAAGCGCACGCTTCCGGAATTTTCCGCTGGCGACACCGTCCGCGTCAACGTGAAGGTCACGGAAGGCACCCGTACCCGCGTACAGGCTTATGAAGGCGTCTGCATCGCCCGTTCCGGCGGCGGCATCAACGAAAGCTTCACCGTTCGCAAGATCTCCTACGGCGAAGGCGTCGAGCGCGTATTCCCGGTCTACTCGCCGATGGTCGAGAGCGTCGAAATCGTTCGCCGCGGTAAGGTCCGTCGCGCCAAGCTCTATTACCTGCGCGATCGTCGCGGCAAGTCTGCCCGTATCGTCGAAGACACCGGCGTTCGCGCCCGCAAGCTGAACGACGCCGAGCGTCAGGCCGTTGCCGAAGAGAAGGCACGTATCGAAGCCGAGAAGGTTGCAGCAGCCCAGGCTCTCGCCGCCGAAAAGGCAGCAGCGGAAGCCGCTGAAGCAAAGGCCGCAGCGGAAGCTGCCGAAGCAGCCGAAGCCGCCAAGGCCGCTGAAGCTTCTGCCGAGTAAGCTTTTCATATCGAATACGGAAAAAAGGCGGCCTTCGAGCCGCCTTTTTTGTTGCGCGATACAGGTTTAATTCCTGACGGCCGAATCCCAGTGTTCGTCGGCCTTGCCGTTGACGATACGCCATGTGTCGTACCAGGTGCTGGTATAGCTCTTCGAAGGATCGCGAGGATCTTTCATTTCGCGCACCGTCCCTACGGTCACCAGATCGCCCTCCGCTGTGACAAAGGCGACCGGCGTTTTTATCTTGGTCGGAATGGGGCTCGGCTTCCGCTTCAGGACGTCGATGAAATAGCGCACCACCCCCTCGCGCCCTGACGCGGCATTCGGGTTGTGCTGGATGTAACGTTCAGTGAGATACTGATCGGCCTTGTCCCACTGATTGGCTTCCAGCAGGTCGCGGACGATGCCGTAGACAACCTGCTTGTTTGCATGCAGCTTGGGGTCCGTGCTGGTGAAAAGCGCGTCTTTGTCCGGGGCGGCCAGCACCGGCTCCTGTGCCAGCGAGGGCGGGGTAAGCGTGCCCAACGCGGCCCCGAACAGGGCCAAACCCAGAGCGGCATGTTTCAAGGCTCGTATCATCGATATTCTCTAAGCGTTTTGATCTGGCGTGCCAAAAGACATAGGAGAAACGCCGACGAGGCGGAAGCAGGCAGTTTTGCCGCCATTGGTTCCGCAGAGGGAACCAATGGCGGCAACATCCGGTCAGACGGAGATCGCCTGTCTCGCCGCCAACATTCGGCCGACGATGATGACGAGGACACCGGCGACGGCAAGGCAGACCGCCAGGAAGACCATCGGCAGGATATCGTTGCCGGTCGAATCCCGGATCCACGGGACGACGTTTTGTGCGACGAAGCCGCCGAGATTGCCGACCGAATTGATTGCCGCGATGCCGGCCGCCGCGCCCGCCCCCCTGAGGAAGCGTGAGGGAAGGCTCCAGAAGACCGGCTGGCCAGCGAAAATGCCGGCCGCGGCGACGCAAAGGAAAGTGAACTGCAAGGTCGGCGAGGTGACGAGCGCCGAAAGTGCCAGGCATATCGCGCCGACGAAGGCGGGACCGACAATATAGGGAGTTTTGCTCTCGGCCCGGTCTGCGGCGGCCGGCACCACCCATAGCGCGAGCGCGACGATCACCCACGGAATGATGTTGATGAAGCCGTTCGTCGTGTTCGAGACGCCGAACCCCCTGACGATGGTCGGCAGCCAGTAGCTGAGGCCGTAGGCAGCGAGCGGAAAGCCGATATAGCAGAGCGCCATCAGAAGCACTCGCGGATTGACGAGCGCCTTGAATCCGTTGTCTGCATGCTCCTCCATTCCGGAATTCTCACGCGCCAGCCGATCGTGCAGCCAGCGCTTTTCATCCTCCGTCAGGAATTTCGCCTTTTCCGGCGTGTCGTCGAGATAAAAGAAAGTGACGATCCCGGCGAGCACCGCCGGAATGCCGGTCGCCAGGAAGACCCATTGCCATCCCGCATGGCCAAGCAGCCCGTTGAGATCGAGCAGCATGCCGCCAATCGGGGCGCCCACGGCATTGGCGAGCGCGCTGAAGATCATGAACAGGCCGACCATGCGGCCGCGATAATCCTTCGGGAACCAGAGCGTCAGCAGGTAGAGGACGCCCGGGAAGAAGCCTGCTTCCGCAACGCCGAGCAGGAAACGGAGGATGTAGAACATCGTCGCGTTCTGCGTATAGGCGAGCGCCACGGTCACAATGCCCCAGGTGATCATGATGCGGGCGAACCAGCGGCTGGCGCCGAACCGGTTGAGGAAGAGGTTGCTTGGGACCTCGAACAGAAAGTAGCCGATGAAAAAAAGCGAGGCGCCGAGACCATAGGCATATTCGCTCATGCCAAGCGCGCCGACCATTTCCAGCTTGGCATAGCTGACGTTCTGACGGTCGATATAGGCAATCAGATAAAGGACGCCGAGGAACGGCATAAGCCGCCACACGATCTTTGAAATTAGCTCTTTTTCCTGAACCAAATTATTTACTCCAAAGCATTTGCCGCAGAGGAAGCAGCGTGTTTCGGTGAAGGGGATGTAGGGAACCCCCTTATGCGCGGCAAGAAAAAGATGCCCGCTGCCGGCCGCTTGCTATCGGCCGGCTTTTCATGAGAGGGATTCGCCAGCCATTTGTCAGGAGTGCCACAATGCTCTCACGCCGTATGCTGATTTCCGGCCTTGCCGCCCTTGCCTTTGCACCCGCCGCCAGCGCCGCCGAACTGCCGGACCTGAAGGGCCGGACGGTTGTCGTGGTCACGGAAAACGCCTATCCGCCGCTGCAATTCGTCGATCCCAAAAGCGGCAAGGCGATCGGCTGGGAATACGATGCGATGAACGAGATCGCCAGGCGGCTGAATTTCAAGCTCGAATACCAGGGCACCAGCTGGGACGCGATGATCCAGGCCGTTTCCGACGGGCAATACGACATCGGCATGACCGGCATCACCATCAAGGACGACCGCAAGGAGAAGGTCGATTTCTCCGATCCCTATATGCGCTCGCAGCAGTTGATGCTGGTGCGCGGCGACGAGAAGCGTTTCACCGACGCCAAGAGTTTTGGCGCCCTGGGGACCGGACTTATCGGCGCACAGCCGGGGACGAGCCCCTTCTACACGGCGGTCTACGAGATCCTCGACGGCAACGAGCAGAACCCGCGGATCAAGCTGTTCGAGACCTTCGGCGCGACGGTGCAGGCGTTGAAGGCGGGAGACGTCGACCTGGTGCTGACGGACAGCACCGCCGGTGACGGGTACGTCAAGGCTTCCGGCGGCTCCTTGAAACTGATCGGCCAGCCGCTCGGCACCGAGGATTTCGGCTTCATCTTCAAGAAGGGTTCGGATCTCGTTGCGCCGGTCAATGCCGCGATCGCCGCGTTGAAAGCCGACGGCACGCTCGATACGCTGAACAAGAAGTGGTTCCTCGACTACAAGATGGGCCAGTAAAGGCATGGCGCCTTCGCGTCGCAGAACGTCCCAGCCGCAGGATTTCCCCTGGTGGCTGGTCGCCTTCGCGATACTTTGCCTTGGCCTGGCGGCGGTCATCGCCCTCAACGACCTTTATTCCCAGGTCTTCAATGTCGTCGCCAAGGGCATCGGCATCACGGTCGGCGTGACGCTCGCCGCCTTTGTCCTGGCGACGCTGCTCGGGCTCGGCATCGCGCTTGCGGGTCTTTCCAACAATGTCGTGCTGAGGCAGGCGGCGCGTTTCTATATCGAGCTCATCCGCGGCATCCCGATCCTCGTGCTGCTCTTCTACATCGCCTTCGTCGGCGCACCGGCCTTTGTGACGCTCTACAATTGGGCACTGGCGCCGCTGATCGAGGGCGGCTGGCTCCAGGCGCTTCTGGTGCGCGACGTCTCGCTGCTCTGGCGGGCGATCATCGCGCTGACGATCGGTTATGCCGCCTTCATCGCCGAAATCTTTCGTGCCGGGTTCCAGGCCGTCGACATCGGCCAGATCGAGGCGGCAAAGGCGCTGGGCTTGACCCGCTGGCAGCGTTTCCGGCTGATCGTTTTCCCCCAGGCGATGCGGGTGATCCTGCCGCCGCTTTCCAACGACTTCGTCTCGATGGTGAAGGATTCATCGCTCGTCTCGGTACTGGGCGTCGCCGACATCACCCAGATGGCCAAGGTCTACGCAGCCGGCTCCTTCCGCTTCTTCGAGACCTATTCGATCGTCACCTATATCTACCTGCTGCTGACGATCGGCCTGTCGCTGGCCCTGCGCGGCATCGAAGGACGTTTGCGGAGGAGGACGGAGCGCTAACGCAAAAGGCGGCCCGAAGGCCGCCTCGCCGTTTCAGTCTCTGCCGAGCGCCTGCGGCGTCAACGACGGCAGGGCGCAGTTTTATTCAGTACACTTCCGGCACGTACATGTCCGCCGGCACCGGATGGCGGATGTAATCGTCGTTCCGGACGCGGCCCGGCAGGTCGATCTGCTCCTTCGGCACGGTCTCGTAAGGCACCTGGGCGAGAAGATGGGAGATCATGTTGAGCCGCGCCTTCTTCTTGTCGACGGCCTGCACCACCCACCAGGGCGCTTCCGGGATGTGGGTGCGCTGGAGCATCTCCTCCTTGGCCTTGGTATATTCTTCCCAGTGGACGCGGCTTTCGAGGTCCATCGGCGACAGCTTCCACTGCTTCAACGGATCGTGGATGCGCATCTTGAAGCGGAATTCCTGCTCTTCGTCGGTAATCGAGAACCAGTATTTGACGAGGATGATGCCCGAGCGGACCAGCATGCGTTCGAATTCCGGCACCGAGCGGAAGAACTCTTCCAGCTCGTCCTTGGTGCAGAAGCCCATCACCCGCTCGACGCCGGCGCGGTTGTACCAGGAGCGGTCGAACATCACCATTTCGCCGGCGGTCGGCAGGTGCGGGACGTAGCGCTGGAAATACCATTGGTTCTGTTCGCGCTCGGTCGGCGCCGGCAGCGCGACGACGCGGGCGACACGCGGGTTGAGGCGCTGGGTGACGCGCTTGATGGCGCCGCCCTTGCCGGCCGAGTCGCGACCTTCGAACAGCACGACCATCTTCAGCTTCTTGTACTGCACCCAGTCCTGCAGGCGGACCAGTTCGTGCTGGAGGCGGAAGAGCTCGCGGAAATAGATTCGGCGGTCGATCGTCGCCTCGGCGGGCTCAGACATGCCCTCGGCGACCAGCTCGTCGAGCCGGTCCTCTTCCATCTGCATTTCCAGCTCTTCATCGAAGCTGTCGGCGATCTCTTCCTTGATGCGGCTGAGCTGGTCTTGCATGGGTTCGGACATGGTGGGCATTCCTCCTTTTATGGAAACTCAGATCAACCACGTTTCCGCGAAAGCTTTATGACAGAGATGCGACAGATTTTCTGCGAAGCAATTCGATTGCCGATTTCTTCGGAAACTGCTATTGCAGCGGCCATGGGATCGAAATTCGGATGCCTCGCGAACCATATCGTCGTGCTGCAGGACCACAAACGTCTGCCGGCACGGTTTTTCGCGCGGGTATCCGGGGCGCTTTGCGACCGACTTAGCTGATTGTCTCAGCTTGCGGCAGCCCTAAGCTGCCGGACACCCATTTCCTGTTTCAGTCAGCTTTACGGACAGCAGCCATGAGCGCACCCCGCACCCTTTACGACAAGATCTGGGACGACCACGTCGTTTCCGAGGACGAGAACCACACCTGTCTTCTCTACATCGACCGTCACCTCGTTCACGAGGTGACGTCGCCGCAGGCTTTCGAGGGCCTGCGCATTGCCGGCCGCAAGGTCCGTGCACCGGAAAAGACGCTCGCCGTCGTCGACCATAACGTCCCGACCACGGCCGACCGCCACGAAGGCATCAAGAACGAGGAAAGCCGCATCCAGGTGGAAGCGCTTGCCCAGAACGCCCGTGATTTCGGCGTCGAATATTATTCGGAAAAGGACGTCCGCCAGGGCATCGTCCACATCGTCGGCCCTGAACAGGGTTTCACCCTGCCGGGCATGACCATCGTCTGCGGCGACAGCCACACCTCGACCCACGGCGCCTTCGGCGCGCTGGCGCACGGCATCGGCACGTCTGAAGTCGAGCACGTGCTCGCCACCCAGACGCTGGTGCAGAAGAAGGCGAAGAACATGCTGGTGCGCGTCGACGGCCAGCTGCCGCCGGGCGTCACCGCCAAGGACATCATCCTTGCCATCATCGGCGAGATCGGCACCGCCGGCGGCACCGGCCACGTCATCGAGTTCGCCGGTGAGGCGATCCGCGCGCTCTCCATGGAAGGCCGCATGACGGTCTGCAACATGACGATCGAAGGTGGCGCCCGCGCCGGCCTGATCGCGCCGGACGAAAAGACCTTCGAGTATATCAAGGACAAGCCGCGCGCCCCGAAGGGCAAGGCCTGGGACATGGCGCTCGACTACTGGAAGACGCTGCAGACGGACGAAGGCGCGCATTTCGACAAGGTGGTCGTGCTCGACGCCGCCAACCTGCCGCCGATCGTCTCCTGGGGCTCCTCGCCGGAAGACGTCATCTCGGTTGAGGGTTCCGTTCCGAACCCGGACGATATCCCGGACGAAACCAAGCGCACCTCGAAATGGCGCGCTCTGGACTATATGGGCCTGAAGCCGGGCACCAAGATCACCGATATCGCCATCGACCGCGTCTTCATCGGCTCCTGCACCAACGGCCGCATCGAAGACCTGCGCGCCGCGGCCAAGGTTGTCGAAGGCCGCACCGTTGCATCGACCGTGTCCGCCATGGTCGTCCCGGGCTCGGGCATCGTCAAGGAACAGGCGGAAGCCGAAGGCCTCGACAAGATCTTCAAGGATGCCGGTTTCGAATGGCGCGAGCCGGGCTGTTCAATGTGCCTGGCGATGAACGACGACCGCCTGAAGCCGGGCGAGCGTTGCGCCTCCACCTCAAACCGCAATTTCGAAGGCCGCCAGGGTTACAAGGGCCGCACCCATCTCGTCTCGCCGGCCATGGCCGCCGCAGCCGCGGTCGCCGGCCACTTCGTCGATATCCGCGAGTGGAAGTAGGCTTTTCGAGAATTTGACTTCGAAATGCCCGGCTTTCGCGCCGGGCATTTTCGTTTCGGGCAAGCGGTCCCCTCACTTGCGATTTCTAACACTTAGCTGAAGCTAAGATGTTGAAATCGCTTTCTCTCCCGCAAGGGGAGAGATAGAGCAGCCGCGCTGCCGCAGCCTACCTCTCCCCTTGCGGGAGAGGTTACAAAATCAAGATCTTAGCGCAGCTAAGTCTTAGATTTTGTTGGTGAGGGGGCAGGCCGCTATCTTACCCCAGCACCCTCACCACCGTACCCTTGCGCATGAAGCGGATCAGCCGTTTCATGTCGGGAAGGCTGACGGCGATGCAGCCGGCGGTCGGCTGGTAGCCGGGCTTGATCAGGTGGAAGAAGATTGCTGAACCCCGGTTGCGGGCTCGCGAGGTGACGTTCCAGTCGAGCACGAGGCAGATGTCGTAGAGCCCGTCGGCCCGCATCATCTCCTCATGGCTTGGCCGGAACGGTGCCCTCACCGGGCGATTATACGACGGGTGCTCCGGCTGGTCGCACCACAGCAGGTCTTTACCGATGCGCGTCATCGAAAGCGGCGTCGGGGGCAGCGTCACGCGGTCCCCACGGACATAGCCGTTGAGGAGGCGCATCGGCGCGATCGGCGTTGCACCGTCCCCTTCCCGCTTGAAGGGAGAGGTGCCGGACCGCCCGAGTGCCGCCGGCACGGTGATGCCGCCGAAGGAGACGATCGCACGGCCCCGGTCGCGCGGCGCGGTGCGAACGGTGACGACAGCCGTCTTTTTGTGATTTCCCTCGCGAAAACGCTGCATTTCTCTCACAAGGTTTTGCTTTGAATATGATTTCGTTTGAATTCATAGCACACTAAAGCGCTGCGCATATTGAATCGAAACATCGTACTTTCCGAAAATCGATTCCGATTTTTGGGTCGATGCTGTAGGGATTTAGGTCGAGGAGCCCTAAATGCGCTTCGATTGGCTGCAACAGCAGTCTGGACGCAACGGCGAGACGAAAGGCAAGAACGCATGGCAGCGCGCACGATACTCCTGGTGGACGACGACGACGATCTGCGCGAGACGCTTGTCGAGCAGTTGTCGTTCTATGACGAGTTCGCAATCCTCCAGGAGGCGAATGCGGCCAAGGCGCTGCAGACCGCCAAGAATGCCCAGATCGACCTGCTGATCATGGATGTCGGCCTGCCGGACATGGACGGCCGCGAGGCGGTGAAACTGCTGCGCAAGAATGGCTTCAAGGCGCCGATCATCATGCTGACCGGCCACGACACCGATTCCGACACGATTCTCGGCCTCGAAGCCGGCGCCAACGACTATGTGACGAAGCCCTTCCGCTTCGCCGTGCTGCTCGCGCGCATCCGTGCCCAGCTTCGCCAGTACGAGCAGAGCGAGGACGCCACCTTCACGGTCGGCCCCTATCTCTTCAAGCCGAGTCAGAAGCTGCTGACCACCGAGGACGGCAAGAAGATTCGCCTGACCGAAAAGGAAGCGGCGATCATTCGCTACCTCTATCGCGCCGGCCAGAAGGTAGTGACCCGCGATGTCCTCCTGGAGGAAGTCTGGGGCTATAATTCCGGCGTGACTACGCATACGCTGGAAACCCATGTCTACCGTCTTCGCCAGAAGATCGAGCGCGATCCGTCGAGCGCCGAAATCCTGGTCACTGAAAACGGCGGCTACAAGATCGTACCGTAAAGGGCCCTGATGTCGCTGACCGAAGATATCCGCCTGCTTTCGCAGGTTCCGCTGTTCCGGGACATGAACGACGACCAGCTGCGCCTCGTCGCCTTCGGTGCCGAGCGTCGGCAGGTGACGACCGGCCAGCAGCTGTTCCGGGAGAAATCCCCGGCGGAATCGGCCTTCATCGTCGCCAGGGGCCGTTTCGAGCTGCTGATGGCGGATCGGGGCGGCGAGTTGAAGGTGGAGGCGACAGTCGGTCCCGGTACGCTGCTGTCGGAGCTGGCGCTCGTGACCATGGTGGAGCGCAAGTTCACCGCGATTGCGATCGAGGATTCCGAGGCCTTGAAGATCAGCCGTTCGCTGTTCCACCGCCTGCTGGAGGAATATCCGCAGGTCGGCCGAGTGATCGAAAGCCGCATCCGCGACAACATCGCCAGCCTCGCCAGGGCGGCGGCGGCGATGCAGGACCGGTTTGCCTGAGGCTTCTTGCTAATCTAACCGAGCTCGCAGCCCCCTCACCCGGCCTCCGCTTTGCTCGGCCACCCTCTCCCCAAGGGGAGAGGAAGAACGGCCGCGGCGCGGCATATCTCTTCTCCCCAACGGGGAGAAGGTGCCGGCAGGCGGATGAGGGGGTCGCAGTCCCACAGCGAATCGCGATGGATAGATCCACCGATCTCAGAATTTAAACACCGCCGTCACCGGCACGTGGTCGGAAGGCTGGTTCCAGCCCCGGGCTTCCTTCAGCACGTCGATGCGGTCGAGGAACGGCCCGAGATCGGGCGAGGACCAGATATGGTCGAGCCGCCGGCCCTTGTTCGCCGCTTCCCAGTCCTTGGCGCGGTAGCTCCACCACGTGTAGATCTTTTCGGGCTCCGGCGTATGCTGGCGCATCAGGTCGAGCCAGCCGCCCTTGGCGATGATCTCCTTCATTCCGTCGGTCTCGACAGGCGTATGGCTGACGATCTTCAGGAGCTGCTTGTGCGACCAGACGTCGTGCTCCAGCGGCGCGATATTGAGGTCGCCGACGAGGACAGAGGAAATGCCGGGCATCGCGTCGGCCTTCAGCGCCTTCATCTCCTCGATGAAATCGAGCTTGTGGCCGAATTTCGGGTTGATCGTCCGGTCCGGCTCGTCGCCGCCGGCGGGCACGTAGAAATTATGCAGGCGGATCCGCCGCGAGCCGCGCTCGAAGAGCGCCGAGATGTGCCGGGCATCGCCGACATTGCAGTAGTTCTGGCGATGGTCTTCGAGGAGCGGCACTTTCGAGGCGATGGCGACGCCGTGATAGCCCTTCTGGCCGTGGATGATGATGTGCTGGTAACCGAGGTCCTTCAGCGGCTGCAGCGGGAACTCGGGCTCCTGGCACTTGATTTCCTGCAGGCAGAGAATGTCCGGCTTGTGGCGGACGAGGAACTGCTGGACGATCGGCATGCGCAGCCGCACGGAGTTGATATTCCAGGTCGCAATCGAAAATGTCATGATATCCCTCGGGGCTCTGCCCCGCGAGCTTTAGGGAATTTTGCCGTCCGTGAGAAGCAAAAAGGGCCGCCCAGCCAGGCGCAGCCCTTCATTGATTTCAGGCCCTGCCGCGGTCAGCCCTTGCGGACGTCCTCATAGGGGATGATGAAGACCTTATCGTCGAGTTTGACCCCGTTCTGGACGTTGTAGATCATCACCGACGTATCCTTGTTCTGGGCATCGGTGATCGTCCATTGGCGCAGATCGTAGGTCTTGGAATCGAACATCATGGTGATGGTCGAATCGCCGAACACGGTCTTGTTGCCGAGCACGATCGTAGTGAGGTCGGACTCTTCCTTGACGTTGCGGACCATCTGGTTGCCGAGGTCGATGCGGCTCGCCAAAAGCAGGCTGAGCGGCGTCTTGGAGAGCGGATAGATGTCCCAGGTCTTGAGCTTCATATTGCCGATGACGACGTTATTGCCGTCGGCTATGACGCGGATCGGCGAAGGATCCTCGAAGTTGAAGCGCAGCTTGCCGGGGCGCTCGATGAAAAATTTGCCGCCGGTCTGCTCTCCGCGCGGGCCGAACTGCACGAATTCGCCCATCATGGTTTTGACCGAGGAAAAATGGTCGGCGATCTTCTGTGCTGCCGCGCTGCCGGCGCTCTGGGCGAAGCCGAGGTTCGGCGCAAAGGCGGCCACGGCCAGGCCCGCAAGCCCCAGCGAAAACTGCCGGCGGCCGAGCACGCTGGAATTGACGTTTGAAAGGATGGTCTTTTCGTTCTTCATTCTGGTCTCCTTTCGTTACTCCTCCGCACCAAAGGCGGCGGCTTGATGGCCGGCCCGTGGCGATCACGAAAGCCTTACCGTTCGAGGATGTCACCCTCTGTCGGCACCAGGATTTCGCGTTTGCCAGCGTGGTTGGCCGGCCCGATCAGCCCTTCCTGCTCCATCCGCTCGATGAGCGAAGCGGCACGGTTGTAACCGATGCCGAGACGGCGCTGGACATAGGACGTCGACGCCTTGCCGTCCCGCAGCACGATCGCCACCGCCTGGTCGTAAGGGTCGTCCGACTCCGCGAGGTTGGACATGCCGGCCGGGCCGGAACCGTCACCGTCCTCGTCGTCATCGGCCGTGATCGCATCGAGATATTGGGGGTGCCCCTGAGTTTTCAAGTAGGCGACGATGTCTTCGACCTCCGTATCGGAGACGAAAGGCCCGTGGACGCGCTGGATGCGGCCGCCGCCGGCCATGTAGAGCATGTCGCCCATGCCGAGCAGCTGTTCGGCGCCCTGCTCGCCGAGAATGGTGCGGCTGTCGATCTTCGACGTCACCTGGAAGGAGATGCGGGTCGGGAAGTTGGCCTTGATCGTGCCGGTGATGACGTCGACCGACGGGCGCTGGGTCGCCATGATCACATGAATGCCGGCGGCACGCGCCATCTGCGCCAGGCGCTGCACGGCACCTTCGATGTCCTTGCCGGCGACCATCATCAGGTCGGCCATTTCGTCGATGATCACGACGATATAGGGGATCGGCTGGAGATCGAATTCCTCGGTCTCGTACATGGCTTCGCCGGTATGGCGGTCGAAACCGGTCTGAACGGTGCGGGTCAGCACCTCGCCCTTTTCCAGCGCCTGCTCGACGCGGCTGTTGAAGCCGTCGATATTGCGCACGCCAATCTTGGACATCTTCTTGTAGCGCTCTTCCATCTCGCGGACGGTCCACTTGAGCGCGACGACGGCCTTTTTGGGATCGGTCACGACAGGCGACAGGAGGTGCGGGATGCCGTCATAGACTGAGAGTTCGAGCATTTTCGGGTCGATCATGATCAGGCGGCACTTCTCCGGCGTATAGCGGTAGAGAAGCGACAGGATCATCGTGTTGATGGCGACGGATTTGCCCGAACCGGTGGTGCCGGCGACGAGCAGGTGCGGCATCTTGGCGAGGTCGGCCACGACGGGCTCGCCGCCGATCGTCTTGCCGAGCGCCATGGCGAGCTTCGCCTTGCTGCCCTCGAAATCCTTGGAGCCGATCATTTCGCGCAGATAGACCGTCTCGCGGGTGCGGTTCGGCAGTTCGATGCCGATCGCATTGCGGCCGGGAACGACGGCGACGCGGGCGGCGATCGCGCTCATCGAACGGGCGATATCGTCCGCAAGGCCGATGACGCGCGACGACTTGATGCCTGGCGCGGGCTCGAGTTCGTAAAGCGTGACGACCGGGCCGGGGCGAACATGGATGATCTCGCCCTTGACCCCGAAATCTTCGAGAACGCCTTCGAGCAGCCGGGCGTTCTGTTCCAGCGCATCGGCCGACAGCGAAGCGTCGCGGGCGACGGCCTTCGGTTCGTTCAGCAGATGCACGGAGGGAAGCTGAAAACCGTCCGGCGCGATGAACGAGCCCTGGGCTTCGCGGGCAACACGGGCGCTCGGCTTCGGCGGCGCGGCCGACGGCGCCACGCGCTGCTGGACGCGTACGCCGTTGACGGTCTGCGGTGCGCGCGAGGCGACGAACGGTGCATCATCGTCCTCGTCGTCATCGGCAAGGATGCCGGCCGGACGCGGCGGCATATCGTCCAGGTCGAAGGGCGGATCGTAGTCGTCGTCATCGTCATGGCGGGAAATCGGTGGAGCCGCCACCACCCGACGCGGCGAGGTGACCCGCTCGGCGGGACCGTCGAGCGAGGGCTCCATGCGACGGCCGGGGGTCACGGATGCCGCTCGCGCGCGGACCGGCTCGTTCAGCGTCCCGAACTCGTCCTCGTTGAAATCGTAGGGCTGGTCGAAATCCATCCGGCTGCGCGGCTTGATGCCGGCAAGGCGACGCAATCTGGCTTGGGCGATATACCAGTAGTGAGCGATGGCGCCGAACGCCAGGAAACCGGCAAACCGGTCCTCGTCGTCCTCTTCCTCGACCTCTTCACGCTTGGAACGGGTTTTTGCCGCCGCAACCGGCTGGTCGTCGTCCTCGGCATCCTCCTCGAAGGCTTCGCCGACAAGGCCGGAGGCAAACAGCATCAGCCAGGCGCAGGGGATGATGAACAGGCAACCGAGCACCATCGCCACGGTACCTGTCGGATAGGCGCCGACGAACAACGCCGGGAAGCGCAGGATCATGTCGCCGATGACGCCGCCGGTGCCGTTTGGGATCGGCCAGGTGAGCGGCGCGGGAAAGCAGCCCAATGTCGCGGAGGCGAGCAGCGTGCCGCCGCCCCAGGCCGCAAGGCGCGCCGGAACGCGGTCGTATTTGCGCCCGGCGATCAAAGCCAGGGCGAAAGCGAGCACCGGCAGCAGGGCGACGAGACTTGCAAGCCCGAGGAACTGCATCATCAGGTCGGCGAAGGCCGCACCCGGAAAGCCGAGAATATTGGTCGGTGCATTGTCGGTCGCGTAGGAGAAGCTCGGATCGGCGACGTTCCAGGTCGCCAGTGCAGCAACCGCCAGCGCCAATGCGAGGAAGATCCCGAAACCGGCGAGTGCCAGCGCCTGGCGCCACACGAAAGCGGTGAGCACCAGGCGGGTGGACCGGTTTGCCATAGCCGCTGAACTGCTTCTGCCCATCGTGTCTGTCCGCCGTCCTTAAACGCAACTCCAAGCGCGAATCGGCAGCCTGAGACCTGATTCACGCAATTCCAGCGGAGAATAGCGCGACGGTGGTTAATGTCCCTTTAACCAAAACGAGCCCGGCGAAGGCTGAAAACATGAATGAAAAAGCCCGGGTCGAAACCCGGGCCAATGCAGCTTGCGAGGAAGCTGCGGGGTGATCTGCCACGGCGGCGGTTGCCCGCCGCCGCAAATCGTTGATCAGGAGTGATAAGCGGCTTCGCCGTGGGTCGAAAGGTCGAGACCTTCGCGTTCGGCTTCGACGGTGACGCGCAGGCCGACGATCAGATCGACGATCTTGTAGAGGATCGCGGAACCGATGCCGGACCACAGGACAGTGACGATCACGCCCTTGAACTGAGCCCAGACCTGGGTTGCCGTGCCGGCATAGCTTGCAGCGAAGTCAGCCGTCGAATAGTCGACGATGCCTGCGCCACCGAGAGCCGGGTTGACGAACACGCCGGTGAGGATCGCACCGATGATACCGCCGATGCCGTGTACGCCGAAGACGTCAGCCGTATCGTCGTAACCGAACTTGTTCTTGACGGTCGAGACGAAGAAGTAGCAGACCGGCGAGACGATCAGGCCCATGATGATAGCACCCATCGGGCCGACGAAGCCGGCAGCCGGTGTGACCACGACGAGACCGGCAACAGCACCCGAAGCAGCACCCAGCATCGAAGCCTTGCCGCGAGCGAAGGTTTCAACGAGGGCCCAGGCAACGATAGCGGCAGCGGTCGCAACGAAGGTGTTCATCATTGCAAGAGCAGCGTAGGCATTGGCTTCGAGGTTCGAACCGGCATTGAAGCCGAACCAACCGACCCACAGAAGTGCTGCGCCGACCATGGTCAGCGTCATCGAGTGCGGAGCCATCATATCCTTGCCGAAGCCGGTGCGCTTGCCGACCATGATGGCGCCGACGAGACCTGCGATACCAGCGTTGATGTGGACGACGGTGCCGCCTGCGAAGTCGATCGCGCCGAAGCCGAAGATCAGGCCGGTCGGGCCGGAATAGGCGCTCGGGCCGCCCCAGAACCAGACCATATGGGCCATCGGGAAGTAGACGAAGGTGAGCCACAGGATGGTGAAGAGGATGACCGCCGAGAACTTGATACGTTCGGCAAACGCACCGATGATCAGCGCAGGGGTGATGGCCGCGAAGGTCATCTGGAAGCAAACGAAGGCGAGTTCCGGAATGGCCGCACCCTTGGTGAAGCTTTCCGACATCGTCGTCGTATCGACGCCTGCAAGGAACATCTTGGAGAAGCCGCCGATGAAGCTGTTGATCGAGCCGCCGTCAGTGAAGGCGAGCGAATAACCGTAGGTGACCCAGACAATCATCGCCACGGCAGCGATCATCATGACCTGCATGAGAACCGAGAGCATGTTCTTGGCGCGAACGAGACCGCCGTAGAACAGTGCCAGACCAGGCACGATCATCAGCAGGACAAGGATGGAAGAAATCAGCATCCAGGTCGTATCGCCCTTGTCGACCGTCATGGCCGGAGCTGCGGCTGCAGCTTCAGCGGCCGGTGCGGCAGCCGTCTGCGCAAAGGCGACGGCGGGCGCGAGAAGCGCCGCGGCAGCGGCACTCAGGCGCCCCAGAGTGGAAATCCTATTAAATTGCATAGCTAAAAAACTCCCCTGTCAAGCCGTGCTTAAAGCGCTTCTGTGTTGGTTTCGCCGGTACGGATGCGCACGGCCTGCTCGATCGAATAGACGAAGATCTTGCCGTCGCCGATCTGGCCTGTCTTGGCGGCCGAAGCGATCGCTTCCACGGCCTTTTCGACGAGGTCGGAGGGGACTGCGATTTCGATCTTCAGCTTTGGCAGAAAACTTACGGCATATTCGGTACCGCGATAGATTTCGGTGTGTCCCTTTTGGCGCCCGTAACCTTTGACTTCGGTCACGGTCAGGCCCTGGATACCGACAGCCGTGAGGGCTTCGCGCACCTCATCCAGCTTGAACGGCTTGATAATGGCCATCACGATTTTCATCTGGCTTTCCCATCCTTTGTTTGTCCTCGGCCAAGGCCGACTCTCCTCATCGACGTCAAGATCATGACAACGACTGACGAGATACATTCAAGGGGCGTGCCAGTTTCGATGACGTCTATAAGTTATTGAAATGTAAAGGTTTACAACGCAGGTCTCAAAAAACGGGCATTTGGATGGCGCAAATACGTCCAAAACTTGTGCAAAATTGAAAAATTGCACAACTATTAATCATTTGCCTTTTTCCGAATCAGTCCTTCCTGGGCGACCGAAGCGATCAGTGTGCCAGAACGGGTGTAAATGCTGCCGCGGGTCATTCCGCGGGCGCCGGAAGCGCTCGGGCTGTCCTGCGTGTAGAGGAGCCAGTCGTCGAATGTGGCGGGCCTGTGAAACCACATGGCGTGGTCGAGGCTCGCCGCCTGAAGCATCGGATCGAAGATTGACGTACCGTGCGGATAAAGCGACGCATCGAGCAGCGTCATGTCGGAGAGATAGGCGAGCACGGCTGCCTGATAGTGGCGGTCGGACGGCACCTCGCCGACAGTCCGGACCCAGATGTCCTGCCGTGGTTCGAGCTTGTCCCTGGTCAGATAATGCACGAGCGAGGTCGGGCGCACTTCGATCGGCCGCTCCCGGCTCCAGTAGCGACGCACGTTCTCCGGCGCCTTCTTGAGGAAGAGTTCTTTGAACTCCTTCTCCCCCATCAGATCCTCCGGCTGGGTCACCGAAGGCATGTCGATCTGGTGATCATAACCGCCCTCCTCCACCTGGAAGGAGGCGGACATGGCAAAGATCGCCTTGCCGTGCTGCACTGCCACCGCCCGGCGGGTGGTGAAGCTTGACCCGTCGCGGATACGCTCCACCTGATAGAGGATCGGAACGGAAGGATCGCCGGGGCGCATGAAATAGGCATGCAGCGAATGCACGAAACGATCGGCCTCGACGGTCCGCTGGGCGGCCATCAGGGCCTGGGCGATCACCTGGCCGCCGAATACCCGCTGCCAGCCGACATCGGGACTGGTGCCGCGATAGATGTTCTCCTCGAGCTTTTCGAGGTCGAGGGTGGCGATGAGCTGTTCCATGGCGGAGGGGGATTCGGTCTGGCGCGACATTATGACGAACTCCGGCGATAGGAAGCGGCTGTCGGATGATCTATATCCACCACATGATATTCTCAAGTCTCACGGGAGTTTAGGCAAATGCTGGACATGCTGGTTGTAGGAGGCGGTTATGTGGGTCTCGCCGCCGCCGTCGCGGTCAAGCAGGCGGCACCGCATCTGCAGGTCGAGGTGATCGAGGCGGCTCCTGCCGGCGTCTGGGAAAAGGACGAGCGGGCCTCCGCCATCATCGCCGCCGCAACCTGCATGCTCGACGTCATCGGCGTCTGGAACGAGATTGCCGTGGACGCCCAGCCGATCAACCGGATGGTCGTCACCGACAGCCGCACGTCCGATCCGGTGCGGCCGGTCTTCCTGACCTTCGACGGCGAAATCGAGGAGGGCAGGCCGTTTGCCCACATGGTGCCGAACGTCGCCATGGTGCGGGCCCTGCGCGGCGCCGCCGAACGCCTCGGGATTGCCATCCGCCACGGACTTTCCGCCACCGGCTTCCAGTCCGGCAGCACCCGTTGCACCGTATCGCTCTCCGACGGCTCGACGGTCGAGACCCGCCTTCTGGTCGCCTGCGACGGCGTGCGCTCCAAACTGCGCGACATGGCTGGCATCAAGACCGTCACCTGGGATTACGGCCAGTCGGGCATCGTCGCGACGGTTGCCCACGAGCGGCCGCATGAAGGCGTGGCGGAAGAACATTTCCTGCCGTCCGGCCCGTTTGCCATCCTGCCGCTCACCAACAACCGTTCCTCGCTGGTGTGGACCGAACGGACGGCGGAGGCCAACCGGCTGGTCGCCGCCGACGATCTGGTGTTCGAGGAAGAGCTGCAGCGCCGTTTCGGCCATAAGCTCGGCGAGCTGACGGTGGCCGGCGACAAACGCGCCTTCCCGCTCGGTCTGACGCTTGCCCGCGCCTTCGTGGCCCCGCGCGTCGCCCTTGCCGGCGATGCGGCGCACGGCATCCATCCGATTTCCGGCCAGGGCCTCAATCTCGGCTTCAAGGACGTCGCGGCACTCGCCGAGACGGTGGTCGAAGCCGACCGGCTCGGCCTCGACATCGGCGCGCTCAACGTGCTGGAGCGCTACCAGTCCTGGCGGCGGTTCGATACGTTCCGCATGGGGGTTACCACCGACGTGCTGAACCGGCTGTTCTCCAACGACATCACTCCGATCCGCATCGCCCGCGACTTCGGCCTCGGCATCGTCGAAAAACTCCCGAAGCTGAAGACCTTCTTCATCGACCAGGCGGCCGGAAAGAGCGGCGAAGAAGGCCCCAAACTGCTCGCGGGCGAGGCGATCTAACCACGCGTCCGACAGCCTCTCAGTCTTCGATCTTGCGGGCCTCGGAAATCAGCATGATCGGGATACCGTCGCGGATCGGGTAGGCAAGTTGCGCCTTCTGGGAGATGAGCTCGTTGGTCTCCCGGTTGAGGGACAGCCGGCTCTTGGAGAGCGGGCAGACGAGCAGGTCGAGCAGTTTCGGATCGACCTTGCTGAGTTTCTCGTCCATGCGCTTGGGCCTTACTGGAGGATGGTGTCGGAATCGCCGAAATCGCGCGCCAGCAGGATTTCCGTGATGGCGATCAGCGTTTCGGCGCGCGTGCGCAGGTCCGGCGCTTCGAGGAGGGCCTGCTTCTCGGCAGGCCCGAAGGGCGACATCATCGACAGGGAGTTGACGAGCGTGCGGTTGCCGGCGCGCTCGACGCTTTCCCAATCCGCCTCCAGCTTGTTGGCGTCGAGATAGGCGCGGAAGACGCGCAGCAATTCGGCGCGGTCGACCGTACCCTCGTCGTCCTCGGTGGAGAGGTCCGTCATCATCGGCGCGATCTTGAAGGTGCGATAGGGATGGCCGTGGCCCACTTCTTCGATGAGCCGGAACCGGCAAATGCCGCTGATCGAGGTGATGTATCGGCCGTCGCCGGTTTCGGCAAACGATGTGATGCGGCCGATGCAGCCGACCGTCGAGAGCGGAGCCCGCGGGCCTTCGACGGCCTCGCCGGATTCAAGCAACGACGGCTGTACGATACCGATCAGCCGGTTACCTGCAAGCGCCGCGTCGAACATGGCGAGATACCGTGGCTCGAAGATGTTGAGCGGCAGCTGTCCGCCCGGCAGAAGCAACGCGCCGGTAAGAGGAAAGACAGGAACCGTCTCCGGCAGATCCTCCCGCTTCAGATATCTCGCATTTCCCACATGCATGGGTCCGACACCTCCCAGACGACCACTGGCTCAGACCAAAGATTCGCCGCTCGGAATAATGTGGGGCACCCACCGGAGAACGCAAGGCCAATCCTTGAGGATTGGCCTTGGCTGCGAACACGGACCCGTGTTTACGAAAACAGGTCCCCGTCTACGAAAACAGGATTGAGGACAGGCGGCGGCGGGCGGCGATCGTCGCCGGATCCTTCGGTCCCCAGACATCAAAGAATGCCAGGAGCTGGCGGCGGGCGCCGTCGTCGTCGAACGTGCGGTCCTTGCGCATGATCGTCAGCAGGTGCTCGGCAGCCTTGTCCCGTTCGCCCTGGACGTTGAGGATCTTGGCGAGCTTCAGGCGGGCATCGTGGTCGTCCGGGTTGGCATCGAGCTGGCGCTCGAGAGCCACCGGATCGCCGAGCTTGCGGGCTTCCTCGATCTGCTCGAGCTTCTTGGCGACCGCCTGGATCGCCGGTTCCTTGGCAAGCTCTTCCGGCAGGGAGGCGAGCATCTGGCTGGCACGCGCCGTCTCGCCCGTGGCGATCAGGCACTGCATCATCCCGGCGGCAGCCTTGGCATTTTCCGGATCGGCCTGCAGGACGGCGCCGTAAAGCTGGGCGGCTTCCTGGATTTCACCGCCGGCAAGCAGGGTCTCTGCTTCGGCGAGAGCCGCTTCGATCTCGGCAGCCTGATCGGCGCCTGGAGGTCCTGCGAGCTTGTCGATGAACTGGCGAACCTGGCTTTCCGGCACCGCGCCCATGAAACCGTCGACCGGACGGCCGTCGACGAAGGCGATGACGGCCGGGATCGACTGGATGCCGAGCTGGCCCGGGATCGACGGGTGATCATCGATATTCATCTTGACGAGCTTGACCCGGCCCTGGCCTTCGTTGACGACCTTTTCGAGCACCGGCGTCAGCTGCTTGCATGGACCGCACCAGGGCGCCCAGAAATCGACGAGAACCGGCTGGCGGCGCGATTCTTCGAGCACGTCCTTGGTGAAGCCGGCGGTGCTGGTGTCGGATACATAGACCCCGGCAGGACCCGATGCGGCCGGCGCCGCCCCAAAGCTTGCCGAAGCAGTCATCTGCCCGCCGTAGGAACCGCCATAGGGGTTATTGCTGCCGCTCATGAATGTTCTCCCGGGAACGCTTTCGCATCTTTGCCATATAGGCTGCAAAGATCGTATGTCAGTCTGTCACTTTCAAGACAAGCGGCGCGTGGCCGGTCGCCTCGAGAAAGCGGATGAGATCGCTGCTGGCAATGGAGGTCGTGGCATCGTTCGACAGCGGATGGCCATTGATGATGTCGTGCTTCAGGAGGTCTTCGTCGAGCACGAAGGTAACATTTCGGCCCGTATCGTTGAACGCGCCGAATACCGTCACCGAACCGGGAACCACGCCGAGATATTCCAGAAGCATTTCGGGCCGGCCGAACGAGACGCGGCTCGACGCTCCGATCACCTTGTGCACGGTCTTCAGGTCGACCGTCGCGCGCTCCTCGACCGTCAGGACGAAATACTGGTCCTTCTTGTCCTTCACGAACAGGTTCTTCGTATGGCCTCCGGGGATTTCGTCACGCAGGCTTTCGGATTCCGCCACGGTGAAAACCGGCGGGTGCGTCTTGGTCGAATGGGGAATATCCAGGCTGTCGAGGAAACGGAAAAGATCCTCGGCGGTTTTCGGCTTTGTCTCTGTCATGCTGATGGAATTGGCTCTGTTGGCGGGCGGGCGGACTATAACCGGAATGGTTGGGCCGGCCAAGGCAGGTGCACACGATCTCGTGAGGCGCTTGACCTGGTCTGACGGCCGACCATCTAATCAGACGTGGAACCGGTCTGCGGCATCCGATCGGCGGTCGGCAGCCAATTGATAAATAATAAAGACTCCAGTTCACTCAGGTTTTTTCGCGCACTGTTTCGCGCCCTCGATACCGGCCCCGGCCGATATTAGCCGCTCAATCTCCAAGGCCGGCGCAGCGCCCGGCTTCTTAACTGAAAGGTCTGCCTCATGGTCACCTTCACGCTCAACGGACAGGAAAGAACGTTCGACGGCGACCCCGACACCCCACTTCTCTGGGTCATCCGCGACTTCGAAAAACTCACCGGCACCAAATACGGCTGCGGCGTCGCCCAGTGCGGCGCCTGCACGGTACATCTGGACGGTATGCCGCGCCGCTCCTGCGTGACCCCAATCGCGACGATCGAAGGTTCGGACGTGGTCACCATCGAAGGTGTTTCCGGCAAGGAAGCCGATGCGGTGAAGACGGCCTGGGCGGGCCTTGACGTGCCCCAATGCGGTTACTGCCAGTCCGGACAGGTCATGTCGGCAGTCGCCCTGCTGCAGATGGTGCCGAAGCCGACGGATGCCGATATCGACGGCGCGATGACCGGCAATATCTGTCGATGCGCCACCTACCATCGCATCCGCGCGGCAATCCACAACGCCGCCAATTCGATGGAGGGCTGAGCAATGACCATCCAGGACATCAACACCACCCGCCGCGGTTTTCTCGCCGGCTCCGGCCTCGTCATCGGCGTCGCGATTGCGCCAAAGATGCTCTCCGCTGCCCAAACCGGCGTGCACGCCGGCGGCGATCCGGCGCTTGCGCCGATGAATGCCTTCGTCAAGATCGGCACCGACGACACCGTGACCGTGCTTTCCAAGCACATCGAATTCGGCCAGGGCCCATTCACCGGCCTTGCCACGCTGGTGGCAGAAGAACTCGATGCCGACTGGAGCCAGATGCGCGCCGTCCATTCGCCGACCGACAACAAGGTCTATGCCAACCTGAGTTTCGGCCTGCAGGGAACCGGCGGTTCGAGCGCGATTGCCAATTCCTACGAGCAGATGCGCAAGGCAGGCGCCACCGCGCGGGCGATGCTGGTCGCGGCCGCCGCCGAAGACTGGAAGGTGCCGGCCTCCGAGATCACCGTCCAGAAGGGCCGCATCAGGCACGCCGGCTCCAACAAGGAGAGCGGTTTCGGCGCATTTGCCGAAAAGGCTACCCGCCAGACGCCGCCTGCCGAGCCGAAACTCAAAGACCCCAAGGATTTCGTGCTGATCGGCACCGACCTGCCGAAGCTCGACACCCACGGCAAGACCAACGGCACGGCGATCTTTACGCTCGACATCACGCCGGACAACCTGCTGATCGCCGTCGTCGCCCATCCGGAGCATTTCGGCGCGACGGTGAAGAGCTTCGACGATGCCGAAGCCCGCAAGGTGCAGGGCGTGGTCGACGTGAAGCAGGTGCCGTCGGGCATTGCCGTTTATGCGGACAACACGTTTGCGGCGCTCAAGGGCCGCGATGCGCTGAGCATCGAATGGGACCTCTCCAAGGCCGAAACCCGCTCCTCGGAAGAACTTTCCGCCGATTACCGGAAGCTCTTCGCCGAAAAGGGGCTTGAAGCGACCAATAACGGCAATGTCGACGACGCCTTCAAGGCGTCCGGCCTGCAGACCGTGGAAGCCGAGATCGTCTTCCCCTTCCTGGCGCATGCGCCGATGGAACCGCTCGACGCCGTCTTCATCAAGGCGGCCGACGGATCGGTCGATATCTATAACGGCGCCCAGTTCCCGGGCATGGACCAGTCGGTCGCCGCCAAGGTCCTCGGGCTCGACGAGGCGAAGGTCAGGGTGAACACCCAGCTCGCCGGCGGCAGCTTCGGCCGCAAGGCGCAGTTCGGCTCGCCCTACATACAGGAAGCGGCAGCCGTCTATGCCGCCACCGATCGTAGCCGCCCCCTGAAGCACATGTGGACCCGCGAGGACGACATTCGCGGCGGCTTCTACCGCCCGATGTATGCCCACAGGATGCGTGGCGCCATCAATGCGCAGGGCCAGATCACGGCCTGGGAACAGGTGATCGTCGGCCAGTCGATCATGGGCAAGGCGGATCTCGACGAGAGCTCCGTCGAAGGTGCTTCGAACCTGCCCTACACGATCCCGAACCTGAAGGTCAGCGCCCATAACGTCCAGCTCTCCATCCCGCCGCTCTGGTGGCGATCGGTCGGCCACACCCATACCGGCTTTGCAGTCGAGACCTTCGTCGACGAGCTGTTCCAGAAGATCGGCAAGGATCCGGTCGAGGGACGGCTTGCGCTGCTTGGCGAAAAGCCGCGTCATGCAGGCGTGCTGAGGAAGGCTGCTGAAATGGCCAACTGGGGCTCGCCGGCTCCGGAAGGCCGCGCCCGCGGCGTTGCGGTGGTCGAGAGCTTCGGCAGCTTCGTCGGCCAGGTCGTCGAAGTCTCGATCGGGCCGGAAGGCGCACCGCGTGTCCACAAGGTCTGGTGTGCGGTCGATTGCGGCGTCGCCGTCAATCCGAACGTCATCAAGGCGCAGATGGAAGGCGGCATCGGCTACGGCCTCGGCGCGGTTCTCTTCGACGCGGTGACGTTGGCCAAGGGCGGCAAGATCGTGCAGTCGAACTTCCACGACTACCGCTCCATCCGCATCAACGAGATGCCGGACGTGGCGGTGGAGATCATCAAGTCGAGCGAAAAGCCGAGCGGCGTCGGCGAACCTGGCGTGCCGCCTGTCGGTCCGGCGGTTGCCAATGCCTGGCGTCGCCTGACGGGAGCGCCGGTCCGGCAGCTGCCTATCGTCAACATCGTTTCGTCCTGAGGATCAAACCCCGATGAATTGGAAACTCGCTATCACCGGCGTCGCTACCCTCTGTCTTTTCGTGGGCGCCGGCACGCTGCTGTCGCCCACCTCGGTCGCCCAGGACGCCAAGACAGACGCCAAGACGCTGAAGCCCGCCGCGTCCTTCGAGACGATCGCCAACCAGCGGGAACGCTCCGTGGCGCTCTTCCAGGAGGCCGGCAAGGTCATCCAGCACCCGCGCTGCGTCAACTGTCACCCGGCGACCGAACGGCCGCTGCAGGGCGCCAACATGCACCCGCACCAGCCGCCGGTGGTCCGCGGCGACGGCGGCATGGGCCTGCCAGGCATGCAATGCACCACCTGCCACAGTGCGGAAAACACGCCCGTTGTCGGCCAGGCCGACACGATCAAGAGCATTCCGGGCAATCCCGCCTGGCATCTCGCACCGATCGAAATGGCCTGGGTCGGCAAGTCGCTCGGCCAGATCTGCCAGCAGATCAAGGACCCGGGCCGTAACGGCGGCAAGACCATGGATCAGATCGTCGAGCACATGGCGCATGACGAACTGGTCGGCTGGGGCTGGAACCCGGGTGCCGGACGCGAACCGGTGCCGGGCACCCAGGCCGAATTCGGCGAGCTGATCAGCGCCTGGGTGAAGTCCGGAGCGGCCTGTCCGGCCTCCTGAGAATGAAGCAGCCGCCGGTTCTGGCCGGAACCGGCGGTTTGCAGGGGCTTTGGCGGGATCGCAATTTTTCTTGGCGCCAATCGTCATTTCCCTGTTGCATTTGAAAAAGGACTGGGCCATATAGCGCCCGTCGCCGGCAACGAGCCACGACGCCACGGTCAAGCTTTACTACCACGGACCGGTGGATTGATGAGCGGGTGTAGCTCAGTGGTAGAGCACAACCTTGCCAAGGTTGGGGTCGAGGGTTCGAATCCCTTCGCCCGCTCCAAATTCCCTTTTGAGACTATACTCTACCAGCCCGGCCACAGGGCCAAGACGCTCGACAGCGACGCCCCGATTGCAGACGCAAAGCGGGCGCTTTCGCTCCAGCACCTTTCCCCATGAATTTAATGATTCCCGCATGTTCACCGAATGCGCGAGATGGCATATTAGTTGCAACCGTCCATGCGATCGCACCAGTGATTCGGCGGTTGAACTGGAGATCTGCCGTCATGGAATCTCGCCCGCACCACCCAAAGCTCAGTGAGAAAACCGCTATTGAAACCATGCGACGCCTCGAGGGCATCGTCGCTTCTGCAATGGACGGGATCATCACTATTGACGACGAACAACGGGTGATCCTGTTCAATCCGGCCGCAGAGCGCATGTTCGGGCTGGCGGCCAACGAGGCGCTTGGCCAGCACATCTCCCGTTTCATGCCGGAACGCCATCGCCCGACCCACGCGGCGCATATTCATCGTTTCACCGAAACCGGCGTGACCACCCGGCAGATGGGATCGCTGGGTGCCATCAGCGGTTTGCGCGCCGACGGCCAGGAATTTCCGATCGAGGCGTCGATCTCGCAGGTGGAGATCGGCGGCGAGCGCCTGGCCACCGTCATCCTGCGCGACATCACCGAGCGAAAGGCCGCCGAGGATGCCCTGCTGGAAAGCCGGCGACGCATGGAGGGGATCGTGGAATCGGCGATGGATGCGCTGATCACCGTCGATGAAGGCCAGCGGATCGTGCTGTTCAACCCGGCCGCCGAGCGCATGTTCGGCATCGCAAGCGAGGATGCGATCGGCTCGCCGATCGAACGCTTCATCCCCGAGCGGTTTCGGCATGGGCATGCCGAACATATCCGCCTCTTCAAGGAGACCGGCGTTACAAACCGCCGGATGGGTGCATTGGGGGCGATCAGCGGGCTGCGCGCCAATGGCGAGGAATTCCCTGTCGAGGCATCGATCTCGCAGGTACAGATCGGCGACGGAAAGCTGGCAACGGTCATCTTGCGCGACATCACCGAACGCAAGGCCAACGAGGATTCCCGCCAGTTGCTGGCCCGCGAGGTCGATCACCGGGCCAAGAACGCCCTGGCGGTTGTGCAGGCGCTGGTCTCTCTGACCCGTGCCGAAACCAAGGAGGCTTTCATCGTCGCAGTTCGAGGCCGCGTTTCGGCACTGAGCCGCGCCCACTCGCTGCTCGCCCAGAACCGTTGGCAGGGCGGAGACCTCGCTGCGGTCCTCACCGAGGAAACCCGGGCCTATCAGAACGTCAATCAGCTGATGATCGGCGGGCCCGCCGTCACTCTCACCCCCAATACCGTGCAGCCGGTCAGCCTCCTCATCCACGAGCTTGCCACCAACGCCGTCAAATACGGGGCGTTGTCGGTCACGGAAGGGCGCGTCGATGTCTCCTGGCGCATCCTGCCCTCTCTGGAACTGGAGCTCCGCTGGACCGAGACCGGCGGGCCAGCGGTGCAGAAGCCGGAATCCAGGGGTTTCGGCTCCACCTTGGTGACGGAAGTCGCCACCCGTCAATTGGCGGGCGAACTCGACATCAGCTGGCCGCCAACCGGTATGCGCCTGATCGCGACTCTGCCCCGATCCGTCTACCGTCCCGACATTTCGGCCGGCTCGGTCCTCGGCGAGGAGGTCGCGCCGAGGTCATCGGAACCCGGCTCGGCGGGGCGGATACTTGTCGTCGAGGACGAGACCCTCATCGCCATGGAGCTCTGCAGCGAACTTGAATCGCGCGGCTGGGAAATTGTCGGACCGGCGGCAACTGCCGATGAAGCCATGCGCCTGGTCGACGGCTCGCAGCTTCCCGACGTCGCAGTCCTCGATGTCAATCTCGGGGGAAAGCCCGTCTACCCATTTGCGGAATGGCTGCAGACCCATGGCGTGCCCTTCCTGTTCTGCACCGGATATGAGCAGCTCGATGATCACCACGGTTTCAGAAACCGGACGACCATCCGGAAACCAGTAAACATGGCGCTGCTGGAAGGCGAACTGCGCCGCATGATCCAGCCGACATAACCGGAAAACGGCAAACGCCGCCGGCTTTCGGGCCGGCAGCGTCGTCAATTCGGTCACAGATAATCCCGATCCGGGCGGCGCCGGCGGCAATTATTGCTTTGAAAAGACATAGTCCGTTTCCTGCAGCAACACCTCGCCCGGCCACAGCACCGCATTCGGGAAGTTGGCGTGGTTGATGGCGTCCGGCCAGACCTGGGTTTCCAGGCAGAACCCGGCAAAAGCCCCATACCGGCGTCCATCGAGGCCCTCTGCAGGGATCTGCTGCAGCTTGAAGGCGGCATAGAGCTGCACGCCCGGCTCGGTGGTGCGAACTTCCAGCGACACGCCGGAATGGATGCTGCGCGCCAAAGCCACAGATCGCTTGGCCATTCGCTCCGGCGACAGGCAGAAGTTATGATCGAACAGGACCTGGGCATCGCCGTCGAACCGCTTCATCGGCCCCATGTCGCGCAGGTCGAAGGGCGTGCCCGCGACCGCCATCAGTTCGCCGGTCGGCACCTGCTTGTCGTCAAAGACGAGCACGTGGTCGGCGGCGATCATGATGTCGTGATCGAGCGCATCCTCGCGGCCGTCGAGATTGAAATAGGTATGCTGGCAGATATTGGCGAGCGTCGGCTGATCCGTGGTGGATTGGTAGACAACGGAAAGAACGCCGTCACTCTTGAGTTGGTACGTCGCCGTGACCGTGCAGTTTCCCGGATAGCCGGCACGGCCGTCCGGATCGGTGATCCGCAGCACGACCTTGTCCACGGCATGTTCGACAATCGTCCAGTTGCTGCGGCCGATGCCGTCCGAGCCGCCATGGAGGTGGGTCACGCCCCGCTCGTTCAGTTCCAGCTGATATTGCTTCCCATCCAGCGTGAAACGACCACCGCCGATACGATTGGACGAACGGCCGGGCGTCGCGCCGAAATAGGGAGAATGGTTCAGGTAATCGTCAAACTGTTCGAAGCCGAGCACGAGCGGCGGCTGGTGGCCGTCGAGCCTGAGGTCCTGGATCACCGCGCCCCAGGTGATGACGCTCGCAGTGAGCCCGCCGCCGGAGATCCTGACACGATAGACGGTTTCGCCCTTTTCCGTGGTGCCGAAAACTTCGAAATTCTGGTCCGCCATGAGATTGCTCCTCCACCGATATGTTTGCGGCAACCTGCGCGATTTGGCGGCGACCCGCAACGCCGCGGAGAAGAAAAAAGGCTCTATCGCGTGAGCGCACGCGTCGCCTGTTCCAATCCGCCGAGCGTCAGCGGGAACATCCGCTCGGTCATCAGCTGCCGCATGAAGCCGATTGAGGTCGTATGGCTCCAATGGTCCTGCGGCACCGGGTTGAACCAGACGCAGCGATGGAAATGCTCGGTGACGCGCCTTATCCAAGCCTCGCCCGGCTCCTGGTTCCAGTGCTCCACGGAACCGCCCGCATGGGTGATCTCATAGGGGCTCATCGAGGCATCCCCGACGAAGATCACCTTGTAGTCGGCGCCATAGCTGCGGATCAGCTCGAGCGTCGGCGTCCGGTCCGACCGGCGGCCGTTCTCCTTCCACACGCCTTCGTAAAGGCAGTTGTGGAAGTAGAAATGCTCCATATGCTTGAACTCGGCGCGAGCTGCCGAGAACAACTCCTCGACCACCCGGATATGGTCGTCCATCGAGCCGCCGACATCGAAGAACATCAGCAGCTTGACCGCATTGCGCCGTTCCGGCCGGGTCTGAACGTCGAGATAACCGTGTTCGGCGGTGGAGCGTATCGTGCCGGCCAGGTCGAGTTCCTCGACCGCCCCTTCCCGCACCCAGCGGCGCAGCCGCTTCAGCGCCAGCTTGATGTTGCGGGTACCGAGCTCCACCTTGTCGTCGAAATCGGCAAATTCCCGCTTGTCCCACACTTTTACCGCCCGGCGATGGCGGGACTGGTTCTGGCCGATCCGCACCCCTTCCGGATTATAGCCATAAGCGCCGAAAGGTGACGTGCCGCCGGTGCCGATCCATTTCGAGCCGCCCTGATGCCGGCCCTTCTGCTCCTCCAACCGATGGCGCAGCGTCTCCATCAGCTTCTCGAAACCGCCGAGCGACTCGACGAGCTTCTTCTCTTCGTCGGTGAGATGTTTCTCGGTGAGCCTGCGCAGCCATTCTTCGGGGATGCTGGCGACGTCCAGGCCAGGCTCCCCGGAGACCGCCTCGAGCCCGCGGAAATAGGACGAAAAGACCCTGTCGAACTTGTCGATATGCCGCTCGTCCTTCACCAGCGCCATGCGGGCGAGAAAGTAGAAGGCTTCCACGTCGAAATCCGCGATCCCTTCCTCCATGCCTTCGAGAAGGTCGAGGAATTCCCGGAGTGTCACCGGAATCTTCGCTTCCTTGAGGTGAAGGAAGAAGGGAATGAACATCGCGTCGAAACCTATCCGGTACCGATCTTCTCCAGGTCGTAAGGCGTCGTCTGGTAGATCTCGTTGATCCAGTTGCCGAACAGAAGATGTGCATGGCTGCGCCAACGGTTCAAGGGCGTCAGCGTATCGTCGTTATGCGGGAAGTAGTTATGCGGCATCTTGATCGGCACGCCGGCGTTGACGTCCCGGAAATATTCGTCGGCGAGCGAGGTCGAGTCGTATTCCACGTGATTGAACATGTAGAGCCGCTTGCCGGCTTTCTCATGCACCAGGCAGATGCCCATTTCCTCGGATTCCATCAGGATTTCGAGGTCCGGGTGCTTTTCGATATCGGCGCGGCGGACTTCCGTCCAGCGCGACACCGGAACCTGAAAATCGTCCGAAAAGCCGTTGAGATAGATCGAGGACGGCACGAGGTTGCGGTGGCGATAGACGCCGAACGCTTTTTCCTTGAGCTCGTATTTCGGCACGCCATGAAAATGATAGATCGCCGCCATGGCGCCCCAGCAGACATTCATGGTCGAATGCACGTTGGTCGCCGTCCAGTCGAGGATCTGTCTCATCTCGTTCCAATAGGTGACGTCCTCGAAGGAAAGCGTCTCGATCGGTGCGCCGGTGATGATGAAACCGTCGAACTTGCGGTGCTTCACCTCTTCCCAGGTCTCATAGAAGGACAGGAGGTGATCTTCCGACGTGTTCTTGGCCTTGTGGCCACCGACGCGGATCAGGGAGAACTCGACCTGCAGCGGCGAGGCGCCGACGAGGCGCGCCATCTGCAGCTCGGTCTTGATCTTGTTCGGCATGAGATTGAGGAGCCCGATCTGCAGCGGGCGAATGTCCTGCCGCACCGCCATGGTTTCGGTCAGCACCCGCACGCCTTCGGAAACGAGCGTAGTGAATGCGGGCAGCGTATCGGGAATTTTGATCGGCATGTCTCAACCCAACAAAAATAAAACCGGCGGCAAAAAATCGCGACCGGTCCGTGGGAAGACATCTTCTCGCGGCCCTTTAGCGACTTTTTTAACGTGGCTGCAAGCCGGCCGGCCAAATCACCACGAATTCACAATGCTCAAATACGCCTTGCTACAGGCCCCGTCAATGGGAGCAAAATCTTGCCTCTACCGCCCGTCCTTGAGAACGAGCGGAAGAGCGTCCGCCAGCCCGCCGCCAAGCCGGCGCGCCGCCTCGTCCAATCGCATCCAGGAAAAGCGAAAACGGATGGGATCGCCGCCATCGAAGCGATGTTCCTCAATATGAATCCAGGTATCGGCATAATCCCCCATCAGTCGATGCAGGAAATAATGCCGGCGATGGCAGATCTCGCTGCCATCCTTCTGGAAACGGTAATCGTGAACCATGAGCGGATGCAGCGGAACATCGACGACAAGACCTGTCTCTTCGTGAAATTCACGGGCGGCGGCGATATCCGGCGCTTCCCCGAGCTCGATCGTACCGCCCGGCACCTGCAACCACTGATCGGGAAAGTCCGGCTCGTCGAAAACCAGCAACCTATTCTGCCAGACGGCGTAGATCAGCACCTTGAACGCATCGGGCATCATCTTTCCCGCCGCGCCAGGAAGGCCATCCGCTCGAAGAGATGCACGTCCTGCTCGTTCTTGAGGAGAGCGCCATGCAGCTTCGGCAGCGCGGTCTTGACGTCGCCGCGCAGGTCCGACGGGTCGATATCGTCCGAGACCAGCAGCCGGATCCAGTCGAGCGCTTCAGAGGTCGAGGGCTTCTTCTTCAGCCCCGGCATCTCGCGGATCTCGTAGAATTGCGTGAGCGCGTTGCGCACCAGCGCCTGCTTGATGCCGGGATAATGGACCTCGACGATGCGGGCGAGCGTATCCACGTCCGGGAAGCGGATATAGTGGAAGAAACAGCGGCGCAGGAAGGCGTCCGGCAGTTCCTTCTCGTTGTTGGAGGTGATGATGACGATCGGCCGGACCTTGGCGCGGACCATCTCGCCGGTCTCGTAGACATGGAATTCCATGCGGTCGAGTTCCTGCAACAGGTCGTTCGGGAACTCGATATCGGCCTTGTCGATCTCGTCGATCAACAAGACGAGCTTCCTGTCGGAGGCAAAGGCCTGCCACAGCTTGCCGCGGCGGATGTAATTGGCCACGTCGTGGACACGTTCGTCGCCGAGCTGGCTGTCGCGCAGCCGCGAGACGGCGTCGTATTCGTAGAGCCCCTGCTGTGCCTTGGTGGTGGACTTGATGTTCCACTCGATCAGATCGAGCCCGAGGGCGGCGGCCATCTGCCGCGCAAGCTCGGTCTTGCCGGTGCCGGGCTCGCCTTTCACCAGCAGCGGACGTTCGAGCCGGATCGCAGCATTGACCGCCACCATCAGATCCTTGTCGGCAATATAGTCCGCTGTACCCTGAAACTGCATCTCGTGATCCTGATCGGTAAACGCGCCGCAAACTAAAAGCTCACCCGTGACGGCGCAACAGCTTTCCCTTTCCACCGGCTTTGCGCTATGGGCAATGCGCATGACCCATTCGACCTTCACCATTCTGCTCGGCGGCAACTTGCGCGTCACCGACCGCCTGCGGGACACGATCGCCGGCAGCCGCTTTATCGCGGCCGATAACGGCATGCGCCATGCGGCAGCACTCGGCGTGAAGCCGGAACTCTGGGTCGGCGATTTCGATTCCTCCGACGCCGCGCTGATCGCGCAGTTCCCGCACGTCGAGCGGCAGGCCTTTCCGCCAGCCAAGAACGAAACGGACGGTGAGATCGCAACGGCCGAAGCCATCGAACGCGGCGCGACAAGGCTGATCCTTGCCGGCGCGCTCGGCGGCGAGCGCAGCGACCATGCGCTTCAGCATCTCTTTCACGCCATGAGCCTGGCCGAACGCGACCTCGACATCCTGCTGACGTCGGGCGACGAGGAGGCCGTGCCGCTGCTGCCGGGCACAAAGACCCTGGACCTGCCGAAGGGTTCGCTGTTTTCAGTCATCGGTTTTTCCGACCTGGAAGGGCTCGATATCATCGGCGCACGTTATCCGCTCGACAACTTCTCGCTCCCCTTCGGCTCCTCGCGCACCGTCTCGAACGTTGCAGAAGGCCGGGTGGAATTCCATTTGAGGAAAGGCAAGGCCATGATCCTTGCCCGCCCCCACGACTTTACAGGAGCCTGACTGTTGGCGCCCCCAATTCTGAAACTTGACGATATTTTCCTGAGCTTCGGCGGCGCGCCGCTTCTCGCCGGCGCCGGCATGCAGGTAGAGCCGGGCGACCGCATCTGCCTGGTCGGCCGCAACGGTTCCGGCAAGTCGACGCTGATGAAGATCGCCGCCGGGATGGTCGAGCCCCAGTCGGGCGAGGTGTTCCGCCATCCCTCCTCGACCATCCGCTATCTCGAACAGGCGCCGGATTTCGCCGATTATTCGACGGTGCAGGCCTATGCCGAAGCGGGCCTCGGCCCGGGCGACGATCCTTATCGCGTCACCTATCTGCTCGAACATCTGGGCCTCACCGGCCAGGAACACCCGAACACGCTCTCCGGCGGCGAGGCCCGACGCGCAGCACTTGCCCGCGTCATGGCGCCCGAACCCGACATCCTGATGCTGGACGAGCCGACCAACCATCTCGACCTGCCGACCATCGAATGGCTGGAAGACGAGCTGCGCAAGACGAGAAGCGCGCTGGTGGTGATCTCGCATGACCGTCGTTTCCTCGAAAAGGTCTCGAATGCCACGGTCTGGCTCGATCGCGGCACGTCGCGACGCCTGAACCGCGGTTTCGGCGAGTTCGAAGCGTGGCGCGACGAAGTGCTGGAGGCGGAAGAGCTGGAACAGCACAAGCTCGGCAAGGCGATCGAGCGCGAGGAACACTGGCTGCGTTATGGCGTGACCGCGCGCCGCAAGCGCAACATGCGCCGCCTCGGTGAGCTGCAGACGATGCGCGGCAATTACCGCGGCCATAAAGGACCGCAGGGCACGGTGCAGGCGAGCGTCAGCGAAGGCCGTGAATCCGGCAAGCTTGTCATCGAGGCCGAGAACATCACCAAGAGCTACGACCGGCCGATCGTCGCGCCGTTCTCGATCCGCGTGCATCGCGGCGACTGCATCGGTCTCGTCGGCCCGAACGGTGCCGGCAAGACGACGCTTCTGAAGATGCTGACCGGCCAGCTGACGCCCGACACCGGCACCGTCAAGCTCGGCACCAACCTGGAAATCGCCACGCTCGACCAGAAGCGCGAGGACCTGGACCCCGAGGACACGCTGTCCCACCATCTGACGGATGGACGCGGCGAGACGCTGCTGGTCAACGGCGAACAGCGGCATGTCGCAGGCTACATGAAGGACTTCCTGTTCCAGCCGGAGCAGATCAGGACACCGATCAGGAACCTTTCCGGCGGCGAGCGCGCCCGGCTGATGCTCGCCCGCATCATGGCCCGGCCGTCCAACCTCCTGATATTGGACGAACCGACCAACGACCTCGACATCGAGACGCTGGACCTGCTGCAGGAAATCGTCGCCGGCTATACCGGCACCGTCATCCTCGTCAGCCACGACCGTGACTTCCTCGACCGCACCGTGACCTCGACCATCGCCCCCGCCAATCCGGACGCACCGGACGGCCGCTGGATCGAATATGCCGGCGGCTACACGGATATGCTGGCGCAGCGGAAGGGCGCGCTGGAGGAAAGGCGCCGCACGGAAAAAGCTGACAGGGCAAAAACCGATACTGCAGCATCGGTTTCCGGCATCCCGAAGGGCAAAGGCAAGCTTTCCTTCAAGCAGAAATTCGCGCTCGAGAACCTGCCGAAGGAAATGGCAAAAGCCGAGGCCGAGATCGCCGCCCGCGAGAAGAAAATGGCCGATCCCAACCTCTTCACCAAGGATCCCGCCGCCTTCAACAAGCTGGCTGCGGAGATGGAAAAGCTGCGCCAAAGCATCAGCAAAATGGAAGAAGAATGGCTGGAGCTCGAAATGCTGCGTGAGGAAATTGAAGGCTGATTTGCAATTTGTTAAGCTTAACAGATAGTTAGCTAAAAAAATATTTGTCGCGGAGCGGAACATATGATGTCCCGGGGCGTTCTGGGGTGTGAGTAGTGGTCGAAATGTCCCGGGGACGGATCGGCCTGCCCGGAACCGATCAACCGAATGGGGACATCCAATGCTGACAAATGTTACGCGTCGTCGGCTGGCCACTGAGGCGATGAATCAAAGAGTTATGATTGTCGAAGACGAGTTTCTGATCGCGCTCGATGTAGCCGAGACGATCGAAGCCATGGGCCTGAAAGTCGCCGGTTTTGCCAATGCCCGCAAACACGCCCTGGCGCTCGCCGCCTATGCCGATATTGCCCTGGTCGATGTCAATCTTTCGGACGGCCGGACTGGTCCAGAGATCGGGCGCGAGCTTGCCGAGCAATATGGCATCACCGTCGTCTTCATGACGGGTAATCCGGACGATGTGGAAGCCGGCGTCCAAGGCTCGCTCGGCGTTCTCACCAAACCGGTCATGCCCGATGTGGTCGAGAAGACTATCGACTACGCCGTTGCCAACCGGCTGGGCGGCATGGCGATCGTTCCGCGTGAACTGAAAGTGTTTCCGCAGAACCACTGAGCAATGAACCACTGAGTCATGTTGCTCCTGCCGAATGCGCCTTGAGCCGGCCGCAGACCGCCTCTTGCCAGCCATTCGCCTCGCCGCTAAATCTGATCCTGCTCTAACGGGGTGCCGCGCGTTTTCGTGCGGCTGAGAGGCCTTTGGCTAACCCGCGGAACCTGATCCGGTTAACACCGGCGGAGGGATTAGACGGCTCTTCATCAGCGCCTATTCCCCTTTGTCACCACAACGAGGAGACGCTGATGCGCAGCACCATTCTTTCGATATTCGCGGCCGCTGCCGCCTTTTCCCTTTCCGCGCCGGCCGAAGCGCAGGAAAAGACGTTGACCGTCTACACCTACGAGAGCTTCATCTCCGATTGGGGGCCGGGTCCCAAGGTGAAAGAGGCGTTCGAAAAGGCCTGCGCCTGCAAGCTCAATTTCGTCGGCGTCGCAGACGGCGTGGCGCTTCTGACCCGCCTGAAATTGGAGGGCAAAGGCACCGACGCCGATATCGCGCTCGGCCTCGATACCAACCTGATCTCCGAGGCGAAGGCGACCGGCCTGTTCGAGCCGCACGGGCTCGACGCCGCCGCGGCCAAGGTCCCCGGCAATTACAGCGACGACACGTTCATCCCCTACGACTACGGCCATTTCGCCGTCGTCTATGACACGCAGGCAATGAAGAACCCACCCAGAAGCCTCAACGAACTGGTGGACGGCGATCCCGCGCAGAAGATCGCCATTGAGGACCCGCGCACCTCGACACCCGGCCTCGGCCTGCTGCTCTGGGTGAAATCGGTTTATGGCGACCAGGCACCGGAGGCCTGGGCGAAGCTCAGGAAACGCGTGCTGACCGTCACGCCCGGCTGGTCGGAGGCCTATGGCCTGTTCACCAAGGGCGAAGTGCCGATGGTATTTTCCTACACGACCTCGCCCGCCTATCACATGGTCGAGGAGAAGACGGACCGCTATCAGGCCGCCGCGTTCTCCGAAGGCCACTACATCCAGATCGAGGTCGCCGGCATGCTGAAGGGGGCGAAGGAAAAGGACCTGGCGAAACAGTTCCTGAAATTCATGGTCTCGCCGGCCTTCCAGGACGTCATCCCGACCACCAACTGGATGATGCCGGCCGCCAAGACCTCCCAGCCGCTCCCCGACGCATTCAACAAGCTGGTGCAGCCGGCCAAGACGTTCCTGATGGGGTCGGACCAGGTGGCCAAGAACCGGCAGGCCTGGATCGACGAGTGGCTGACCGCCATGAGCATGAACTGATCCCATGCTGACGCGGGCGGAGCGGAGACGCGGGATTGGCTGGGGGCTGCTGAGCCTTGTCGGAATCGCCTTCTTCGTCGGCATCGCAGTCGCCGCCCTTCTCTCCTGGGACGCCGGCAACACCCAAAGCCGACTGTTCACCGCCTATACCTGGCGGATCCTGCGCTTCACCCTGCTGCAGGCGGTTCTTTCGACGCTGCTGTCGGTCGCCTTTGCCCTTCCCGTCGCACTTGCGCTCGCACGCCGCCCGCGCTTTCCGGGCCGTGTATGGGTCATTCGGCTGATGGCATTGCCGATGGGCCTGCCGGTGCTGATCGGCGCGCTCGGCCTGATCGGCATCTGGGGGCGGCAGGGGGTGATGAATAGCCTACTATTGAATCTTGGCCTCGAGCAACCGGTTAGCATTTATGGGTTTTCCGGCATATTGCTGGCACATGTGTTCTTCAACCTGCCGCTCGCCGCGAGACTGCTGCTTGCCGCGCTGGAGCGCCTGCCGGCGGAATATTGGCTGCTCTCCTCCAGCCTCGGGATGAAACCCTTCTCCGTTTTCCGCTTCATCGAGTGGCCTGCGGCCCGCCGCGTCATCCCCGGCATTGCCGGCCTGATCTTCATGCTGTGCGCCACGAGTTTCACGCTCGTCCTGGTGCTCGGCGGCGGGCCGGCCGCGACCACGCTCGAAGTGGCGATCTACCAGTCGCTGCGTTTCGATTTCGACCCTCCGCGCGCCATAGCGCTGTCGCTGCTGCAGATCGGCATGACGGCGTTGATCCTGATTGTGATTTCGCTTTTTCCGGCCCCTGACGACGCTGGCATCACGGCCGGCCGGGCGACCCGCCGGTTCGATGGCCGGACGTTGCCCGCGCGGCTTTGGGATGTGCTGGCGATCCTGCTTGCCACGATATTCCTGATCCTGCCGCTCGCCTCGATCGTCGGCGCTGGCGTCCAGGCCAATCTCTGGAGCCTCGTCAACAGCCCCGCCTTCCTGCGCGCCACCTGGACCAGTCTCATGATCGCGCTTTCCGCCGGCCTGCTGGCCGTTCTGACCTCCCTGGCTATCATTGCCGGGCGCGGAGCAATCTCAGACATGAAGACGCCTGGCGGAACGGCCAAGGCGTTTTCCGTGTCCTTGGGTGGGATGTCCTCGCTGGTGCTGCTCGTGCCGCCGGTCGTGCTGGGGACCGGCTGGTTCCTGATGCTGCGCCCGTTCGGCGATGTGGCGCACTTCGCCCCGGCGCTGGTGGCGATCATCAACATGCTGATGGCGCTTCCCTTTGTGATGCGCGTTTTGGCCCCGGCCGTGGAAACGCACCGCAAGCGGACAGGCAGGCTGTCGGCAAGCCTCGGCCTTTCCGGCTTTTCACGGGCATGGAGGATCGATCTGCCGGTTCTGGCAAGGCCGCTGCTGACGGCGCTGTCCTTCGCCATGGCGCTGTCGCTGGGCGATCTCGGCGCGGTGGCACTGTTCGGCTCCAGCGATCTCACCACCCTTCCCTGGCTTGTCTATAGCCGGCTATCCAGCTATCGGACCAACGATGCGGACGGACTGGCGCTCATCCTCGGCATCATCTGCCTGGCTTTGACGATGATCGGCACTGCCGGCCGAAGGGAAACAAACCATGGCTGACGGCATCGCGCTCAACAAGGTTGAACTGAAGCTCGGCATCAGGGAATTCCGCTTCGACTGTGCTTTGCCGGCCGGTGCCGTGACGGCGATTACCGGCCCATCCGGCTCCGGCAAATCGACCTTCCTCAACCTCGTTGCCGGCTTCGAGACGCCGGACCGCGGCCGTATCCTGATCGCGGGCGGCGATGTGACGGAAAAACATCCCTCCGAGCGTCCCGTATCGCTGGTCTTTCAGGACAACAATCTCTTCGCCCATCTGGACCTCGCCACCAATATCGGCCTCGGCATCAGCCCCTCGCTGAAATTGTCAGGCAGTGATCGGGCCGCCATATCGCAGGCGCTGGAGCGCGTGGGCTTGAGCGGCTTTGAGAAACGGATGCCGGGGACGCTTTCTGGTGGCGAAAGGCAGCGGGCCGCGTTCGCCCGGGCTCTGGTGCGCAAAAAACCGGTTCTGCTGATGGACGAGCCGTTCGCGGCCCTCGACCCCGGGCTCAGGCTTTCGATGGCCAGCCTGCTCATCGACCTGCATCGCGAGACGGGCAATACGGTACTGGTCGTGACCCATGATCCGGATGAGGTCGGCCGGCTGGCTGACCATGCGATCTTCATCGACCACGGCCATATCCTGTTGCAGGCGCCGGCCGAGGAATTCCTCGCCCGGCGCGATATTCCGGCACTTGCCGAATTTCTTGCCGGCTGATCAGGCAGCCTTTCCGCGGAACCAGACGCCGGAGCGGATGGCGAGGAACAGGATCCCACCATAGGCGACCAGACCAGCTGCCAGCGCAAAGAACAGACCGTTGAGCGATCCGGTAAATTCCAGCGCCAGCCAGCCCCCGAGACCTGCAATGGCGAGTCTCAGAAAACCACAGGCAAGCGGCCAGAGTAGCTGGCCCGCGCCTTGAGAGGCGAAATAGAGCGCCAACCCGCCGCCGAAGAAACCATAAACTGGCCCGACGATCTGCAGATAGGCGACTCCCGCATCGATCGCTCCATGCTCCTCGCTGAACAGCGAAATCCACGCGACGGGGAAGATCGCCGCGATCAGGCCAATCACTTCGGTGATGACGAAGGCAATGGCGGCGCCGGTGAAGGCGATGCGCATTGCGCGATCTTTCTGGCCGGCGCCCATGTTGGTGCCAACAAGCGCCACCATCGGCGCACCGATGCCGAAGATCACGGGGATCAGCAGATATTCGAGCCTCGCGCCGGTACCGAAACCGGCCACCGCCGAGACGCCCGCCTTTGTCGCCACCAGAGCCGTGGCAATGCCGATGGTCACATTGGTGAGAACGGAATTGATCGCCGCGGCAGCGCCGAGGCGGACGATATCCCGGAACATCGCCCAGCGAAGCGGTCCGACGCCGAAGCGCACGAGATTGCGGCCGGAGAGGATGTACCAGGCAAGCACCGCGGTGCTGCCGAAACTGTAGAGCACCAGAGCCAGACCGCCGCCAGCGATGCCGAGCCCCTGGAACGGACCGAAGCCGAAAATGAGAAGCGGCGATACGGGCACGAGGAGTGCGGCACCGACACAGGTAACCAGCGCCGGGAACAGCATATTGCCCGTGCCGCGCACCACGCTCGCCAGGCCGTTCATCAGCCAGACGAAGATCATGCCGCCGAACACCACGTTGGAATAGACGAGCGCAGCCTCGAGTTCCGCGCCTTCGCCGCCGAGCGCCCGATAGATCGGCCGGCCATAGGCGAGCATGATCGCCGAAAACAACAGCCCGATCGCGACATTGACGACGACGGCATGCCAGGCAAGCAGATCGGCATCGTCACGCCGGCCGCCACCGAGCGCGCGGGCGATTGCCGAGGAAATAGCTCCGCCGAAACCGCCGGCAGACATCATCTGCATCAGCATCACGGCCGGAAAGACCAGGGCCATGCCCGCCAGCGCCGCGGTACCCATATGCGAAATCCACCAGGTTTCGATAAGGCCTGTCGATGCCTGGGCGAGCATGATCAGGATATTTGGCCATGCGAGCCGGATCAGCATCGGCAGGATCGGATCTTGCAGCAGCTGCCGGGTCCGCGGATTGATCGGTGCCGCGTCCGCGTCTTCGAAAGGAGACGCCGCCTCGACGGCTTCGGTGGTTACGGCACTCATCGATCGGCCTCTCTATGCTGCATTGGCTCGTTCATGGACGGATAGCGGCGGCGGATGCGCTCGCTTGCCGCTGGGCCGGCCGCGTTGGTGAAGACCGGATCGCTCAGCGGCCGGCCGCTGCGGCGGTCGATCATCATTGGGTCGGCATGCTCGCCGGTCTCCCTGTTGACGATCACCACGCTTTCCCCTTCCGGCGCGAAATGCTGATTGCCGAAGGCAAGCAGCGCCTGCACCACAGGCTTGAAGTCGCGACCGCGCTGCGTGAGGTGGTATTCGTCCCGCGGCGGCCGCTCGGAATAGCGCCGGCGTTCCATCAGCCCGGATTCGACAAGCGAGTTCAACCGGCTGGTCAGGATATTCGGGGCGATATCGAGGTTACGCTGGAATTCGTCGAAACGTGTCGCACCTCCCAATGCATCGCGCAGGATCAGGAAGCTCCAGACCTCGCCGACATGTTTGAGACTGCGCAACACCGGGCAGCCGGTGTCGAGGGGACCTGTCCGTTTCATGGGTTCTTCTCCGGCAAGACGCTGCCTTGTGGCACAGGTAACTTGCAATTTGCAAGTTACTATTTGCGTAATCACGTTTGGCGACGGGGACGGCCGGACCGTTATGGAACTCGCCACAATTTGGACGTGCCGCGATGGCATCGCGGAAAAGGTAGCGGGGATTTTCATTGCAAACGCACCAGCAAGACATATTTCAACAAGAGCATCTGTGCATTCGACACGAAAATCGCTAAGCGACATAGAGAAGGAGCCGGCTTGGATCGAGAGGACCTCTGCCAAGCCGGATGGCGGACCTTGGGAATGATGGTGCGGAAGACGAGGACGATGAGGCGCGACACAGCGATCCCGGCTGTCTGGACGATTGTCCGTGCCCTGCCCGGTCGGCGGGCCTTGGGCGCCTTGCTGTTCAGCGGTGCGATCCTTTCCGGCTGCCAGTCGCTCTTCGACCAGGCCTATACGCCGAATGTTTCTCCCTCCGAATCGCCGCAGATCGTCGACGAGGTACAGAAGAACGATCCGCGGGCGCAGATGGGCGCGCGCGAGCATCCGCGCATCGTTGCGAGCTACGGCGGCGAATATCGCGACGCCAAGACCGAACGACTGGTCGCCCGCATCGCCGGCGCCCTGACGGCCGTTTCGGAAAATCCCAACCAGTCCTTCCGCATCACCATCCTGAATTCGCCGGCGATCAACGCCTTCGCGCTACCGGGCGGTTATCTTTACGTGACGCGCGGCCTCCTGGCGCTCGCCAATGACGCATCGGAAGTCGCAGCAGTGCTCTCCCACGAGATGGGCCACGTCACCGCCAACCACGGCATCGAACGCCAGCGCCGCGAAGAGGCGGAAGTGATCGCAAGCCGCGTCGTTGCCGAAGTCCTTTCCAGCGATCTAGCCGGCAAGCAGGCGCTCGCCCGCGGCAAGCTTCGCCTGGCGGCATTTTCGCGCCAGCAGGAACTGCAGGCCGACGTGATCGGCGTGCGGATGCTCGGCGAAGCGGGCTACGACCCGTATGCGGCGGCGCGTTTCCTCGATTCGATGGCGGCCTATGCCCGTTATTCGGCAGTCGATCCGGACAGCGACCAGAGCCTCGACTTCCTGTCGAGCCACCCGAACTCCACCCAGCGCGTCGATCTTGCCCGCCGCCATGCCCGCAATTTCGGCCAGGAAGGCACCGTCGGCGACAAGGGCCGTGATTATTACATCGCCGGCATCGATGGGCTGCTCTATGGCGACAGCCCGCAGGAGGGTTATGTCCGCGGCCAGACTTTCCTGCATGGCGGCCTCGGCATCCGTTTCGACGTGCCGCCGGACTTCCGGATCGACAACAAGGTGGAAGCGGTGCTGGCGACCGGCCCCGGCGAAACGGCGATCCGCTTTGACGGCGTTGCCGCGGGCGATAACGACAATCTGCCGAACTATCTGACGAGCGGCTGGGTCGCGGGCCTGCAGCCGGAGACGGTGCGGGAGATCCAGGTGAATGGCATGCCTGCGGCAACCGCAAGGGCTTCAGCCGAACGCTGGGATTTCGATGTGACCGTCATCCGCGTCGACAATCAGATCTTCCGCTTCCTGACGGCAGTGCCGAAGGGCAGTCCGGCGCTCGATACGACTGCCGAGATCCTCCGTTCGACCTTCCGCCGGATGACGCCTCCGGAAATCGCGACGCTGAAGCCGCTGCGGGTACGCATCGTCACGGCGACCAAGGACGACACCATCGCATCGCTGTCGGCGCGTGTAATGGGAACGGATCGCAAGCTCGATCTTTTCAAGATGATCAACGCATTGCCGGCCGGGGCAACGATCTCCCCGGGCCAGAAGTTCAAGATCATTTCCGAATGAGATCGGGGGGCCGCCTCAGCAGGCGGCCGCAGCCATCTGCGGATTGGCCGACACCAGCGCCGACTTGAGCTTTTCGATCGCCCGGCTTTCGATCTGGCGCACACGTTCCTTTGAAATGCCGAGTTCGGCGCCCAGCGCTTCGAGCGTCGCGCCATCGTCCGTCAGGCGGCGAGCGCGAATAATCTTCTTTTCCCGGTCGTTGAGCTTGGTGAGCGCGCCCTGCAGCCATTTCAGCCGCCGTTCGCCGTCGATCATCCCGGAAACCTGCTCATCCGGTAGCGGCTCGGCGCTGGCCAGCATGTCGAGCCGTTCGCCACTATCCGCATCGCCGGCGATCGACGGCGCCTGCAGCGAGGAATCGTTGCCGGAAAGGCGGGCATCCATGGTCTGGACATCGGAGACGCTGACGCCGAGTGCCACTGCGATCTCCTCGTGAATTGCCCGGGCGGTGAGATTGGAATCGCCGCGGGCGAGCTTGGCACGCAGCCGGCGAAGGTTGAAGAACAGCGCTTTCTGCGCGGAACTGGTGCCGCCCCGCACGATCGACCAGTTTCGAAGGATGTAATCCTGCATCGAGGCTCGGATCCACCAGCTGGCATAAGTGGAAAAACGCACGTCGCGGGCCGGTTCAAACCTTGCCGCCGCCTCGAGCAGCCCTACATAGCCCTCTTGTACGAGATCGCTCATCGGCAAACCGAAGCCACGGAACTTCGAGGCCATGGCGATCACCAGACGCATATGCGCAAGGGCAATCTGGTTTCGGGCATCCTGGTCCTGATCGTCCTTCCAGCGGACCGCCAGATCGCGCTCCTCCTCGCGGGCGAGATATGGAGCGGACATTGCTATCTTGATCATCGTGCGGTCTGCGGACATGGCTGTCATGGTGTTCTCCGTGAACGGTCTGATCCGACAAAAACAGCGAGGCACAAACCAGGGACACCGTGCACGCGACAAGCCCGAACGATGATGGAATGAATATCCTGCCGCTTTTGCTCCCCTCGTCTTATGTTCCGCGGGGGATTCACAACCGGCTCAAGAGACCGATCTTCCGCCCCGCACTTAGCTGTCCCGAACGCAAACCGACGCACATCAGTTCGCCGTTCCGGCGGGTTAACGCGGAGGCGGGGAAAAAGTTCCAATAAAAAACCCGGCTCGAAGGCCGGGTTTTTGGGAGAACTATGGATGGATGATCAGGCCGCTTCTTCCTGCGCCTCATCTTCCTCTACGTTCTTGCCGCGCTTGGGACCCTTGGCGAGATTGACCTCGACAAGACGGACGGCTTCGGTTTCGGACATCTTGTTCACGGCAGCGATTTCACGAGCCATGCGGTCGAGAGCGGCTTCGTAAAGCTGACGCTCGGAATAGGATTGTTCCGGTTGGTTGTCGGCGCGATAGAGGTCACGAACCACTTCCGCGATCGAGATCAGATCGCCGGAATTGATCTTTGCATCATATTCCTGGGCGCGGCGCGACCACATGGTGCGCTTCACGCGGGCCTTGCCTTGAACAACCTTGAGAGCGCGTTCGACAAAATCCGTTTCGGACAGCTTGCGCATGCCGATGCTGACGGCCTTTGCGACTGGCACCTTGAGGCGCATCTTGTCCTTTTCGAAATCGATTACGAAAAGCTCAAGCTTCATGCCGGCAACTTCCTGCTCTTCAATCGCAGAGATAGTGCCTACACCATGAGCGGGGTATACGATCGATTCACCAGTCTTGAAGCCCTGGCGTGCGGGAGAAGTCTTTTTCTGCTGAGTCGTCATTCGTTTCACAAACTCCCTGTTACTCACCCATTGCCGGGTCGGGGGAACCGGGTCTGTCAGGCCCGGATGAGACGGGGGAAACCGTCGGGTCACTCCATACTGGTCCGACCAACGCGAGCGAAAAAACACCCATCGGGGTACTGCGACCGACAACATTCAAGCGTTGCAATGTCACGGAAACCGCGCTTTGGGTGGTCTGTTGCTTTCGTGATGTTTTTTGGGCACGCACGTGCCGCCTTGTGGAACAGTTCTTATTGTCTACCACAAAAAAGTGCGGAAATCAATAATTTGCTTTTGCAGGTGCACAGAGCACTATAGCCGCGCTCTGCCCAACAAAAAGGCAAAGTGATTCGAAACTGCTTCCGAGCCATTCCGTCGCGGCAAATCTCAATCGCCCTTGCCGGGTTCGGCGGAGAAATACTGCTCGTACTTGTTGGTGACGCCGTCCATCTCCTTGGCCTCGGGCAGCGCATCGCGCTTGACCGTGATGTTGGGCCAGATCTGAGCGAACTCGGTGTTTATCTTGAGCCATTTGTCGAGGCCTGGTTCCGTGTCCGGCTTGATCGCCTCGGCGGGACATTCCGGTTCGCAGACGCCGCAGTCGATGCACTCGTCGGGATGGATGACGAGGAAGTTTTCGCCTTCATAAAAGCAGTCGACCGGGCAGACCTCGACGCAGTCGGTGTATTTGCAGCGGATACAATTGTCGGTCACGACATACGTCATGCGGCACTCCAGGACTATCGCGGATCAGCGGCACGTCGACGGATGGGAAGCGCCGGCACACCGGAAAGCCGGGAGAGGCGAAAACCCAACTGCAAAAATGACAGGAGGTAGGCGATCCGGCTTTTCGACAGTCAGGTAAAGCCTTTGGCTTGGCTTAGCAAGGATATCCGTGCTGAAAACCTGAGCGCAGCGGGTCGTTTTTTCTAATCTAGGTCCGCGTCGATACCCGGAAACAGCCGATCGGTGTCGCGCCGCTCCTTCTTGGTCGGCCGGCCGCTTCCCTGCGCGCGTTGCGCCTGTTCGAACAGCGTCA
Source organism: Neorhizobium sp. T25_27 (assembly GCF_002968565.1). Lineage (NCBI taxonomy): Bacteria > Pseudomonadati > Pseudomonadota > Alphaproteobacteria > Hyphomicrobiales > Rhizobiaceae > Neorhizobium > Neorhizobium sp. T25_27. The sequence goes on from NZ_PVBJ01000017.1 coordinate 60,494, forward strand.
GCCTCTTGGCTTCTTCGGGAGGCGGACTGAGATCTTCGTAGAGCAGCCGGGCCTCTTCGAAAGGTCCTCGCCTTTCCCCGCCGGCCTTGACCACCAGCACGAGATCGCGACGCTCGAGCTTGAGGTCGATACGGTCCCCCGGCTTCACCTGGGAGCTGGGTTGGGACACCAGGTCTCCATTCACCCGCACGTGGTTCGAGCGGATGAGATCCTGGGCGATCGACCGTGACTTCGCCATGCGGGCAAAAAACAGCCACTTGTCGATGCGCTGGCGCGAACCGGATTGTGGCTGTTTTTCCGTCATGGGCCTTACTTCTTCATCTGCTCCTTGAGAGCTGCAAGCTTTGCAAAGGGCGAATCCGGATCGATCGGCTTCTCCTTGCGGGGCGGCTTGGCCTCGAAGCGCGCAGGCTGCGACCCTTTGCCGCGGTCGTTGCGGTCCGGACGCGGGCCACCTTCGTGGCGCTCCCCGCGGTTGGGGCGATCGCCCCCGCGGTTGTTGGTATTGTTGTTATCTGGCCGGCGGTTGTTGTCGCGGTTCGGCTTGCCGCCGTCCTTGCGTTCGCCACCGTTGCGCTCGCCACCACGTTCCCCGGCCGGGCGCGCATCACGCCGCTCGCCACCACCGTCGCGACGCTCATCACGACGGCCCTGGGCCGGCTGGCCGGCTTCGCCACCGGCATTGCTGCGCTGGCCGCCATGGCCACGGCGATCGCCATGCTGAGGGCGTCCGCCGCGCTGGTTGTTTTCACGGCCGCCGCCCGGACGCCACAGCAGGACCGGCTTCGGCTCTCCAGTCTCGGCAGCCTTTGCCTCGTCCGTGACGTCTTCAGCCGCAGCCTGCTCAGCCGGAGCTTCTTCCGAAGCAACCGGTTCTGCAGTAGCCGTCTCAGCCGGCGCAGCATCAGCCACGGCCTCTGCCGGGGCGGTTTCAGGCGCGGCCTCGGTCGAAGGGGTTTCTGCCGTTGTCTCGGCCGAAGCGTCGCTCGCATCGGCGTCATCGCCGTCGGAGGCTTCCGGCGCGTCTCCTGCCGACGCGGCTGCAGGAACAGCGCTCACGGAACCTGCATCCTGGCCCGCCAGGAATGCCTGCGCTTCTTCCGGCTTCACGGCGTCGGCACGATATCCGAGGCCCTTGAGGATTTCTTCCATATCGTCCGGCGTCGCGCCGAGAATGGAGAGCATTGCGGTCGTGGCCGTGAAGCGGCGGCCGTCATATGCCCCTTCCGGACGCGGCGTCGAGCCCGGCTTCCACTGCAGAAGCGGACGGATGAGATCGGCAAGCCGTTCCAGGATGTCGATCCGCACGGCACGCTTGCCGAGGAAGCGGAAACCCGCAAGCTTGTAGAACATCCGTTCGAACGTCGGATCGGCGACCACCGAAGTGCGCCCTGCGGCAAGCGCCGGGATGAGATCGCCGTAACCGGGCTTGTCGAGGCCGTCGTTCTTCAGCGCCCAGAGGAGCGTGATGAGCTCCGCCGGTGCGGGCTTCAGAAGCATCGGCATGAAGACGTGATAGGCGCCGAAACGGATGCCGTAGCGACGCATCGAGGCGCGCGCATCCTGATCGAGCGACTTCACGTCGTCCGCGACGTCACGCCTGAACAGCACGCCGAGACTTTCGACGAGCTGGAAGGCGAGCCCCTTGGCGAGGCCCTGCAGGTCTTCGGCGCGCGACAGATCGTCGAGCGGCTTCAGAACCGTGGCGATGTGATGGTTGACGAAGCGCTCGAGGCGGGCGAGCACATGTTCGCGGGCATTGCCGGTCAGCTGCTCGTCGGAGAGCAGGATGACGCGCGGCCGCATGACATGCTCGGTCGGCGCAAGACGGGCGATGGGCTCGCCGAGCCAGCGAACGGACCCGTCGGAGCCGACCGCCAGATCGCTGTTGCCGGAGGCATAAAGCCTCGCGGCCCGCGCCTCGAATTCGAGCGCCAGCGCTTTCTGAGCGGCACCCTGCACCGCCTTGGCGTCGGGCCCCTCGGTTCCCGAAACGGGCGTAAACCGGAAACCGGCCAATTGCCCGACGTGATGTCCCTCTACAAAGACATCGCCATTCACACTGATTTCAGCTTCCAGCATCGCATTCTCTCTCAGGCGCTTCATGAGCACAGATGTCCTGCGATCAACAAAGCGTTTCGTCAACCTTTCATGTAGCGCGTCCGATAACCTATCCTCTATTTCCCGTGTCTTTTCTTGCCAGTGTGTCGGATCGGCAAGCCAACCAGGGCGATTAGAGACGTAGGTCCAGGTCCGGATCTGCGCTATGCGGGCCGACAATGTGTCGATTTCACCATCGGTGCGGTCGGCGCGGCGGACCTGTTCCGCCATGAATTCTTCATTCACCGTCCCGAAGCGTACAAGATCGGAAAAAAGAGTCGAAATAAGGTCGGCGTGCTGCGCCGGCGCAATTCGTCGATAGTCCGGTAACGCGCAGGCCTCCCAGAGCTTCTCGACCCGCTGGGGAGTCGTCGCGATGTCCTTGATTTCGGGATAACGCGAAAGATAATCAAAGGCTTGGCTGTCGGTCGCTGGGAGCGCCCGTGTTAATCCTTGCAGCGTCGGAGAGGCATCGAGGCTTTCCCGCAGAGCCTTGAGCGACGAAAAATCGAGGGCCTTCGACCGCCATTGCAGCACTTTGACATGATCGAAGTGGTGGCTTTCGATTCGCTCGACCAATTCGTCCTCGAAAGGCGCGACCTGCCCCGTCACGCCGAACGTCCCATCCCTCACATGCCGCCCGGCGCGGCCGGCGATCTGCGCCAGTTCTGCCGGATTGAGGCTGCGGAACTGATAACCGTCGAATTTCCGGTCCTGGGCGAACGCGACGTGATCGACATCGAGATTGAGCCCCATGCCGATCGCATCCGTGGCAACGAGATATTCGACGTCGCCGGACTGGTAGAGACCGACCTGCGCATTGCGGGTACGCGGGCTGAGTGCGCCGAGCACCACCGCCGCGCCGCCGCGCTGGCGGCGGATAAGCTCGGCGATCGCATAGACCTCGTCGGCTGAAAACGCCACGATCGCCGACCGCTGCGGCAGGCGGGTGATCTTCTTCTGCCCGGAATAGAAGAGCTGCGAGAGCCTCGGCCGCTCGACGACGGTTATCCCCGGCAACAGCCTTTCGAGGATCGGCCGCATGGTCGCCGCCCCCAGAAGCAGCGTTTCGTCGCGGCCGCGCAGATGCAGGATACGGTCGGTAAAGATATGGCCGCGCTCGAGATCTCCCGCGAGCTGCACCTCGTCGATTGCGACGAACGAGGCTTTCGTCTCGCGCGGCATGGCCTCGACGGTGCAGACGGAAAAGCGGGCGTTGGGCGGCGTGATCTTTTCCTCGCCGGTGATAAGCGCCACCTGCGAGGCACCGACCTTCTCGACAAGGCGCGTATAGACCTCGCGCGCCAGCAGCCGGAGCGGCAGGCCGATCACACCGGTGCCATGCGCCACCATGCGCTCGATGGCATAATGGGTCTTGCCGGTATTGGTGGGTCCGAGGACGGCGGTGACGCCGCGCCCGCTGAGCATCATGGGCTGGAAATTCAATGCCTGGTTCCGCGCATCACATACGGCTTGGGTCTCGCGCCTTCGCCCAAAACTCAAAGCCACGCAACACATGGCGATCTAGTCAGGCAAACGCAAGCCTGAAGAATAGTTTTGCGGCCGAAGAGTGATCGCTGAAGGCCGCAAATCAACGCTCGGCGATTCGAATTTTAAACGTAAAGGAACAGACGCGAACGAATCGGAGACGAATCGCAGACTCAAGAAGATTCAGCTTTTGTTCACCGCTATATATTGATGCGACTCCGGATTTCCCCACGACATCGTGAATCTGCATCAAAATTAGATGCATACAACCGCGTGACTCATCCCGAAGCTGCGCTTTCACGAAGAATCGTAAGAGTCAATTCATTGATATGGTTAATGTTTCATCAACCGATTCAGGCTGTTCCGCCCTCCTTCAAGCACGAAATTAAGATTCAGGCCAAAGGCGGAACGAATCGCCGACGAATCACAGACATCTCTATCTTCGCTATTTGTTCTCACAAGATATGGTAGGTGTCATCATGAGAGACCCGCAAGAAAATCGTCGCGGTAAAGACTTCGGAAGCGAATGCGTTCAGGTGCCATTAACATTGGCTAACGCAGTTTAACCACACGTGAGAGCACACGTTTGCAAGCCGATGGAACAAAAATCACGGCGCTACGTTTCCTCGCCAAATCCATACTGGATTGTCTAGCGGAGTAGAAAATCATGCTCGGAACCGTGTTGCTCGTCATCCTCATCCTGCTACTCATTGGCGCGTTGCCGAATTGGGGCTATAGCCGAGGCTGGGGCTATGGTCCGTCGGGGGGATTGGGCCTTGTCGTGCTTATCATCATTATCCTGCTGCTGATGGGCAGGATTTAAAAGCGGCGTAGCCGTGTGTACCAAAGGGAAGGGAAACTGACATGATGAAGAAGATTCTGATTGCGGGCTGCATGATCGGCACGCTCGCCTCCTGTACTGCAACTGAACGCGGCACCGCAATCGGCGCCGGCACGGGTGCGGTTATCGGTGGCGCCGTGACGAATAGCTGGGGTGGCGCGGCGGTTGGCGCAGTTGCAGGCGGCCTTGTCGGCGCTGCGATCGGCCAGTCCTCTGAACGCCGCGGCTACTGCATCTATCGCGACCGTTACGGCCGTCGTTACGAGGCCCGTTGCCGCTAATCGCGAGCAACAATCCAGTCCCTCAGGACCGGCGCCCGAGCAATCGGCGCCGGTTTTGTTTTGCCTGAGAGGCCATCGGCATTAACCCTTGGCCAAAGCCGGAACGAATCGCCGACGAATCGGCGACATCACCCGTTTCGCGGTTTGTTCACCGCAAGATATCGTGCAAAAACAATTTGTTAACCATAGAGATCGACCGTTTCGGCGCACCACCATGCGCCGAAACCCGCTCAAAGGTTAATGGCGGAAATCAGCTCGCGAAGAACTGGCCGCCATTCGCCGTCAGCGTCGAACCGGTGATGAAGCCGGCATCGTCGGAGGCGAGGAATACGACGCAACGGGCAATCTCTTCCGGTTCGCCGAGGCGCCCGACCGGGATCAGCGGAATGATCCGCTCGTTCAGCACCTTTTCCGGCACCGCCCGCACCATTTCGGTAGCGATGTAGCCAGGGCAGATGGCGTTGACGGTGATGTTCTTTGAAGCGCCTTCCTGGGCCAGCGCCTTGGTGAAGCCGAGATCGCCGGCCTTGGCCGCCGAATAGTTCACCTGACCCATCTGGCCCTTCTGGCCGTTGATCGACGAGATGTTGACGACCCGGCCGAACCCGCGGTCACGCATGCCGTTCCAGATGGGATGCGTCATGTTGAAAAGGCCGGTCAGGTTGGTGCCGACCACCTCGTTCCACTGCTCAGGCGTCATCTTGTGGAACATGCCATCACGGGTGATGCCCGCATTGTTGACGAGCACCTCGATCGGGCCGAGCTCGGCCTCCACTTTTGCTATCCCGTCGACGCAGGCCTGATAGCTGGAGACATCCCACTTGAAGACCGGAATGCCGGTCTCGTCGTGGAAGGCTTTCGCCTTTTCCTCATTGCCCGCAAAATTTGCCGCGACGCGATAACCTGCCGCCTTCAACGCGACGGAGATGGCTGCCCCGATCCCACGCGTTCCTCCCGAAACCAATGCAACCCTGCTCATGCGGTCTTCCCCTTTTGAGTTGTGATCCGGTCCTTCTATGTGACTGGATACTTACCTAGTTGGACATGCTTTCGTCGGGGAGATAGGCCCGCCGCGAAGTTTTGCAACGCCGGCGGGATTATCCACAATCATCCTATCGCGTCACATGGCTTCGAGGCACATGGCAACGCCCATGCCGCCGCCGATGCAGAGCGTTGCGAGTGCCTTCTTTGCGTTGCGACGCTTCATCTCGAAAAGAAGCGTGTTGAGGATGCGCGCACCCGATGCGCCGATCGGATGGCCGATCGCGATCGCCCCGCCGTTGACGTTGACGAGCGACGGATCGAAGCCGAGATCCTTGGTGACGGCGCAGGACTGGGCCGCGAACGCCTCGTTGGCCTCGATGAGCTCCAGATCGGCGACGCGCCAGCCGGCCTTTTCGAGCGCCTTGCGCGAGGCCGGGATCGGTCCCGTTCCCATGATCTGCGGGTCGACGCCGGCAGTCGCCCAGGAGACGATACGGGCCATCGGCGTGATGCCGCGGCGGGCGGCTTCGGCTTCCGTCATCAGCACGGCAGCCGCCGCACCGTCGTTGAGGCCGGATGCGTTGCCCGCCGTGACCGTGCCTTCCTTGTCGAAGGCCGGCCGCAGCTTGGCCATCGAATCGAGCGTCGCGCCGGCACGGATGTATTCGTCGTTCTCGACGGTCACGTCACCCTTCCGCGTCTGGATGATATAGGGGATGATCTCGTCCTTGAAGCGGCCGGCGTTCTGCGCGGCTTCCGCCTTGTTCTGGGAAGAGACCGCAAACTGGTCCTGCTCCTCGCGGGAGAGCTGCCACTGGCGGGCGATGTTCTCCGCCGTGATGCCCATGTGGTAGCCGTAGAAGGCGTCGGTCAGGCCGTCCTTGATCATCGTGTCGATCATCTTGAAATCGCCCATCTTCACGCCGCCGCGAAGGTGCGCGCAATGCGGCGCCATGGACATCGATTCCTGGCCGCCGGCAACGATGATCTTGGCGTCTCCGAGCGCGATCTGCTGCATGCCGAGGGCTACGGCACGCAGGCCCGAGCCGCAGAGCTGGTTGATGCCCCAGGCGGTGGCTTCCTGCGGCACACCGGCTTTCATGGCCGCCTGTCGGGCCGGGTTCTGGCCCTCGCCCGCCGGCAGGACCTGGCCGAGGATGACCTCGTCCACCTCAGCCGCCTCGACGCCGGCGCGCGCGAGCGCACCCTTGATCGCCGCCGCACCCAGTTCATGCGCCGGGACATTGGCGAAGCCGCCATTGAAGGAGCCGACCGCCGTACGGCCAGCGGCTGCGATCACGATGGATGGATTGGACATGGACGTTTCCTCTTATCCGTTATTTGCCTGCGAGACTGGCAAAGCTTGAGCCGAGAGTCAAACGGCAGCCGAGGACCGCTGCCAACCCGTCGGGCGTTTCGAAAATGCCCGTTAGATTTCACGGGTTTGCTGCGCAACAAACCCGTCGCCGCGCCGCACAAATCGTTTGTAAGTCCTCGTCATTTAGGCTTACATTCCTGTCGGGAGAAGCATGGCAGTCGATAATGACCAAACCATATTGACGGGAGCAGGAGGCAATCATGGCAAAGACCGAAGGCGAAATCATAATCAAGAAATATGCCAACAGGCGCCTCTACAACACGGGCACCAGCACCTACGTGACGCTGGAAGACCTGGCGAAGATGGTGAAGAAGGGCGAGGAATTCACCGTTCAGGACGCCAAGAGCGGCGACGATATTACCCATTCGGTTCTGACGCAGATCATCTTCGAGCAGGAATCGAAGACCGGCAACACGCTGCTGCCGATTTCCTTCCTGCGGCAGCTGATTTCCTATTACGGCGACCAGATGCAGATGGTGGTCCCGACCTTCCTCGAACACTCGATGAAGGCTTTTACCGACCAGCAGGTTCAGATGCGCGAACAGATGACGCGCGCCTTCGGCGATACGCCGCTCAGCAAGAACCTGCAGATGCCGATCCAGATGATGGAAGAACAGGTGCGCCGCAACACGGACATGTTCCGCCAGGCCATGCAGATGTTCTCGCCGTTTGCGGGGCAGCCTCAGGCGCCTGCCGCCAAGAAGACCGACGCCAAGGATATCGACGAGTTGAAGGAACAGCTCCGCAACCTGCAGAGCCGCCTCGATAATCTCTGACCTGAAGGGCGCCTAGAGCCCGATCGACACGTCGCGGCCGGCCGAGCGGATTGCTACCGCAAAGCCGCCGATGACGTCGACGAAGGTGATCGTCATCAGGATGAAGAAGATCTGCGTCGCGGCATCCCGCACCAGCAGGAATTCGACCAGATAGGCGATGAAGACCAGCATCGACAGCATGTGGTTGATCAGCGAACCGCGGCCGTTGCGGCTTGCTTTGAGGATTTCCACGAACAGGAAGACCAGCGAGATGACGATGATCACGTCGCCGAGCGTCATGGTCCAGACGGCACCAGACAGCATCTGAAGCGAGCTGATGACGTTGCCGAGCGACGCGACCCCGCCGCCACCCAGAATGCCGAGCATGCCCAGGTTATAGAGAATGAACGGGATGATCATCAGCGGCAATGCGGCAAGCATGGTCTCGGACTCCAGTCGATATGGCCGGACTGTACGTGCTTGCCTTGCTTTCGCAAGTCTTGGGCGCGGCAAAACAAGTCTTCGCGCAACAAAAAAGGCCGGCAGAGCCGACCTTTGATGCAATAGAACGAAAAACGCTTATGCGCTTTCCTTCGGCGTCAGAACCTGACGGCCGCGATACATGCCGGTCTTCAGATCGACATGGTGCGGACGGCGCAGTTCGCCGGAGTTCTTGTCTTCGATATAGGTCGGAGCCTTGAGTGCGTCTGCGGAGCGGCGCATACCGCGCTTCGACGGGCTCGTTTTTCTCTTCGGTACAGCCATTTTCGTTACTCCACTTGCGTGCAAAACATAATCCCCGGCCGGAACTGAGGCCGATTGGACATGTCTCGATCTCGGAAATTTGGGCGGCTTATACATGCCCTACCGGGCTTTGACCAGTCCCTGCCCGGATTTTTTGAGAAATATGCGACTTAAGCCTCGTCCTCCGGGACGACCCAGGTTTCGGCAAGTGCGGCCTCCTGCCACTTGAGCCATGCCGGATGAGATTTCATTGCCGACATATAGGCGAGCGTCTCCACATTGCTCGTCAGATCGTAGACGTCGAAACGGCTGACGACAGGCGCAAACATCGCATCCGCTCCGGAAAATTCGCCGAACAGGAAAGGCCCGCCGGATTTCGCCCGCAGTTCGCGCCAGATCGTCTCGATGCGAGCAACGTCGTCCATCACTCCGTCGGCAAGTTCGATCCTGCCCTTCGGCCGGCGCATGTTCATCGGGCAGGCATTGCGCAGCGCCCGGAAGCCGGAAATCATTTCCATCGAGACGGAGCGCGCGACCGCGCGGTCGGCGGCAGCTTCCGGCCAGATGCCCTTCTCCGGGAAAAGCTCGGCGGCATATTCGATGATCGCCAGCGATTCCCACACCCGGATGTCTCCCTGGTGCAGCACCGGTACCTTGCCGGTCGGCGAGATCGGCTTGTATTTCGGATTGCCAGCGGGAAAATCGAACGGGATCAGCACCTCTTCGAAGGTAATGCCGGCCGCCGTCAGCGCAATCCAGGGACGGAAGGACCAGGAGGAATAATTCTTGTTGCCGATATAAAGGGTAAGCTTTTCCATGGGCCGCTCTCCGGTTGGTTTATTAGCCTATAGTGGCCCCTGCTCGGTGCGACCAATGAAAACGATAAACCTCACCCATAAATGCATTTGATGTAGTCGCCGGATCCGCGCGCCCGCCGCTCGACGACACCGGCCAGCCGCTGCACGCCGCGGCTCGGCCTGCTTGCAACGCGGGTGATCGGATTGGGAAGCGCCACGGCCAGAAGCGCCGCCTGCCGGGGGCTCAGTTTCGAAGCCGGCACCTTGAAATGATATTGCGCGGCCGCCTCCGCCCCATAGATGCCAGGCCCCCACTCGGCGATGTTCAGATAGATCTCCATCATCCGCCACTTCGACAGGACGAGGTCTGCGCCCAGTGCCAGGGGCAGTTCCATGCCTTTGCGGATGAAGGAGCGGCCGTTCCACAGGAACAGGTTCTTGGCGGTCTGCATCGGGATGGTGCTCGCGCCGCGCGTCGCCTCGCCATCGAGCGCATCCTCGACCACGCCGCGCATCTGGTTCCAGTCGACGCCCCCATGGAAGCAGAACTGGCCGTCCTCGGACATCATCACCGATCGGACGAGGTTGGGCGAAATCTCTTCGAGGCTTACCCAGCGCCGGTCGTATCCGCGAAACAGCGCGAGTTCCGACAGCATCAGCGTCGAGACCGGGCGGGTGAACGGCAGCGCGTAGACGAAAATCAACAGATAGGGCAACACCACCAGCGCGATCGCGATCTGCACGATCCGGCGGATCAGATTGCCGGACACCCGGCGCCGTCTCCACCCGGCCCTCACGGGCTCCTCCTCCTGCAACTGCTGTTCGGGTGTGATGTCCAATATCGCACTCGTCCCTCGTTTTGAGTTTCATAACCGTTCAACGTGGCCAAGGCGAGTCTGGCGCCGAAAACTTCGCACGTCCTGGTGAATCGCCGTTGCCAGCCAACACACGGCATGCCAAACAGCGGCCATGACGGACGCGAAAACGGCATTCGAAACACGCCTGCGGCAGAGCGCCGCCGAGACGGGAGCCCTGCTTTCGTCTCTCCTGTCCGATACCCCTCTTTCCGACGAGACGACCCGCCCGGCGCAGCTGATGGCCGCCATGCGGCATGGGTCGCTGAATGGCGGGAAACGGCTGAGGCCCTTCCTGGTGCGCGAGAGCGCGACGTTGCTCGGCGGGCCGGCAGAGGCAGCGCTTCGGGTCGGAGTGGCGCTCGAATGCCTGCATTGTTATTCGCTGATCCATGACGACCTGCCGGCGATGGACAATGACGACCTGCGCCGCGGCCAGCCGACCGTGCACAAGGCCTTCGACGAGGCGACCGCCATCCTCGCCGGCGACAGCCTGCTGACCTACGCCTTCGACATCGCCGCCGCACCGGAGACGGTACTCGCCGACCGGCTGAAGACGGAACTCGTCCTGTCGCTTGCCCGCGCCGCGGGACCAGGCGGCATGGCGGGCGGTCAGGCGCTTGATCTTGCCGCGGAAAAATCGCCGCCCGACGAGGCGGGCATCACCACATTGCAGGCGATGAAAACAGGTGCCCTGCTGCGGTTTGCCTGCGAAGCGGGCGCGATCATCGCCGGTTCCGAGCCGGAGCATCGCCAGCGGCTGCGGCTCTTCGGCCAGAAGATCGGCCTCGCCTTCCAGCTCGCCGACGATCTGCTCGACCTGACCTCGGATGCCGAAACCATGGGCAAGGCAACCGGAAAGGACGCCGGCCGCGGCAAGGGCACCCTCGTCGCCCTGCACGGCATCGGCTGGGCGGAGGAACGGCTGGACGTTTTGACGGCCGAGGCCGTGGAACTGCTTGCGCCCTACGGCGAAAGGGCGTCCATTCTGCAGGAGACCGCGCGCTTCATCGCCAGCCGGGAAAACTAGACAGGGATAGGAAACGAGAATGCCGGATGTCCTGAGTTATCTGCCCTACATGTGGCCGGCCTACGTCGCCTATGTCATCAACGTCGCGAGCCCCGGTCCGGCCAATTTCGCGATCATCGGCACCTCGATCTCGCAAGGGCGCCGCGCCGGCCTGATCACCGCGCTCGGCATCGCCAGCGGTTCGCTGACCTGGGCGACGGCCGCGGCACTCGGTCTTGCGGCACTGCTGCGCAACTATGCGATCGCGCTGGAGATCATGAAGGTGCTTGGCGGCATCTACCTGATTTATCTGGCTTGGAAGGCCTACAAGTCCGCGCGCCTGCCGGATTCCAAGTTCGCCCTCGGCAATGCCCGGACGAACTATACCGCCCGCCAGCTCTGGCTGCGCGGCTATGCGGTCCACGTCACCAATCCGAAGGCGATCTTTGCATGGCTGGCGATCATTTCGCTCGGCCTGCCGGAAAATGCGCCGACCTCGGCGATCCTTTTGATCATCGCCGTCTGCATGAGCTCGAGCCTGTTGATCTTCACCACCTATGCGATGGTGTTTTCGACATCCCACGCGCTGCGCGGCTACAAGGCCGCAAGGCGCTGGATCGAAGGAACGATGGCGGTTTTCTACAGCGTCGCCGGCCTGAAGTTGCTGACGAGCCGCATCTGAGCGGCTCGCCCTTTCATCAGACGTTTATGATCAGCCCTGGGTGAGCGGCGCGATCGCCACTTCGACGCGGCGGTTCTGCGCGCGACCGTCCGAGGTCGCGTTGGAAGCAACCGGCTGCGACGGCCCGAAGCCCATCGTCGACATGCGGCGCTGGTCCACGCCACGGCTGCCGAGGTAGTTGGCGACGGAACCGGCGCGGCGCTCGGAAAGCGCCTGGTTATGCTGCAGGCTGCCGGTCGAGTCCGTATGGCCGTTGACGTCGATCAGGGTGCGGTTGAACTTGTTCAGCACGATCGCGACGGAATCCAGCGTCCGGTAGAACGGCGGGATGACCTGGTCCTGATCCGTGGCGAACGTGATGTTCGACGGCATGTTGAGGATGATGCGGTCGCCGACGCGGGTCACCGAAACGCCGGTGCCCTGCAGCTGGGCGCGCAGTTCCGCTTCCTGATTGTCCATGTAGGCGCCGATGCCGCCACCGGCGAGCGCGCCGATACCGGCGCCGATCAGCGCATTGCGGCCCGCATGGCGTCCGCCGGTCAAGCCGCCGGCAAGCGCGCCGAGGCCTGCGCCGATGGCAGCACCGCCGGCCGTGTTGGAAACCTTCTGCTCACCCGTATAGGGGTCGGTCGTGGTGCAGGCGGAAAGATAGGTCGCGCAAAGTGCGACGATTGCGATTTTCTTCAGCATGTAAACAAATGTCCCCGTCGTCAGTGGTGCCACCTCATTTACCATGAATTGCGGCAATAGCGAGGAGGCCGGCATATCTTCGTCATTGACCACGAGCCCGGCCGGAACCGGGCCGATCAAGACACCCCCAAAGAGACCCGATGCAGCGAAAGAAGAGCTGCGATCAGCCACCCGCCGGCAGGTTCTTCAGGACGTCGAGCAGCCGGTCGCATTCAGCATCCGTGCCGATCGAAATGCGCAGATAGTCGTTTATGCGCGGCTTGTTCCAGTGGCGCACCAGCACGCCCTCCGCCCGCAAGGCCGAATAGACTTCGGCGCCCGATAGAGCCGGATGTTTGGCGAAGACGAAGTTCGCCTGCGACGGCAGAACATCGAAACCCATCGCCTGCAATTTGCCGCTGACCCGGTCGCGCGTCGCGATGATCTTCTGCCGGCAGGTCTCGAACCATGCGGCATCCTCGATCGCAGCCGTCGCGGCAACCTGAGCCAGCCGGTCGAGCGGATAGGAATTGAAACTGTCCTTCACCCGCTCCAGAGCATCGATCAGATGCCGCTGGCCGAGCGCAAAACCGACGCGCATTCCCGCCAGCGAACGGGATTTCGACAGCGTCTGGACGACGAGAAGATTCGGGTAGCGGCCGATGAGGCTGGCAGCCGTCTCGCCGCCGAAATCGATATAGGCCTCGTCCACCACGACCGGTACGTCGGGATGCGCCGCCACCAGCGCCTCGATCTCCGGGAGGGCAAGGCCGATCCCGGTCGGTGCATTCGGGTTCGGGATGATGATGGCGCCGCAGGGCCGGTCGTAGTCGGCAAGCCTGATCCGGAAGCCCTCATCGAGCGGAATTTCGACGACGTCGATATCGTAGAGCCGGCTATAGGTCGGATAGAAGCTGTAGGTGATGTCAGGATAGAGCAGTGGCTTGTCGTGCTTCAGCAGAGCCTGGAACGTGTGCGCCAGCACCTCATCCGAACCGTTGCCGACGAAGACCTGATCCGCCTGGACGCCGAAACGTGCAGCGATCGCTTCGCGCAATGCGGTCGCCGACGGATCCGGATAAAGCCGAAGGGCATCGTCCGCCGCCGCCTGTATCGCGGCGACCGCCTTCGGAGAAGGCCCGTAGGGGTTCTCGTTGGTATTCAGCTTGACGAGGTTCTGGATGCGCGGCTGCTCGCCCGCGACATAGGGTTTCAGCGTGCTGACGATTGGCGACCAGTATCGGCTCATGATTTATTCGGCAGCCGTGCGCTGGCCGAAGCGTTGCTCGATATAGTCGATGACGAGTTTTTCGAAATCGGCGGCGATGTTCACGCCGCGCAAGGTCAGCGCCTTTTTGCCGTCGATGAACACAGGGGCAGCCGGCGTTTCACCCGTGCCCGGCAGCGAAATGCCGATATCGGCATGCTTGCTCTCGCCAGGACCGTTGACGATGCAGCCCATGACCGCGACGTTGAGGGCTTCGACGCCCGGATATTTCTCGCGCCAGACCGGCATGTTCTTGCGCAGGTCGTTCTGGATGTTCTGGGCAAGCTCCTGGAACACCGTCGAGGTCGTCCGCCCGCAGCCCGGACAGGCGGCGACGACGGGAACGAACTGGCGAAAACCCATGACCTGCAGCAGTTCCTGCGCCACCTGCACTTCGCGGGTACGGTCGCCGTTCGGCTCCGGCGTCAGCGAAACACGTATCGTGTCGCCGATCCCGTGCTGCAGCACGTAGCCCATGGCGGCCGACGAGGCGACGATGCCCTTGGAGCCCATGCCGGCTTCGGTGAGACCGAGATGCAGCGCGTGGTTGGAGCGCTCTGTGAGCATCGAATAGACGGCGATCAGGTCTTGTACCTGGCTCACCTTGGCCGACAGGATGATGCGGTTGCGCGGCAGGCCGATCTGCTCGGCAAGCTCGGCGGAAATCAGCGCAGACTGGACGATCGCCTCGTGCATGACCTGGCGGGCCGACAGCGGCGAACCATCCGCCGCATTGCGGTCCATCAGCGTGGTCAGCAGGTCCTGGTCGAGCGAACCCCAGTTGACGCCGATGCGCACAGGCTTGTCGTAGCGGATCGCCATCTCGATGATGTCGGCGAACTGCTTGTCCTTCTTGTCCTTGAAACCGACATTGCCGGGATTGATGCGGTATTTTGCCAGCGCCTCGGCGCAGGCCGGATGATCGGCGAGCAGCTTGTGGCCGATATAATGGAAGTCGCCGATCAGCGGCACGTCCATGCCGAGACGCAGCAGTCGCTCGCGGATTTTTGGCACCGCGGCGGCACTCTCGTCGCGATCGACGGTGATGCGCACCAACTCGGATCCTGCCTTGTAGAGCGCCGCGACCTGGGCGACCGTTCCGTCGATATCGGCCGTGTCCGTATTGGTCATCGACTGCACGACGACAGGCGCACCTCCGCCGACGATGACGCCGCCGACATCGACGGCGACTGTGGCGCGGCGCGGTTTCGGGTCGTAGTCGATGGGTGCGGTCATCGGAAGTCTCGTCGCCTTGGGAATGAAGCGCCTTTCAGGTGGCGTATGGCTCGCGGCTTGTCAACCGCCGCGACGCTCACTTTATCGCACCGGCCTTTCCCGTTCCAGCCGGCAGGCTGACGCACCTAGTGATGCGCCGTGTCCGCATGTTTGGCGAGCGATGACAGCAGGAGGACCACGACGATCAGCGCCGACAGGCCGGCGAAAATGATGGCAAGCCCGGTATATTCGGCGATGAAGCCGATGGCGGAGGGCGCAACCAGGATGCCGGAATAGCCCATGGTGGTGACCACCGAGAGGCCGACGCCGGCTGCCATGCCCGGCAGGTTGCCGGCCGCCGAAAAGGCGATCGGCACGATGTTGGAAATGCCGATGCCGGTCAGTGCAAAGCCGGCGATCGCCATCGGTGCGTTCTGGGCAAAGCCGATCAGCAGCAGGCCGAAAATCGAGATGACGGCGCAGACCCGCAGCGTCTTGACCGCGCCGAAACGGTCGCGGATCAGATCGCCGGCAAACCTCATCACCGCCATGGTGAGCGAGAAGGCTGCGAAAGCGAAGCCGGAAAGTGTGACGGAAGCTGCAAGCTCGTTGCGGAGGTAGAGCGCACCCCAATCGAGGATCGCGCCTTCCGGGATCATGCAGAACAGCGCCATGATGCCGATCAGCCACGGCAGCGGCGAACGCGGCAGGCGGCTTCCGCCGTGCCTGGCTTCGTCCGGATGCGGCGCGTCGTGCAGGACGATCCGCCAGGCGGCGACGATCATTACCGCGGCCAGCACCGTGACCAGGATGGCATGCGCGGAGACACCGATATGTTCTATGAGGAAACCGCCCGTCGACGAGCCGAGCAGTCCGCCGAGGCTCCAGAAAGCATGGCAGGACGACATGATCGCACGGCGCATGCTCTTCTCGACCGAGACCGCGTTGGCATTCATCGCCACGTCCATGGCGCCGATCAGGCCGCCGAACAGGAAGATTGCCACGGCGCCTGACCAGATGCTGCCGACCAAGGTGAGAAGGAGCAATGTCGGCGTCAGCAACACCGAGGTGTATTTGGAAACCTGGCTCGACCCGAAGCGGGCGATCTGGCTGCCGGCAAGCGGCATCATCAGCAGCGAACCGAGGCCAAACGTCAGGATCATCAATCCGAGCGCGCTTTCGCTCAAGCTCAATCGGCTCGCAAATTCCGGGATTTTCGGCGCCCAGGCGCCGATCATGAAGCCATTCATCAGGAAGAGCAGCGACACGCCAGCCCTTTCGCGGGTGAAGAAAGCTCGGGAGCTGGAGGAGGCGTTTGAGGGTGCGCGACTGTCCATGGATAGGTTCCTTTCGATCGTCGCGAACATATTTAAATCGATTGAATTTGCAACGCCGCGAAGAAGCACTCCCTCTCACAAATTGTATCGAGGCGAAACCTGCAACGCGGAAAAAGTTCACGGCCCTATCACTCGCAGCGGGCCAGCATAGGGCCGGCGCAATCCTGAATGACGTCGCCAGCCTGATGCTCACCTTCGGCGAACGGCTCGGCTGGAAAGATCGGGCAGCTGGGGAAGGTGGCTGAAATCAGCCGCCATAAACGATCAGCAGATCCTTGGCGTCGATCTGGTCGCCCGCCTTGACGAGCACCTCGGCGATGGTTCCGTCCTTTTCGGCATGCAGCGCCGTTTCCATCTTCATTGCCTCGATGGAGAGCAGCACGTCGCCGGCCTTGACCGCCTGGCCGGTTGTCGCGAAGACGCGGCTGATGACGCCCGGCATCGGCGCGCCGAGATGGGCGACATTGCCGGTGTCGGCCTTGCGGCGCACCGCGCTGCCGGAAGCGCCATGCGCCCGGTCCGGCACCTTGATGCGGCGCGGCTGGCCGTTCAGCTCGAAGAAGACGGTGACCAGGCCTTGCGCATCGGTACCGCTCATCGCCTGGTTGACGACAACAAGCGTCTTGCCGCGCTCGATATCGGCGAACATTTCCTCGCCATCGCCGAGCCCGTAGAAATAGGCATGCGTCGGCAGCACCGAGACCGGGCCATAGGTATCGGACGCCAGCGCGAAGTCGGTGAACACCTTGGGATACATCAGGTAGGAGGCGAACTCGAAATCGTTGACCTTGCGCTCCAGCTTGTCCTCGATCGCCTTGCGCTCCGCAGCAAGGTCAGCCGGCGGGAGAAGCGAGCCGGGTACGGCCGTGTAGGGCGCCTCGCCCTTCAGCGCCTTTTTCTGCAGCGCCTCCGGCCATCCGCCGGGAGGCTGGCCGAGATCGCCCTTCAGCATCGATACGACCGAATCCGGGAAGGCGATGTCCTTCGCCGGATTTTCGACGTCGGCGACCGTCAGGTCCTGGGAGACCATCATCAGCGCCATGTCGCCGACCACCTTGGACGACGGCGTCACCTTGACGATGTCGCCGAACATCTGGTTCACGTCCGCATAAGTCTGGGCGACCTTGTGCCAGCGGGTTTCAAGCCCGAGCGAGCGGGCCTGTTCCTTGAGGTTGGTGAACTGGCCGCCGGGCATTTCATGCAGATAGACTTCCGAGGCCGGGCCTTTGAGGTCGCTTTCGAAGGCGGCATACTGGCCGCGCGCCGCTTCCCAGTAGAAGGAGATGCGGCGGATCCACTCCGGATCGAGGCCCGGGTCGCGCTCGGAGCCGGACAGCGCTTCGACGATCGAGCCGAGGCAGGGCTGTGACGTATTGCCGGATACTGCATCCATCGCCGCATCGACCGCATCGACGCCCGCGTCCACCGCGGCAAGCACGGTCGCGGCCGAAATGCCGGACGTATCATGGGTGTGGAAATGGATCGGCAACGAGGTTGCCTCGCGCAGCGCCTTGAACAGCACCCGCGCTGCAGCCGGCTTCAGGAGACCGGCCATATCCTTCAGCGCGATGATATGGGCGCCCGCCTTCTCCAGCTCTTCGGCCAGCGAGACGTAATATTTGAGGTCGTATTTCGGGCGCGCGGAGTTCAGGAGATCGCCCGTATAGCAGATCGCCGCCTCGCAAAGCTTGTTCTCTTCGTTGATCGCATCCATCGAGACCCGCATGTTCTCGACCCAGTTGAGGCAGTCGAAGACACGGAAGAGATCGATACCGCCTTTGGCGGCCTGGGCGACGAAATACTTCACCACGTTGTCGGGATAGTTCTTGTAGCCGACCCCGTTGGCGCCGCGCAGCAGCATCTGCAATAGCAGGTTCGGCGCATCCTCGCGGATCATCGCCAGGCGTTCCCACGGATCTTCGGTGAGGAAGCGCATGGAGACGTCGAAGGTCGCCCCGCCCCAGCATTCCAGCGAGAACAGGTTCGGAAGCGCCCGCGCATAGACGCCGGCGACCCGCGCGATGTCATAGGTGCGCATGCGGGTGGCCAGCAGCGACTGATGCCCGTCGCGCATCGTCGTATCGGTGATCAGCACGCGCTTTTCGTTGCGCATCCATTCGCCGAACTTTTTCGGACCGAGCGTGTCGAGAAGCTGCTTGGTGCCGTCCGGGACCGGGCCGTTGATATAGGGCAGGACAGGCTTGGCGCTATGTTCGGCCGGTGCCGGCCGGCCCTTGGTTTCCGGGTGGCCGTTGACGGTGACGTCGGCGAGATAGGTCAGGAGCTTGGTGGCGCGGTCCTGCCGCTTCACCTGCTCGAAGAGCTCCGGCGTCGTATCGATGAACCGCGTCGTATAGGAATTGTCGCGGAATTTCGGATGGCCGATGATCGCTTCGAGGAAGGTCAGGTTGGTGGCCACGCCGCGGATGCGGAATTCCCTGAGCGCCCGGTCCATGCGGCTGATCGCTTCGGCCGGCGTCGAGCCGGCGGCCGTCACCTTGACCAGAAGCGGATCGTAATAGCGGGTGATGACAGCACCGGAATAG
Organism: Neorhizobium sp. T25_27; assembly: GCF_002968565.1. Classification (NCBI taxonomy): domain Bacteria; kingdom Pseudomonadati; phylum Pseudomonadota; class Alphaproteobacteria; order Hyphomicrobiales; family Rhizobiaceae; genus Neorhizobium; species Neorhizobium sp. T25_27. Next base: position 79,441 of record NZ_PVBJ01000017.1, read on the forward strand.
GCGGTGCCGCCGTCGAGACGGATGCCGAAACCTGCTGCCGAACGATAGGCGGTGATGCGGCCGTAATCTGGGATAAAGTTATGCTCGGGGTCTTCGGTGGTGATCCGGCATTGCAGCGCGTGGCCGTGAAGGCGGATGTCTCCCTGGGCCGGCACGCCGGATTCAGGCGTGCCGATCGCAAAACCTTCGAGGATATGGATCTGCGCCTTGACGATATCGATGCCGGTGACGACCTCGGTCACCGTATGCTCGACCTGAATGCGCGGGTTGACCTCGATGAAGTAGAACTTGCCGGTATCGGAATCCATCAGGTATTCGACCGTTCCGGCACCGACATAGTTGGTCGCCGCCGCGATCTTCAGCGAATAGGCCGCAAGCTCGGCCCGCTGGGCCTCCGACAGATAGGGAGCCGGCGCACGCTCAACGACCTTCTGGTTGCGGCGCTGGATCGAACAGTCGCGCTCGAAGAGATGAACGACATTGCCGTGCGTGTCGCCGAGGATCTGGCTCTCCACGTGCCGGGCACGCTCGACGAGCTTTTCGAGATAGACTTCGTCCTTGCCGAAAGCGGCCATTGCCTCGCGCTTGGCTTCCACGACTTCCTTGGCGAGATCTTTCGGATCGCGAATGGCGCGCATGCCGCGCCCGCCGCCGCCCCAGGACGCCTTCAGCATCACCGGATAACCGATCTCCTCGGCCATCTTCGCGACTTCGGCCATGTCGTCCGGCAGCGGCTCGGTCGCCGGCACCACCGGCACGCCGACCGAAATCGCCAGGTTGCGGGCCGCAACCTTGTTGCCGAGTTGGCGCATCGTATCCGGCCGCGGGCCGATGAAGATGATTCCTGCATCGTTGCAGGCCTCCACGAACTCCGGACTTTCCGACAAAAGGCCGTATCCCGGATGAATGGCGTCGGCGCCGGAAAGCTTGGCGACGCGGATCACTTCCGGGATAGAAAGATAGCTTTCGATCGGCCCCATGTCCTTGGAAAGATGCGGGCCGCGGCCGACCTGATAGCTCTCGTCGGCCTTGAATCGGTGCAGCGAAAGCTTGTCCTCTTCCGCCCAGATCGCAACAGTCTTGATGCCGAGCTCATTGGCGGCACGGAAGACCCGGATCGCTATTTCGGAGCGGTTGGCAACTAGGATCTTGGAAATGGGCAAGACGGATCTCCTCAGACGCCATCGAGAATAATGCTGCACTGCAAAGAAATCAGTATTGCCTTAATCAGGCAAGCGCAATTTCTCGGGGAGACCGTATGCGTCGCAAAGAGAGCAATCGCTCAGGCGATGAGACCGAGGCGAAATGCCGAAGCGACCACATGCTGGCGGTTCTTGGCGCGCAGCTTCTCCTGAAGCCCGTTGATGTACCAGTCGACCGTATGGCTGGAGATATCCAGCGACTTCGCGACCTCGTTCGAGGTCAGGCCGTCGGCGAGTAGCACGATGACTTCCATCTCGCGGCGGGTAAGTTGGGTGTCCACCTTGGCGACGGCCTCCAGCTCTTCCGCCTGTCCGCGCAGGTCCAGAAAGCGCCAGAACACCTTCTTGGCGGCGGCATCGAACAGCGCCATTTCGGCGGGCGAGAGATCCACCGGGCGGCCGCCGAGCGTCATGTTGCCGAGCAGGCCGTTGCGGCCATGGACGGGAAACAGGTAGCCGTCCTGAAGGCCGTGACGTGCCCCTTCCTGCATCATCCGCTGCATGCGCTGTCGATGCGGATCGTTCCGAAGCCTGAGCACCGCATCCCGCCACCGGAACGGCCTTTGCGCGATGCTGAGCATGCGAACGGTCGGATCGACCAAGGCATATTTGCGGGCTTCGTAGATTTCCTGCCAGCCTTCCGGCCAACGGCCGGCCAGGACAAGGCCGCCCGGATTCTGAAGGGAGCGCGGCCGGATGACCAGTCCGTAATATTCGAATCCATAGGCTTTCAGCAGAGATTCGAGCTGGGCCGTGAGCTCCGCCTCGGTCTTGATTTCCCCGACGAGTACCAAGAGTTGCACGACCAGCTGAATGTTCAAGGCTTGCTCCCCGCCGCGTTCTTTCCGGGCGATTCTTGTCTTTATGTTAAATTTCAGTAACTTCCCTTATTCACAATCGATTAGCATAGTTATCATTCTTTGAAGGTATACCGCGAAATCTAGCCCTTGACGGTTTTGTGCAATAAGCCGTGGGTTGGTTCAAGACACTGAATGCGGGAAGCCTTGCCCTCGATGAAACATTTCTGGCAGAAGAGTATTATCTCCGGCTTCCGTCGCGGAATTGCCGTTTCCGATCACTAGATTACCGGCGCCGCCCCGATGGCGGCTCCACTTGAAAGAGGTTGCGCCAGTTGACGCTGTTCCAGGTTTACGCACGAGCCCTCCAATATCTGGCGAAGAACAAGTGGCGTGTCGCCGCGGTCGTCATCGCCAATATCGTGCTTGCCGTTATCACCATTGCCGAACCGATCCTTTTCGGCCGTATCATCGATGCCATTTCGTCCGGCACTACCGTTACGCCGGTGCTGATGTTATGGGCCGGCTTCGGTGTCTTCAATACCGTTGCCTATGTGCTTGTCGCCCGTGAGGCCGACAGGCTCGCCCATGGCCGGCGCGCATCGCTGCTGACCGAGGCTTTCGGACGCATCATCTCCATGCCGCTTGCCTGGCACCACACCCGCGGCACCTCGAACGCGCTGCACACCCTGCTGCGTGCGGCAGAGAGCCTGTTCGGCCTGTGGCTCGAATTCATGCGTACCCACCTCGCCACCGCAGTGGCGCTCGTCCTGCTGGTCCCCACGGCGATCTCGATGGACTGGCGGCTGAGCCTCGTCCTTCTGGTGCTGAGCATCCTCTACTGGATCATCGGCGTGACGGTGATGAACCGCACCAAGGAGGGGCAGGCGTCGGTCGAAAACCATTACCACACGGTCTTTTCCCACGTCAGCGACGCGATCAGCAACGTATCGGTGCTGCACAGCTACAATCGCATCGAGGCCGAGACCCTGGCGCTCAAGGACTATACCAAGGACCTGCTTGCCGCCCAGTATCCGGTACTCGACTGGTGGGCTCTGGCCGGTGCCCTGAACCGCACGGCCTCGACGGTGTCCATGGGTGTCATCCTGGTCATCGGCACGCTTCTGGTTCAGCGCGGCGAAATCCGGGTCGGTGATGTCGTGGCCTTCATCGGCTTCGCTAACCTGCTGATCGGACGCCTGGACCTCCTGCGCCAGTTCGCGACCCAGATCTTCGAAGCCCGCGCCAAGCTCGAGGATTTCTTTCACCTCGAGGATTCCGTCGAAGAGCGCGCCGAGCCGGCGGATGCCGCCGACCTCGGCGAGGTTCGCGGCGAGGTGGAATTCCGCGATGTCTCCTTTGGCTTTGCCAGCACGAGCCAAGGCGTCCACAACGTCTCCTTCACGGCGAAAGCCGGAGAGACCGTCGCCATCGTCGGGCCGACCGGCGCCGGCAAGACCACGCTCATCAACCTCCTGCAGCGTGTCTACGACCCGCAGGAAGGCAAGATCCTGATCGATGGCATCGACATCGGCAAGGTGACGCGGAAATCGCTGCGCCATTCGATCGCCACCGTCTTCCAGGATGCAGGCCTCCTGAACCGGTCGATCAGCGAGAACATCCGCCTCGGCCGCGAGGGCGCCAGCGAAGAGGACATCGCCAGGGCAGCGGAAGCCGCCGCCGCGACCGAGTTCATCGAAACGCGGTTGAACGGCTACGAGACCCCGGTCGGCGAGCGCGGCAACCGGTTGTCCGGCGGCGAACGCCAGCGTATCGCCATTGCCCGCGCCATCCTCAAGAACGCGCCGATCCTTGTGCTCGACGAGGCGACCAGTGCGCTGGACGTCGAGACCGAGGCTCGCGTCAAGACGGCCATAGACCGCCTCCGCGAAAACCGCACCACCTTCATCATCGCCCACCGGCTTTCGACCGTCCGCGATGCGAACAAGGTGATCTTCCTCGAGAACGGACGCGTCGCCGAAATGGGCAGCTATGAGGAACTCAGCGCCAGCGGCGGACGCTTCGCATCGCTGCTGAAGGCAAGCGGCATCCTGACCGACGACGAGGAAGCGGCGGACCCTGGCGGGTCGCTGGCACAGCCCGCCTGATCGCTAAGAAACTTCAATGAAAAACCCGCCGCCATTCGCATGGCGGCGGGTTTTCTTTTGACAGCTTAAAGCTTCCCGGTCGGCCGAGGCCTCAGCTGTTGGCCGGTTCCGGCAGACGCTTGGCAGCGGCTCCGGCAAGAAGGAAGCCTTCCGTTTCATTGACCGCCTGACCGTCGATCGTGACCTTGTCGCCTTCGACGGTGATCTTGTGCACCGTGTCGTCGATGGTCAGTTCGGCGGTAAAGCCATCCCACTCGGTCGGCAGCGCCGGATTGACGAACAGCCGGTCGCCCTGGCGGCGGATGCCGAGAATGCCCTCGGTCGCCGCACGGTAGAGCCAGCCCGCAGAACCCGTATACCAGGTCCAGCCGCCGCGGCCGGTATGGGAACCGTGACCATAGACATCGGCCGCGACCACATAGGGTTCGACGCGATAGGTCTCGGCCGAATCGCGGTCCAGCGCATGGTTGATCGGGTTCAGCATCTGGAAGCACTTCCAGGCATCGTCGCCCCGCTTCAGAGCTGCCAGCGCCAGCACGACCCAGATCGCCGCATGGGTATACTGGCCACCGTTTTCACGAACCCCCGGCGGATAGGCCTTGATATAGCCCGGGTCCTTGCGGGTATCCTGGAACGGCGGCGTGAACAGGCGGATGATGTCTGCCCGGCTGTCGACCAGCTTTTCGAGCACCGCATCCATCGCCTGGGCGGCACGTTCCGGATCGCCTTCGCCCGAGAGCACGCTCCAGGACTGGGCGAGCGAGTCGATGCGGCATTCGTCGCTGGTGCTCGAGCCGAGCGGTGAGCCATCGTCGAAATAGCCACGGCGATAGTAGGTGCCGTCCCAGCCGGCCTTTTCGAGCGCCTGCTTGAGCGTCTCGATATGATCCGTCCAGCGCTGAATGCGCTTCTTGTCCTTGCGGGCTTCCGCATAGGGCAGGAAGTTGCGCAGCGCCGCGGCCAGGAACCAGCCGAGCCAGACGCTCATGCCGCGGCCGCCGATGCCGACGCGGTTCATGCCGTCATTCCAGTCGCCCCCGAGGATGAGCGGCAGGCCCTTGTCGCCGGTGCGCGTGATCGCCAGGTCCAGCGCCCTTGCCGCATGCTCGTAGACAGTCGCGATCTCAGTCGAGATCGTCGGCTGGAAGAAGGAGTCGTGCTTGTTCTTTTCGAGCACCGGACCATCGATGAACGCCAGTTCCTCGTCGAGCAGCGATGCATCGCCGGTTACCGAGACATACTGGTGGATACCGTAGGCGAGCCATACGACGTCGTCGGAGATCATCGTCCGGACGCCGGCACCGGAGCCGGGCAGCCACCAATGCAGCACATCGCCTTCCTTGAACTGCCGCGAGGCGGCGTTGACGATCTGGCGGCGGGCGAGCGACGGCTCGTGCACCAGGAAAGCCAAGGTATCCTGCAGCTGATCGCGGAAGCCGAAGGCGCCGGATGCCTGGTAGAAGGCGGTGCGGGCCATGATGCGGCAGCCGAGCGCCTGGTAGGGCAGCCAGTGGTTGACCATGTTGTCGAGCGACTTGTCCGGCGTCGAGATCTTCAGGCGGCCGGTAAAGCCGGTCCAGAAGTCGCGGTTCGCCGCAAGGATCGGAGCGAACTCCTCGCCGCGCAGCTGGGCCGCCAACGCCTGAGCCTCTTCCTTCGTATCGGCATCGCCGAGATAGAAGGTGACCGTCCGCTCTTCGCCCGGCGCGAGCTCGATGTCGTAGGCGAGCGCCGCGCAGGGGTCGCCGTCGAGATCGAGAGCGTTGCTGAGCGCAGAAGCGGACATCACCGCCGCCGGCATCTGGACCGAACCGAAGCGGCCGATGAATTCGCGGCGGCTCGCCGTGAAGCCTACCGGCGTCTCCTTCATGCCCATGAAGGCAAACCGGCGGTAGTCGATGCTGTAGGAGTTGGTGGCGAAGAGCGTCCCCGTCTCCTCGTCTCGGCTGGAGAGGATGAATGGGATGGAGCGAGCCGGATTGGCGCCGAGCAGCCATTCCACATAACCGTAGACGCGCAGCCTGCGGGTTTCCGAACCGCCGTTATGGAGGAGGATGGACGAGAGCTTTGCCGCCCGTGTCCGGTCGACCGTCTGGGTCAGCCTGATCTTCAGGCCTTCTTCTTCGCTCGAGAAGACGGAGTAACCAAGGCCGTGCCGGGCCTCGAACTTGACCTCCGGCTTGCGCGACAGGACTGCGAAGGGCGTCATGACAGCGCCGTTGTCCCGGTCGGCGATATAGAATGCCTCGCCGGGACGGTTGATGACCATGTCGTTGGTCCAGGTCGTCAGCTGATAGTCGCGGGAGTTCTTGGCCCAGGTGAAGCCTGAACCTTCCGCCGAAATGTGGAAGCCGAACTTGTCGTTGGAGATGATGTTGATCCACGGCTGCGGCGTCGACTGGCCGCCGTGCAGACGCACCACATATTCGCTGCCGTCCTTGGTGAAACCGCCGAAACCGTTCCAGAAGTCGAGATCCGCCGGTGCCTCGATCGGAGCCGGGGGCTGGAAGATCTCGCCGTTCAGCAGCGGACGACGATCGACCTCGATCTGCTGGTCCTTCGGCGGCGCGAAGATCGTTGCCGTGCGGTTGAGCTGGTCGCTGATCTTGCCGTTGCGGGCGTGCAGAACCACGCGGGATGCGGCGATCAGGCCTTCCGAACCCTCGTCGTCCATGATGTCGCGGCGCAGCGAGAAGACGTGCTGGCGCTGGCCTTCCTGCTGGCTGAGGCGGCGGGCGCTCTCGGAGAGATGTTCGAGCGCCTGCTGCATTTCCTGCGCGTAGGAGGCCGCCCGCTCGTTGAAGATCACGAGATCGGTGATGACGCCGCGCGAGCGCAGATATTCCTGGGCGCTCATCGCTTCCTTGGCGACCGGCATGTCGTTGTCGTCGTTGATGCGCAGCGTGAAGATCGGGAAGTCTCCCGAAACAGACGACGGCCAGAGCGACGACTGCTGCTGCATGCCGGCGTGGATGGTCGCCTGGTCGGCGCGCAGCTGCATGTCCGGATAGATGAGATAGCGCGCCAGGTGCTGGAACGCCGCGGCATCCTGCGACGAAACGCCGAGATGGCGCATCTGCACCTGGGTGCGTGTCCAGGCCTGCGTGAGCTCGGTCTGGAAGGCATCCGGATGCCGATAGCGTTCGATCGCCTGGTCGAGCTCCTCGCGCTTGGGCGCTGCGATCGTCCAGAAGATGACGCTCACCTTCTTGCCGGCCGGCACCCGCACGACGCGGCGCAGCGACAGGATGGGATCGAGCGTGAAGCCGTCGGTACCCGACAGCGTCGCGCCGGGATCGAAGGCTGCAGCTTCCGAAAGCGTGCGGCCGCGGCCGAGGAACTTGCGGCGGTCGGTCTCGAATTCGGTCGGGCGAGCCGAACCGGCATTGTCGGCGGCCAGATGGGCGATCACCATGTCCGGCTCGTTCGGCGCGCGCTTGTTACGCCATGCACGGATGACGTCGCCGCGGCGACCGATTTCCGTGTGGACGAACATCCGCTGGAAGACCGGGTGGGCGTTGTCGTCGTCCTCGGTGGTCAGCACGGGCTCCATATAGGAGGTCACTTCAATGAAGCGATCCTCGGTACCCATGTTGAGCAGCGTCAGGCGGCGGCCTTCGGCATCGTGTTCGCTGGCGACGATGCACTCGACCGTGCTCGTGAGGTCGCCGACCGTCTTGTGGAATTCAGCCCGTTCGTCGGAGAAGATCGCCCTGGTCTTTTCGCCTTCGATACGTCGCGGCTCGGCGGTGGCAGACCACCATTCACCGTTCGTGGTGTCGCGCAGGAACAGGAACTGGCCCCAGCGATCTTCGGTCGGGTCGGGTTTCCAGCGGGCGACAGACAGTCCGTTCCAGCGGGAATATCCCGAGCCGGTCGCGGTGAGCATGACCGAGTAGTGACCGTTGGAGAGCAGCGCCAGTTCCCGGTCCTTGGTGGCCGGGTTGGTGATGGTGCGGATTTCCGAGCGCAACAGTTCGCCTTGGCCCTTGCCGGGGGTTTCTTCGTGCTTGGCGCTCATCACCGGAATGTCGCGGGGAGCCTTTTCCTGCAGCAGCAGTTCGGCAGCCTCGATGGTCGGGTCGGAATGGAAGAGCTCGCGCAGCAGGCCGTTCATCACGACGTTGGCGATGGCGGCGATCGACATGCCGTGGTGGTGGGCATAATAGTTGAACACCACCGCATAGCGCTTGCCTTCCGGCACGCGGGTCGGCGTGAAATCCACCGCGTCGTAGAAGCCGAACACCCCGAGCGCTCCGAGCGAGCGCAGTTCCGTCAGGTTTTCCGAGGCAGCGATCGGGTCGTACTGGCTGGCCAGGATCGACGCATAGGGAGCGATGACGGCGTTTTGCCCGAGACCGCGCTTGAGGCCGAGCGTCGGCACCCCGAAGTTCGAATATTGATAATACATCTGATGGTCGAGAGCGTTGAACGCCGCTTCCGAGATGCCCCATGGCGTGCCGAGGCGGCGGCCATGGTTCATCTGTTCCTTCACGATCAGATTGTTGGTCTGGTTGAGAATGCCCCCCTGGCGCTCCTGCATGACGAGCGGCGGCATGAGGTATTCGAACATCGAGCCGGACCAGGAGACCAGGGCGCCTCGCGCACCGATCGGCACCACCTGGCGGCCGAGCTTGTACCAGTGCTCGGTCGGCAGATCGCCCTTGGCAATCCCGAACAGGCTGGTCAGGCGCGCTTCGGATGCGAGCAGGTCATAGCAGGCTTCGTCGATCTCGTTGGTTTCGACACGGTAGCCGATCGACAGAAGACGGCGCTCCTTGCGGAACAGGAAGCTGAAATCCATCGCGAAAGCGAGGCGGCGGGTTCGGTCGCGCAACACGCCGAGCCGCTCCCGCAGCGATTCGATATTGGCATTGTCGAAGACGCTGTCGGCGATATGCGCCTCGCAGGCGGCGACGAGAGACGCCGTCCAGCGGGTAACTTCGTCGCTCTGCGCCGAACGGACTTCCTGGTCGAGGTTGACCGCGAGCTTCTGGATGTCGCGGGCAAGCACGGCGAGGTTGATGATCCGGATCGATGCGAATTCATGCTCGCGCTTCACCGCGGCAAGCGCGTTGCCGAAGCCGACGATACGCTCTTCCAGACGGCGACGCAGCGGGCGCACGGTCTTGCGGTCGTCCGGCAGAGCCTTCAGCGTTTCGGCCAGAATGCCGCAAACGTCACCGATGCCGTCGAGATTGCCCTGAAGGTGCGCCGAAGGTGCCTCGGCCCAGATACGCAAAGCCGACGAGATGGCGATCAGATGGCCGGCGAAGTTGCCGCTGTCGACCGACGAGACGTAGCGAGGCATCAGCGGCTGCAGCGTGTCGGTATGATACCAGTTGTACATGTGGCCGCGGAACTTGTCGGCTCTCTCAACTGCCGAGATCGTCTGCTCGATGCGCTCGATCGTGTCGGTGAAGCTGATCCAGCCGAAATGCCGCGCCGAGATCGTCGACAGCAGATAGACGCCGATATTGGTCGGCGACGTGCGCTTGGCGATGACCGGGTTCGGCTTCTCCTGGAAATTGTCCGGCGGCAGGTAGTTCTGCTCCGCGGTCACGAAGGTCTCGAAATACCGCCAGGTGCGGCGGGCGATCTTGCGCAATTCGACCGACACGGGCTCCGGCACGAACAGCCGGTCTTCGGTCTCGGCCGACTGGCTGACATACCAGGCGACGAGCGGTGAGAATATCCACAGCACGGCGAACGGGATGCCGACCAGGAACGCGTTGTCGCCCGGCATGGCCGCCAGGATGATGCTAAGCACCGCGATCGCCGGCGCATGCCACATCGTCTTGTAATAATCCTGCGGGCTGCCTTGTGCGCTCGACTGGATCGAGGCGGCGGTGCGCCATTCCAGCATCAACTTGCGGCTGAAGAACAGGCGGTAGAGAGACCGGGCGATCGCATCGGTCATGATGCAGGCGGAATCCGCGATGAAGACGACGCGGAGCGCGACCTGCGCATTGGCCGAACGCATGTCCGACCAGACGGAATAGAAATGCGCGCCCGGAACGATGTCGGTGGAGCCCGGCAGGAGACCGGTGACCAGGCTGAGGGTCGGCGCGACGAACAGCGAGAAGATCAGCAGGATCTGCCAGATCAGCGCGCCGAGCGGATCCATGAAGTACCAGCCGAGCACGGAAGCGAAGAACCAGGCGATCGGGGTCAGCGACCGGCGCAGGTTGTCGACCATCTTCCAGCGGCCAAGCGCGGTCACGCCGCGCTTGGGATCGAGGATGTAGGGGAGGAGCTGCCAGTCGCCGCGGGCCCAGCGATGCTGACGCGAGACTTCGACCTCGTAGCGGACCGGAAAGTCCTCGACCAGTTCCACGTCGGTGACGAGGGCGCAGCGTGCGAACGAACCTTCGAGAAGGTCATGCGAGAGGACCGAATTCTCGTCGATCCGGCCCTTGAGCGAAGCCTCGAATGCATCGACGTGATAGAGACCCTTGCCGGTGAAGCTGCCTTCGCCGGTCAGGTCCTGATAGACGTCGGAGACGGTGAAGACGTAAGGGTCGAGACCGCGGCCGACGGAGAAGACGCGCTGGAAGACCGAAGCTTCCTTGCCGGTCGTCAGCGACGGCGTCACGCGCGGCTGCATCAGACCATAGCCATGGATGACGCGGTTGGTTTTCGGGTCGAGCACCGGCTGGTTGATCGGGTGGTGCATCTTGCCCACGAGCTTGGTCACCGCATCGCGCATCAGGCGGGTGTCGGCATCGAGCGTCATGACATACTGGACGTTGGCCGGCACGGTGTTGGCGCCCGTAAGATAGCTGGTATCGCGATCGCCGCGTAGCAGCATGTTGAGCTCATGCAGCTTGCCGCGCTTGCGCTCCCAGCCCATCCATGCGCCTTCGGCGGGATTGAACAGGCGGCGGCGATGCAGCAGATAGAAGCGCACCCTGCCGTCTTCTCCATACTTGGCGTTGAGCGCCGCGATCTCGCGCTTCGCATAATCGAGGATTTCGAGGTCGGTATCGGTCTCCTCGAATTTGCTGTCGCGCCAGTCGCTGAGCAGCGAGAAATAGATCTCGCCATGCGGATTGGCGAGATAATGGACTTCGAGGTTGCGGACGAGTTCGTCCACGGTGTCGCGGTCGGTGATCAGGCAGGGTACGGCGACGAGCGTTCTTGCCGCTTCCGGAATGCCTTCCTTGAATTCGTAGCCGACCAGCCGGGCCGGCCTCACCACATAGGTCACCAGCGTATTGAACAGGCCGGTCGCGCCTTCGGAAGCCGGCAGCGCGAACATCAGCAGGAAGAAGAAGACGACCGGCAGCGGAATATCCGCCTGCACCAGGAACCAGCCCGCGATCGCCATCGCGAGAACGGTAATGAGGATGACCGGGCCGGCGATCGCAAACCAGTTGAGGCGGCGGACAAGCCGGACAAACCTCTGGACGAACAGCAGATCATAACCGACTGCCGCTTCAAGCTCCCGGCGGCGGCGGCCGACCACGAAGGCGCCGACATTGGTCTCGCGCGGATCGGCATTTTCTTCCGCCGCGGCCTTTTCGGCGAGCTGGATGGCAGCTTCCGCAACCTCGGCCTCGCTCTTGCGTGAGCGGCGGGCGATCTGTTCGATACGGTTGCGATAGGCGTTGCGCGAGCCGAAATCGAGCGCCTGATAATCGGTGCGAAGACGGAAGATCTTGTCGATCTGCGAAACGTCTTCGAACCAGACGCTCCATTCCGTATCGTCGATCTCGCGCAGGCTCTTGATGATGTTGCCCATCGTCACGTTGCCGGACGAAAGGCGGTTCTGCTCGGCGAGCATCACCTCTTCGACGTCGGTGCCCGCCTGTTCGAGACGCTGCTCGAGCCAGGCGACGGCAAACCCCGATGTCTGCGAGGCGTTGCGAAGGCGATAGAGGAACTGTGCCGTGAACGTATTGTCGTTCGTCAGGCTCTCGATGCCCTTCAGGACATCGGCGCTCGCCTCCTCGTTATTGAGGCGGATGATCTCGTCGGCCGTCTCGTTGGCGCGGCGGCGCATGTTGCGCGAGCGATCGACGCGGGTCGCGATGCGGCGCAGGTTCTCGATCAGCACGAAACGGATGAACGAGGGCAGCGCCCAGAGCTCGCCGATCTCGAGCGGTTCCTTGACCTGGAAACCCTGGACCATGGCGGCCAGCGCCTCGCGGGAAACGCTGCTGTGCGTATGGGCGACATAGAGCCAGGCGAGCACCAGTACACGCGGCAATTCCTGGCCACCGACCGTCATCGTGGGCAACTGGCGGAAGAATTTTTTCGGGAAGTCGCGGCGGACTTCCTGGATCGCCTCTTCGGCGATGTAATAATTGTCGAGCAGCCATTCGGCGGCGGGCGTGATCGACGCGCCGGCATCGACGTCGGTCGCAGTCGCCCGATAGACCCGCAGGATTTCCTTCTCGTTTTCATGATGCCGCTTGAAGAACTCGAACTCCATCAGGCCCGGCAAGCTGGGCGTGCCCTCCTTGCCGAGTTTCTCGCCGCATTCCCGCAATGCATCGATGTTGAAATAGGTCGAGCGGATCGAATCGTTGTGATCGATCTGCTTGGCTTCGGTTTCGCGCGAGGAAGCTGACGGCGGAGTGTGAAATGACATGGATACGGGCTTCTGCTGAAAACTCTGAGGGGTTTGTCGGCCTCGCCTTACTCGGCCTGCATCGGAAGCGCCAGTCATCATTTGGATTATGGTGACCGGCAGGATGCAAGCCCGCGAGGATGGGAAATAGAGAGCAGTCCGGATATTGCAAATGACTGACTGGAATCTATTGCTCACTTCCTGCGGATTGACACATATTCCGGCTCTATCGAGCCTAGCCTGAATGAAACCTGAACGGAAGCAGGCCCTTGATAATTCGAGGAATTCCGCACTTGCGCAACAGGCGCGCCAGAACGTCTTGCGGCAACCCAACCGAGCAAAATTTAACACCGAGGGTTACCTTCCAAGGGCCGCGCTGCTATTCATCTCGTGACACAAGGGCGATCTCGTCGTGCCCCGCAACCAATCCAATCGAACTTTCGGTGTTTTGAGCAATGACGATCCAGTTTTCCAATGACATGGCCGACGTGGTGGCCACCCGCCGTTACCTTCATCAATATCCGGAACTCGGCCTGTCGGAGTTCAACACATCCGATTTCGTCGCCAGGCAGCTCACGGACCTCGGATATGAAGTCACCCGCGGCCTCGGCAGGACAGGCGTTGTCGCCACGTTGAAGAACGGCACCGGCGGCCGGTCGATCGGCATCCGTGCCGATATGGACGCACTGCCGATCGAGGAAGAGACCGGCGCCGAGTATGCCAGCAGGAACAAAGGCCTGATGCATGCCTGCGGCCACGACGGCCACACCGCGATGCTGCTGGGTGCCGCTAAAATCCTTGCCGAGAGGAAGAATTTCGACGGCACGATCCATCTGATCTTCCAGCCGGCGGAGGAGAATTTCGGCGGCGCGAGACTGATGATCGAGGATGGCCTCTTCGAGCGCTTTCCATGCGATGCCGTGTTCGGCCTGCATAACGATCCCAGCCTCGCCTTTGGCCAGATCGGCGTCAAGGAAGGTCCGATGATGGCGGCGGTCGACGAATGCCGCATCACGGTCAATGGCCACGGCGGCCACGGCGCCGAGCCGCAGGATACGTCGGATCCGATCGTCTGCGGCGCGAGCATCATCATGGCGCTGCAGACGATCGCCTCGCGCAACATCCACCCGCTCGACCAGATGGTGATCACCGTCGGCGCCTTCCATGCCGGCATGGCGAGCAACGTCATTCCCGAGCGGGCGGAAATGCTGCTCACCATCCGCTCCTTCGACCCGGACGTCCGCAACGAGCTCGAAAGGCGCATCCGGATGGTCGCCGAAGGCCAGGCCGCCAGCTACGGCATGAGCGTCACGCTCGATTACAAGCGCGGTTACGAGGCGACCGTCAACCACAAGGCGGAAACGGATTTCGTCCGCGATCTCGCCCGTCGTGTCGTCGGCGAGGACAAGGTCGTCGACCTGCCCCGCCCGTCCATGGGCGCCGAGGATTTCGCCTATATGCTGGCGGAGCGGCCGGGCACCTATTTCCTGCTCGGCACCAAGCGCACCGACAACGATCCGCCGCTGCACCACCCGCGTTTCGACTTCAACGACGACGCACTGCCGATCGGGACGAGCTTCTGGGTGGAGCTTGCCGAAGCCTATCTCCCGGCGAAATAGGCCCTTAAACGAAAACACCTCCCGGGCGGCGAAGCGCGGGAGGTGTTTTCGGTCTTGGGGGACCAAGCCCGAATTTCAAAAGGCGAAGCCCGAAGGCCTCAGGGGAAAAGGCCGAGTGTCACGGCGCCGACGAAGATGAAGGCTGCCGTCACCAGGGCGGTATTCGCCGCCCACTGCCATTTGCCCGCGATACCGCGGTTTGCGAAAGACCGTGTCTGATGCTCAATATGACGCATTGGATGTCTCCCGGGTTCTGCTTTCGCCCTTTTCGGACGTTAAACCTATCCTAGCTTATCTATACCAAGCCGATAGAGATAATGTTCCAAGCTGCCACCAGTTCCGTAGAAAATCCTTTTTTCTTAACGGCCCTTCCGGGTGTTTAACGGTTTATTATACCCAGGCCTCTTGCGAGCCCCTCAGGCGCCGAAACGATCCAGCGCCAAACGGAAGATATCCGGGTCGATATTGCCGCCCGAGCAGACGGCAATCACGGTATCGCCCAGCGTCTCGCCATGGAAAAGAGCGGCCGCCAATGCCACCGCGCCACCCGGTTCCACGACGATCTTCAGCCGGCTGAAGGCAAGCGCCACCGCATGCAACGCTTCGTCGTCGGTCACCACGAGACCCGCGCCGCAAAGCCGCGACATGATCGGGAAGGTGATATTGCCCGGCTGCGGCGTGACGATCGCATCGCAAAGCGAACCGCCTTGGGTCGCATTGCGCTCGATCTGTCCCGAGACCAGCGACCGCGTCACGTCGTCGAAGCCTTGCGGCTCGCAGGGGTGGACGACAAACCCCGGCGCCTTGGCGTTCAAGGCCAGCGCGACGCCGGAAATGAAGCCGCCGCCGCCCGTCGGCACCAGCACGTCGGCCTTCTCGATGCCTTCCTCCCTGGCCTGTTCGGCGATTTCGAGCCCGGTCGTACCCTGGCCGGCAATCACCAGCGGCTCGTCGAACGGCTTGATCAACGTCAGGCCGCGCTCCTGCGACAGCCGCGCGCCGATCACATCGCGATCCTCGTTGAGGCGGTCATAGAGCACGACGTCGGCGCCATAGGCGCGGGTATTCTCGATCTTGATGCGCGGCGCATCGGACGGCATGATGATCACGCTCGGAATGCCGTGCATCCTGGCCGCCAGCGCCACGCCCTGGGCATGGTTGCCCGAGGAGAAGGCGATCACGCCCTTGGCCCGGACGTCGGGCGACAGCGCCGAGATCGCCGACCAGGCGCCGCGAAACTTGAACGAACCGGTGTGCTGCAGGCATTCCGGCTTCACGAAGATGCGCCGCCCGGCGATGTCGTCAAGGAAGGGCGAGGACAAAAGCGGGGTGCGGCGTGCGTGGCCGTCGAGACGGGCACGGGCGGCTTCGATCATGGCAATATCGGTCATGCGGGAAATTCCGTTCGGAGGGCGAGGCGGTGAGGCCGCAAACCTATCGGCGGTTTCCATTTCGGTAAAGACCGGAAAGGGTCGGTTCAGCCGGCTTCCGCTCCTTGGGACAACGGCAGGGAACCGAGCTTCACCACCGCCTTGATGGGCAGGTGGTCGGATGCAAGCCGCGCAAGCGGGCTGTCATGAGTTTCGACGGCATCGATCAGCCCGGGCTGGTTCGCCATAATGCGATCGAGCGCCAGCACCGGCAGGCGCGATGGGAAGCTCGGCACCGCAGCCGGGAGACCGAAGACGGTCGCAAGCGTGTTCAGGGAGGAGCGGTCGCCAAGCCGCCATTCGTTGAGGTCGCCCATGAGCACGGTCGGCTGCTCGTCACGCGAACGCAGAATGTCGAGGATCATGCGGGCCTGCTGCTGACGCGAACGGTTGAGCAGTCCGAGATGAGCGGCGATGATCCGAAATGCGCTGCCGTCCTTGAGCTCCAGTTCGGTGATCAAGGCACCGCGCGGCTCGAGCCCCGGCAGCTTGACCTGATGAACGTCGCGCACCAGGCCTTCGCGAAAGAGGATCACATTGCCATGCCAGCCATGCGCCTTGGCGACACCGGAAACCGGCACCGGGAAAAGCCCCGTCTCCCGCTCCATCCACGCAAGGTCGAGCAGACCGCGCCGCTCGCCGAACCGGGAATCCGCTTCCTGCAGCGCGATCACATCGGCGCCGATCTCGCGGATCACGTGGCTGGTGCGGGCGGGATCGAACCTGCCGTCAATACCCACGCATTTGTGAACGTTGTAGGAGGCGATCAGCATGCCGTGACCGCGTTCGCGCCCCTCATGCGTTCCAGCGCCGCGGTTCCTTCGAGCCCGGATGGAAGCCAGAATGCTTTTTGGAAGATTGGGACGTTTTTCCCGCATGGTTCTTTTGACTATTCGCCGATCAATGAAATTTATAGGGCAAGCGGCCCATCTATCCAGCAACTAGAGATAGGGTGATCCCAGCCAGAACACGCGTTCGATGAGACGCACGAGGAAGGGCCTTGCCATCAACCCATCGAGCGTCACTTCGGTTGCGGAAGAAATGGCCAGGTCTATCCTTCGTTCCAAAGCTTCCGCGAAAGGGCAATCCAGGACTTCGAGATCGACCTCGAAATTGAGCCGGAGAGATCGCGGATCGAGGTTCGAGGAACCGACATAGGCCCAGCGCCCGTCGATCACCAGAAGCTTGGAATGGTTGAACGGCCCGGATGCCCGCCAGATCCGGCAGTAGTTCTTCAGCATCTGGTCGAACTGGGCTGTCATCGCCCGATCGACCAGAACGAGATTGTTGGCGGTCGGCACGACGATATCGACCTCCACCCCGCGCCGGGCAGCCGTGACGAGCGCGGTGATCAGTTCGCGGTCCGGCAGGAAATAGGGCGACACGATGCGGATCGAGGAGCGCGCCACGGAAAACGCGCCCATCAGCATCTTGTGGTTCGTCTCGACGCTCCGGTCGGGGCCGGAGGAAACGGCGCGCATGATGACCGGCGAACCGGGCTCCGTCTCCGGCGCCTGCAGCGCCCAGGCCGCGCCCTCCAACGCCTCGTCGGCGGCATATCGCCAATCGGCGGCGGCAATTGCAAACAGGTCCGCGACAACCGGCCCGGTTACCTTGAAATGGGTGTCGAACGAACATTTGTTGCCGCTGAATTCGCTCGAAAAACCTTCGCGGATGTTCATGCCGCCGGTAAACGCCACCCGGCCGTCGATGACCAGGATCTTCCGGTGGGTGCGCAGGTTCGCGTAAGGCAGCCGCAGCCCCATGATAACGTTGCCGTTGAAGACATCGGCGGTGACGCCGCCGTCTCTCAGCATGCCGAGCACGCTCGGAACAGAATATCGGGCGCCGACCGCATCGATCAGCACCCGCACCTCGACGCCGCGCTTGACCGCGGCAATCAGGGCCTCCGCGAACCGGATGCCGATCCTGTCCCGGTCGAAGATATAGGTCTCGAGGATGAGGCTGCGTTTCGCCTTGGCGATCGCCTTCAGCATCGCCCCATAGGCTTCGTCGCCGGTATCGAGCGCGACGATCGTATTGCCGGTCGTCAGCCGGTGGCGCGTCACCCGGTCGCCGAGCGTCTTCATCGCCCGGAAGCGGTGTCCGAAATCCTCGATGATCCGGTTGTTCGTCGCGTCGTAGGAAACCACATGCGCGCGGATTTCTCCCTGCAGCAGCGCGCGGCGGTCGCTGATCACCGATCGGCGGATGCGGTTTATACCGGCGACCAGGTAAAGCAGCGCGCCGACGATCGGAGACAGAACGATGACGCCGACCCAGCCGATCGCCGAGCGGACTTCTTCCTTGGTCATCGCTGCGTGAATCGCAGCTGCGGCCCCCATCAGGACCGACAAAACGAAGAGGATATGCGGCCAGTAGGGTTCGATGAGATCGAGCATGGCGAGCAATATAGGCGCGCTTCGCGCAATCGCAATCGGAGCCGCACCAATAGGTTAGCGCGGCTCCGGCAGGTATCAGGCGGCGAGCTGCTTCTCGAAGACCTCGAGCGAAGCTTCGAACGTGTCGAAGATCGTGTCGATCTGTTGCTCGTTGATGATCATCGGCGGGCAGAGCGCCAGCGAGTCGCCGATCGCCCGCGAAATCAGGCCTTTTTCGAGCATGATCGCCAGCAGCTTGGGACCGAGCTGGCCGGCCGCGAAACCGTCGCGTGGCTTCAGCTCCAGGGCGCCGATCAGGCCGACGCCGCGTGCTTCGATCGCCAGCGGATGGCTTTCCAGCGCCTTCAACCGGCTCTGGAACTTCGGTGCGAGCGCCCGGACATTGCCGACGAGGTCGCGTTCCTCGATGATCGCCAGGTTTTCCAGCGCGACCGCCGCGGCGACCGGGTGGCCGGCCGCGGTCACCCCATGGCCGAACGTGCCGATCTTCGCCGATTCGTCGGCAAGCGGTCCGTAGACGTTCTCGTTGATCAGCAGCGCCGAGATCGGCTGGTAGGACGACGAAATCTGCTTCGACAGCGTCATGATGTCCGGCTGCAGGGAATAGGTCGTGGTGCCGAACATCTCGCCGGTGCGCCCGAAGCCGCAGATCACCTCGTCGGCGATCAGCAGGATGTCGTATTTCCTGAGCACCTTCTGGATCGCATCCCAGTAACCGGCCGGCGGAACGATGACGCCGCCCGCCCCCATGACCGGCTCGCCGATAAAGGCGGCGACGGTTTCCGGACCTTCCCTGAGGATCAGGTCTTCGAGGTCCTTGGCGCAGCGCTCGACGAAGGCCCCCTCCGTCTCGTTTTCCTGTTTGAAGGCACGGTAATGCGGGCAGGTCGTGTGGAAGACGCCGGCAAGCGGCAGGTCGAAGGAGCGGTGGTTGTTCGGCAGGCCGGTCAGGCTGGCGCTGGCGATCGTGACGCCGTGATAGCCCTTGATGCGCGAAATGATCTTCTTCTTTTCCGGCTTGCCGAGCGCGTTCGAGCGATACCAGACCATCTTCATGGCGGTGTCGTTGGCCTCGGAACCGGAATTGGTGAAATAGGCCTTCGACATCGGCACCGGCGCCATCTGGATCAGCTTCTCGGCAAGATCGATCGACGGGCCGTGACTGCGGAGCGTAAAGGTATGGTAATAGGGGAGCTTCGCCATCTGCCTGGCGGCCGCTTCGACGAGCCGGCTTTCGCCGAAACCGACGCCGACGCTCCAGAGCCCGGCCATGCCCTCGATATATTTGTTGCCGTTCACGTCGTAGACATAGATGCCCTCGCCGCGGTCTATCACCAGCGATCCGTCACGCTCCAGCGCGCGGGCATTGGTGTAGGAGTGAAGCTGGTAAGCCTTGTCCCGGGCTTCGATGGAATTGGGCTGAATAGTCACGACGGACCTCCTGTGAGACACGCAACGGCGTATAAATTTCATAGGCGGAAACGGCGATATTGGACAGCCCAAATCGCCGTTTTCAGAGGGGCCGACCGTTCAAAATAGTTGACGCGTCGATCAGTTTATTTGGTCATTTCAGCGTCATTGCCGCGACCGGAGGTTCGGCGCCGGCCGGAATGGGGCTTTTGTAGTCCTGTCCCTTGCGCCGCTTCTTGAGATCGGCCCAGGCCGCCTCGCGGAGCTGATCGCTTGTCATGGCGGCCAGGCCGGTCGCGGCCATCGCCTTGGCGACGGAAACCATGCCCTTGTGGGCAAGCGGGCTCTTGCCCTGCGCCACCACCTGCCAGGTATGAAGCTGGGTGCCGACGGCAAGCGTCGCGCCATAGGCCTGCACGGTCGGCACCACCCAGCTGACATCGCCGACATCCGTCGAACCGCCCATCTGGCGGTTTTCGGTGTGCGCCGGCAGAATGAAGTCGGCAAGCGGAACATCCCGCTGTTCCAGGCGCTCCTGGTTCCAGCTTGCCGCAATGTCTTCCGGCGTCAGCGTGGCACGGATCTGTTCGGCAAATTCGATATCCACGGCGTCGAACGGCGGCGGGCCCATGCTGTCCCAGACATCCTGCATGACGTCCATCAGCGGTGTGTTGACGACGAGGTTGGAAACGCCGGCCAGGATCGTGCTCTCAACCTTGGTCTCGGTCATCAGCGCCGCACCTTCGGCGACCTTCTTGACCCGTCCGATCAGCGTGAAAAGGCCGGGCAGATCCGCGGAGCGGACGACGTAGCGTACCTTGGCATGCGCCTGCACGACGTTCGGCGAGATGCCTCCGCTATCCAGGACCGCATAGTGGATGCGGCTATCGGACGGCATGTGCTCGCGCATATAATTGACACCGACGCTCATCAGTTCGACGGCATCGAGTGCGCTGCGGCCGAGTTCGGGCACGGCCGACGCATGCGCGGCGCGGCCCGTGAAGGTGAAATCGATCCGGCAGTTGGCAAGCGAGGTCTCCCGCTGCACGCCGGCGAAATTGCTCGGATGCCAGCTGATTGCGATGTCGACATCCTCGAAGGCACCGGCCCGCACCATGAACGCCTTGGCAGCACCGCCCTCTTCCGCCGGGCAGCCGTAATATCGCACGCGGCCGGGAGTGCCGGTCTTTTCCAGCCAATCCTTCAGCGCGGTCGCGGCCAGCAGCGATGCGGAACCGAGAAGATTGTGGCCGCAGCCATGGCCGTTGGCACCAGGGGTCGTCGGGTCATGCCGGGTGACGCCGGCCTTCTGGCTGAGACCGGCCAGCGCATCGTATTCGCCGAGGAAGGCGATCACCGGACCGCCCTCGCCCGCCTCGCCGATCAGTGCGGTCGGAATGCCGGCGACGTTCTCGGTGATCTTGAAGCCCTGCGCCTCCAGCATTTCGCGATGCGCGGCAGCCGAAAGCGTCTCCATGTAGCAGGTTTCCGGCGTCTCCCAGACGCGGTCCGCGAGTTCCGTGAAGACCTCTTTTTTGCGGTCGATGAAATCCCAAACGAGCGGGAGATTGGAATTGCCTGTCGTCATGAAACCATTGCCTCGATAGATTTATGCTGGTCGGAAGGCCCGAACCGTAGCCAATTCCTGGCCGATGGCAATGCGGCATTGCAGCAAAAACAGGCTGTGCGGAGGGATGGAGGGGAAGGAATGCGGATGTGATTGGCACGCGAATGTTAGTATCTCGACAACCGGATCATAATCGTTATGCTCCCGCGCCACGGCCCGCAGGCAAATCTACGAAACGCGCCGAAACCAATAAGAATGCACCGAGATTTGGCCAATTTTGTGGAAAATTTTCTAAAGAATGAAGCGGGCGTGAAATTCGATACGGCGGGAGGCCGTTGATCGGAATCAGGTAACAGGGGCATGCACGGCCTAAAGGCCGGAGCGGACCCGCCAGGAGAAACGCATTTTGTAGGCCGGCCGCAGCGAAATATCGCCGGCCAGGAGGTGAACACGGGAATACCAGTCGTTGGGCGCTATATACGCGCCATTCCAGCTGAAGACATCCACCGGGTACGGCGTATAAGCCGGCCACAGGTCATCGGGAGATCCAAATGAAATACAAACTCACCCTTGCCGCAGCGCTGCTGTCGGCAACATTCTTCGCAAGCGGCGCCAGCGCCAAGACCTTCGTATATTGCTCGGAAGGTTCTCCGGAAGGCTTCGACCCCGGCATCTATACCGCCGGCACGACCTTCGACGCTTCGGCGCATCCGATCTACAACCGCCTGCTCGAGTTCAAGTCGGGCACGACCCAGCCGGAAGCAGGCCTCGCCCAGAGCTGGGAGATTTCCGCTGACGGCACGGTCTACACCTTCAAGCTGCGTCCGAACGTCAAGTTCCAGACGACCGACTTCTTCAAGCCGACCCGTAACCTGAACGCCGACGACGTCGTCTTCTCGATCGGCCGCCAGATCGACGAGAAGAACGCCTGGAACAAGTACATTTCCGGCGCGACCTGGGAATATGCCGACGGCATGGGCTTTCCGAAGCTGATCAAGTCGATCGAGAAGGTCGACGACCTGACCGTCAAGGTCACGCTCAACCGTCCGGAAGCACCGTTCCTCGCCAACCTCGCCATGCCGTTCGCCTCGATCGTGTCGAAGGAATATGCCGACAGCCTCGACAAGGCCGGCAAGAAGGAACAGCTGAACCAGATGCCGGTCGGCACCGGTCCGTTCACCTTCGTCGGCTACCAGCAGGACGCCGTCATCCGCTTCAAGAAGAACGCCGATTTCTGGGGCCCGGCTCCGAAGATCGACGACCTCGTGTTCGCGATCACCACCGACGCCGCCGTTCGTTACCAGAAGCTCAAGGCCGGCGAATGCCACCTGATGCCCTATCCGAACGCTGCCGATGTGAAGGCCATGAAGGCTGATCCGAGCCTCCAGGTTCTGGAGCAGGAAGGCCTGAACGTCGCCTATCTCGCCTACAACACGACCAAGGCTCCGTTCGACAAGCTGGAAGTCCGCAAGGCGCTGAATAAGGCGATCAACAAGAAGGCGATCGTCGATTCCGTCTTCCAGGGCATGGCGACACCTGCCGTCAACCCGATCCCGCCGACCATGTGGTCCTACAGCAAGGCCACCCAGGACGACACGTACGACCTCGAAGCGGCCAAGAAGATGCTAGCCGACGCAGGCGTCAAGGACCTTTCCATGAAGGTCTGGGCGATGCCGGTTTCGCGTCCCTACATGCTGAATGCCCGCCGCGCGGCCGAAATCATCCAGGACGATTTTGCTAAGATCGGCGTCAAGGTCGAGATCGTTTCCTTTGAATGGGCAGAATACCTGCAGCGTTCGAAGGACAAGAACCGCGATGGCGCCGCCATCATGGGCTGGACCGGCGACAACGGCGATCCGGACAACTTCCTTGATACGCTGCTCGGCTGCGACGCCGTCGGCGGCAACAACCGCGCTCAGTGGTGCAACAAGGAGTTCGACGCTCTGGTGAAGAAGGCCAAGGTCGTCTCCGACCTGGCCGAGCGCACCAAGCTCTACGAAGAGGCTCAGGCGATCTTCAAGAAGGACGCTCCCTGGGCAACCATCGATCACTCCCTCTCGGTCGTACCGATGCGCAAGGGCGTGACCGGCTTTACCCAGAGCCCGCTCGGCGACTTCACCTTCGAAGCGGTCGATATCGCGCAGTAATTTCTGCTTCACGACGATTTTGCCGCGGGACGCGTTGCGTTTCCCGCGGCATTTTCTTATGAGACGCCAAAATTTGGCGAAGACGCCACGATTGCCGTCTTCATGGCTTGACAAAACCGTGAATCGGCCACGAACCAAAAACCACGAAGGTTTCGAATGTTTGGCTTCCTGTTGCGGCGTATCGCCGTGTTGATCCCGACTTTCATCGGGGTCTCGATCATTGCTTTTTCATTTATCCGACTTCTGCCGGGTGATCCGGTTGCGCTTCTTTCCGGCGAGCGCGTCATGTCGCCGGAGCGGCATGCCCAGATCAGTGCCCAGCTCGGCTTGGATCGGCCGCTGGTCGTCCAGTATTTCGATTATCTCGGCGGCGTGCTGACCGGCGATTTCGGATCGTCGATCGTGTCCAAGAAGCCGATCCTCGACCAGTTCTGGGCGCTGTTTCCGGCGACCGTGGAGCTTTCCTTCTGTGCCATCGTCATCGCCGTCGCGCTCGGCATTCCTGCCGGCGTGATCGCCGCGATCAAGCGCGGCTCGATCTTCGACCAGGGGCTGATGGGCATCGCGCTTGTCGGTTATTCGATGCCGATCTTCTGGTGGGGCCTGCTGCTGATCATCCTGTTCTCCGGCACCCTGCAATGGTTCCCGGTTTCCGGCCGCATCTCGCTGATGTTCTTCTTCCCGCCGGTCACCGGCTTCATGCTGATCGATTCGCTGCTGTCGGGGCAGAAGGGCGCCTTCGCCTCGGCGATCAGCCATCTTGCACTTCCGTCGATCGTGCTTGCGACCATTCCGCTCGCCGTCATCGCCCGTCAGACGCGTTCCGCCATGCTGGAAGTGCTCTCGGAAGATTATGTCCGCACCGCCCGCGCCAAGGGCCTCTCGCCCTTCCGCGTCGTCGGCATCCATGCGCTGCGCAACGCCATGATCCCGGTCATCACCACGATCGGCCTGCAGATCGGCGTCATGCTCGCCGGCGCCATCCTGACCGAGACGATCTTCTCCTGGCCGGGCATCGGCAAGTGGATGGTCGACAGCGTCTTCCGCCGCGACTACGCCGTCATCCAGGGCGGCCTGCTCCTGATCGCGGCCATCATCATGTTCGTCAATCTCATCGTTGATCTGCTCTACGGCCTGATCAACCCCAGAATCCGACACTGATCCGGCATCAAGAAGGAGAAAATCCCGTGGCCGATACCACTGTTACCAAGATCGCCGAACCGGTTTCCAGCGCCGCGATGCGCCGCCAGATGCTCCGCGAGTTCTGGTTCTACTTTTCCGAAAATCGCGGCGCCGTTCTGGGCCTCGTCATTTTCGTCGCCCTCGTCATCGTGGCGATCTTCGCGTCGTTCATCGCCCCGCATTCGCCGTTCGAGCAGTATCGCGATTTCGCCCTGCTTCCGCCGGCCTGGGCCGAGGGCGGCAACCCGTCCTATCTGCTCGGCACCGATCCTGTCGGCCGCGATATCCTGTCCCGCCTGATCTATGGCGCGCAGTATTCGCTGTTCATCGGCGTCTTCGTGACGACGCTGTCGCTCACCGGCGGCATCATCGTCGGCCTGATCGCCGGTTATTACCGCGGCTGGATCGATACCGTCATCATGCGCCTGATGGATATCATCCTTGCCTTCCCGTCGCTGCTGCTCGCCCTCGTGCTCGTCGCGATCCTCGGGCCGAGCCTCACCAACGGCATGATCGCCATCGCGCTCACCCTGCAGCCGCATTTCGTGCGCCTCACCCGCGCCGCCGTGATGGCCGAGAAGTCCCGCGACTATGTGACCGCCGCAAGGCTTGCCGGCGCCGGCCCGCTGCGCCTGATGTTCCGCACCATCCTGCCGAACTGCACCGCGCCGCTGATCGTCCAGGCGACGCTCTCCTTCTCGAACGCCATTCTCGATGCAGCCGCTCTCGGCTTCCTCGGCATGGGCGCCCAGCCGCCGGCACCGGAATGGGGCACGATGCTTGCCGAAGCGCGTGAATTCATCCTGCGCGCCTGGTGGGTCGTCACCTTCCCCGGCGTTGCCATTCTCGTCACCGTTCTCGCCATCAACCTAATGGGTGACGGCCTGCGCGATGCGCTCGACCCGAAACTGAAGAGGTCCTGATCATGGCGCTCTTGCAAATCGATAACCTCATCGTCGAATTCGAAACCGCAACCGGCTGGTTCCGCGCCGTCGACGGCGTCTCCGTCTCGGTCGAAAAGGGCGAGGTTCTGGCAATCGTCGGCGAATCCGGCTCCGGCAAGTCCGTCGCCATGCTCGCCGTCATGGGGCTGCTCCCGTGGACCGCCAAGATCACCGCCGACCGCATGCTCTTCGAAGGCCGCGACATCCAGAACATCAGCCCGGCCGAGCGCCGCAAGCTGATCGGCAAGGACATCGCGATGATCTTCCAGGAGCCGGTCGCCAGCCTCAACCCGTGTTTCACGGTCGGCTTCCAGATCGAGGAAGTGCTGCGCATCCATCTCGGCCTGGACAGCAAGGCCCGCCGCGCCCGCGCAATCGAGCTGTTCAGCCAGGTCGGCCTGCCCAACCCGGAAGAGCGGCTGAACCACTTTCCGCACCAGATGTCGGGCGGCCAGTGCCAGCGCGTGATGATCGCGATCGCAATCGCCTGCAATCCGAAACTGCTGATTGCCGATGAGCCGACCACCGCGCTCGACGTGACGATCCAGAAGCAGATTCTCGACCTGATCATGGCGCTGCAGGCCAAGAACGGCATGGGCCTGATCATGATCACCCATGACATGGGCGTGGTCGCCGAGACCGCCGACCGCGTCATCGTGCAGTACAAGGGCCGCAAGATGGAGGAAGCCGATGTGCTTTCCCTCTTCGAGAGCCCGAAGAGCAACTATACCAAGGCGCTGCTGGCGGCCCTGCCGGAAAACGCGACCGGCGACCGCCTGACCACCGTTTCCGCCTTCTTCGACGGCAATCCGGAACCCGCGCCGGAGGCACGCGCATGAGCCATAATATGACCGATAACACCATGCTCGAAGTGCGCGACATCAAGCGCGATTACGAACTGCCGGGCGGCCTCTTCAAGCCGAAGAAGATCATCCATGCGGTGAAGGGCGTTTCCTTCAAGCTCGAACGCGGCAAGACGCTGGCGATCGTCGGCGAAAGCGGCTGCGGCAAATCCACCCTTGCCCGCATGCTGACCTTCATCGACGAACCGACCGGCGGCGACCTGCTGATCGACAACAAGAAGGTCGATACCCGCCCCGGCCACCTGACCCAGGAAATGCGCCAGAAGGTGCAGATCGTCTTCCAGAACCCCTATGGCTCGCTGAACCCGCGCCAGAAGATCGGCGATGTGCTGGGCGAACCCTTGGCGATCAACACCGACATGTCGGCCGGCGAACGCCGCGACCGCGCCAGCGAAATGCTGACGAAGGTCGGCCTCGGCCCGGAACACTATAACCGTTATCCGCACATGTTCTCGGGCGGCCAGCGTCAGCGCATCGCGATCGCCCGCGCGCTGATGATGAACCCGAAGCTTCTCGTGCTCGACGAACCGGTTTCGGCGCTCGACCTTTCGGTGCAGGCCCAGGTACTGAACCTGCTCGCCGATCTTCAGGACGAGTTCAACCTCACCTACGTCTTCATCAGCCACGACCTCTCCGTCGTGCGCTACATCGCCGACGAGGTGATGGTGATGTATTTCGGCGAGGCCGTGGAATACGGCACCCGCGAAGAGGTGTTTTCCGACCCGAAGCACGAATATACCCGCACGCTTTTCAAGGCGACGCCGAAGGCGGATATCGAGTCGATCCGTGCCCGCGTGGCGAAGAAGAAGGCGACAGCGGCAGCTTAGGCTGAGCACCTGGCTACCGGGCGCTTCCAAGCTTGGAAAATCTGCTGTTTGAGGAAGCCCGCGAGCCGAGCCACCCCCATCTCAAGCGGATCGCCTATGAATGTATGGGACGGCGCGCGGGCGATCGCGATCATCACGCGCTGGCACTGGCCGCCCGACATCTGGTGCGGAAAGTGGTTCAGCCGCTCTTCCGGGTTGGGCAGGCCGACCTGGCTGAACAGCTCGATTGCGCGGGCGCGGCG
>NZ_PVBJ01000018.1:0-43827 GCF_002968565.1 Neorhizobium sp. T25_27
GAAACCGCCGGCTATGGAAAGACCCGGAAGCAACCATCAAGTCCGCCAAGGCCTTCCTTTATGCCGCATCCATCATGACCCTCGTCAGACGGATCGCACGCCCATCATGAATTCTCGGACGGACTCTAATATCGAATGGCGCCGGACTGTCGGGCGTTGCGACCAATCCGGTCTTATCGATGGATCGTCAACAAGGCAGACGTACCTGCCGATCAGTCAGAAACCGGGGGCATCTCAGCCGACTTTCCAGCACATAGGCCGCGGCCGACGTGGAAGCCGTTTCACTGCTATCCTGCGGCCAATGGCAGAACTGAAAGTGCCGCCTGAACTTGGAACCACCGACCTCTCGAACCGCCGAGCCTGATTGCAATTGGCCCAAGATGTAGGTTGGCTTGGTCGTAGGATCGGCCCGAATGGATTCGGGTCTCGTAGCGGCCTAGGCCCTAACTTCGCTCAACTCTTTCGCTCTCAAAAATATGGTCAAAGTCGACCTTAGGGAAAACATCCAAATAATGGTTCTCGTCGGCATTTGCATTGTATATGTTTTTTCGAAAAGAATTCAGATATTTATACTTCCTGAATATCTCCGCATGTCGACGCATTTGAAATTCAGCGTCTACAAAATCGAGGTTTGCCTGGTCAGGCCGCATAGCGTGCTGTTTCGTATGGTCGAAAAAATACACCAACTTGCCGTTGAACCAGTCATGATCAAAGCCGATTAAATATATTTCGCTAAACCCCATGTAAACCGCAAGCGTGACAGCGGCCTCGGAGACCGACCAGATTTTAGGGATATGTGCGAGATTGATTGGGAGGTCGAAGCTACCATCCCACGAGCCGTATTCAACCCAATGGACCACCTGCCCACGAAATAGGCCATTTTGCTCAATCATGTTACGGTCGCCGATGTGGAGGACCATTTCTGCGTCGAAAGTCTTCTGCTCCATGTCTTTCAGCCACGAGACGAATTTTTCCGTAGGGTATATTTTGCCGTGACTCGACACCAATGGCGGCAAGACGTGGTAGCGAGGTCGGAACGTGCGGAACAGCGGGTGAACGAATGTGTTGCTAACGCTGATGACGGTTTCCCCCTGCAGCTTGCTTAGATCCTGATGCGAGATTGATGATCCCGCTCCAAGGAGAAAGCAGCGCTGACCTGAATGGCGATCCTGGAGCTCCTGCGTTGCCAGAAGCAATCCACGCTCTTCGTCTGTTTTTTTAAGCCAATCCTTTCGTTGGCGAGCACGCGTCCTTAAGGCGGCTCTCTCTGAACGGTGAAGGAGTTTAAAAATGCTCTTCATGCCTGCCTGCCCTCAAACAAAGGATGGCTATCGCCGTCTGCCGTCATTCGGAATTGCGCGGCTCTGCGCCGAAGTTCCTCCTCCGGCCAATCCCACCATTTTAGCTGTAAAAACCGCTCAATAACTACTGGCGGAAACCGATAGCGAATAAGCTTCGCCGGTACCCCCCCAACAATTGCGTAGGAAGCGACGTTTTTGGTAACTACTGCGCCCGCCGCGATAATTGCTCCGTCACCCACCGTTACACCGTCCAAGATAAGAACGTTTGCGCCAATCCAGACATCGTTTCCGATGTCCACCGGTCCGACATTTTCTTCGAACTTGTCAGTGTCAACGAAGCTCACCCCGGCTTGCATGCTCGTTGAATAGAAGACTGGATGGGTCGTGGCCCAGTCGACGGGGTGTCGACCGAAGCCGCCTATTTTTGTACCGGGGCCGATAGAGCAGAACTGCCCAACGGTTGCATTCGTGATGGAGGCACCGGTAATATACGTGAAGCGCCCGAGCTTTGTCCTTGCTAGGACTGTATTCTTATGTAGGACGTTGTGTTCCGAAAAGATTGTATATCTATCGAAGCGGCTTTGCTTCGAGATTGACAGTCCTTTGTGGGCTCGCAGAACTGACTTACGTTGCTTTCGTCGTGACCACCATTTTCGCAGCGACATAACGTTCCTTTTTAGGATGGCTGTGTCGAGGAAATCTATATTCCAGTGTACCCTTGACACAGCTCTGTCGAGCACACCACTACATGGCGAGGAAGTGGCGTGCCAAGAAGAATAAGAACCCGCCGTACAACGGTGGTTTTCAATCTTCGACGGTTGAATATCCGGCGGAGGATCGATTTCGAGGCCGCCAATCTTGCAGCTTTTTCGGTTTCGTACTTGTCCGCCTCACCCAAAAAACCACCTTCTTACGCAAGAAGGGCAGGAACAATGATCTGCTTCGAAAGTCAAGTAGCCCGCGAGGGCGCGCCACAATTGCTCGACGTTCTGCTTGTCGCTCAGTAATAGGCTCGGGCTCTGGCTATCCGGGATGCCCGCGGATGCTTAACGGCGAGCTCCAATGCGGAAGGGCCTTTCGCGGGAAAAACCTGTGCGGCAAGAGTATTTCTGAGCGGCAAACGAAGGAGCTCACGAAGATGAACCGTCTGTCTATGAACTCAGTGAGACACTCGACTTCTTGCCCCAGCCCGAAATCAGACAAGCCCCCAGACCTCCGCTTTGGTATGGCAGACGACTAAATCCGATCACCTGTCTTGCAGCGAGGCGCCCAAGAGAGGCAGAAGCGGATTGGCGGCGAGGGCATCCTGGAAATAAGCGGCCGCGCGAGCGGTACCTTGCTGAAAACGCAAAGGATCGGTTGCGACGACCGCGATAGCTTCAGCGAATTCTCGGTCGGTAGTCGCTGGCACGCCATTTCCGTGTGTCAGAAGCGCCATCATCGACATTCCTCGAGTGTGGATGACCGGCTTATACCCAGCGACGGCATCTTGAACGACACCGGATCCCTGAAGGCAATAGATTGCTCTTTCATAAGGCAGCAGGACCGCATCTACCGAATGAAAAAGCTTTTCGAATTCCTCCGGCGAGATGCGATTGTCTTGAGGAGAAACAATGACATTCTGCTCGCCATCGAGAAACCCTCGCAGGTCCCCGTAGATACCTCCTTCACGAAAATCCGCCGCCGAACCTTGGATGACGATATCTATCAGGAGCGTGGATCCAGTATCTGTCAATTCGGCAAGGGCCGCGACGATGTTCGCAAGCCTTTGGCTGCCTTTCTCCGGTCTCGGCTCGCCGAAAACTCCTATTCGGAATCTTGGCTCCCGATTGACCTGAGCGTCAGGGACCACTGCGTTGGGTACACTGCAAGGCAGGTAGAACCCTCCTTCTACGGGCATTTTAAAGTGGTTGCGGAAATAGCCTGCAAGTTCATCGGTCTCGGTAAACAGGAAAACATTTGCCGGTAATCGCTTCAGAATTGCCCTCAGCCGCTTAGCGCGGATCCTTTCATCTCGGTCTCCCAATTCCGTGTTGAGAAAACGAAGGCAAGTTCGGGGCGCGTTGTCCCCCAATATAGTCGTTAGTTCAACCGCTGACTCAAGGCTATCTAGGTCCGCCGTTGGCACGATGATAAGATCAGTCGCACCCAATTGCAGCTGCCGGCATATCGTAACCAGTGACGTCCCGAAGGCAGAAAGGGGCAGCCTGACCGAATGCGCGAGCTTAACGCTCCCGAATAGCGCGCCCAATCTCTGAAATGCACTCCCGTGGTGCAATCGGGATCGCAACCTAGCCATTTTAATCGACTTCGCGCTAAGCTTTCCAGCCGCCGCCCCGAGGAACCCATCATACCCTTCTCCGGCCACGAAAGTCGCGTCGAAGTTGGGTAGCAACATCTTCAATGCAGAAATCTGGGTATGATGATGTCCGCGATTGTGCTCAAGCTTTCGCTCCACAATCAGAAGCTTTCTGCGATCTCTCGCCTCACTCACCACCCGTACCCTCGAGTAAACCTGTTTCCAGCATGCCGACGCACGAAATGGAGGCCATGTCTGTGGCGCCATGATTGTTGGCAGCGGTGCCCGCTTCTCGCCGGTGAGGCAGCGAAAGTGTTTGCCTTAAACAACATTAACCTAACTTTACATTGGCAGTTCATCCGGTGTGACGACAACTCAAACCGCGTTACGGCTAGTTCAGATCCTAGTGGCTTTTCGGAGGTGGACGCGACGATTCCGTAGCTGAAAACCTTGCCGCTGGTGGGACTGACCTTCTACCTACAAAAAGCAAAGAGGGCAGCATTGGCTCGTCAAGATCGCCTGGGTGGTTTGCCAAAACGTCATCATCCGATGCTCTGAGGACAGAGGTCGAAAGCCCTCATTTGGGCTCTGCAAGCATTTCTTCCGCGCACCGGTTCTCAAACCCTCTCTGCAGCATATCGCCCGCAGCCGCGGATACCATGCCGACGAATCGCTAACGGACGGCTGTGCGTCCCTAACCTTGCTCCGGTACCTGCCGTCTGGAGGTCCCCAGCGGACAGGAGTTGGCCTAGCTTAACGACGTGTCGGAGCACCACACTATATGCGCGGGCACCCGGGTGCCTTGGAGATGATCACCGAATCGGAACGCCCCCGGGATCCGCCCCGCTTGCCGTACCCGCCAATATAATAGTAGCTTCGGTTTTCAGAGTTGATGAACGGGTCATCCAGGTGCCGTGAGGCAGCGGACAACGCTGCCCGCGGGCTGCAACCTGGCCGGTAACTGCGGCGATCATCGCGGCGATCATACCGCCGATCATACCGCCGATCATATCGCCGGTCGTAGTCATCGCGTTCGACCCGAACGCCCCGTTCCCCGAATTCAAATTCGAATCCTTGGGCTGTGGCAGGTGCAGATGGTACGCCGAAGCTGGTAAGCAACGCCAAGACGGCCGCCAGCAACCCACGTTTTTTCGCTTTCATTGTTTCTCTCCTAGCAACGGTACTCAGCCAAAATAGCTGAGCTAAAATGAACGGCAGCCTAACAAGTTCCGTCCCTGGGTTGGTTCGTTACTTTTCCGGATTCGGATTGGGTGGCAGATCAGCATGCTTCCGCTGGCATCGAAGTGTCGGATGTCCGCCTTTGATGATGCGGTCGAACGAAGTCCGGCGGTCGGCTCCAAGCATTCATGAGATCCATGACCCGTCGCTTAAGTCTAAATGAACTACTATCCGTCGTCGGATGCGCGGTTCCGCCACAATTAGTTCACGCAGACGGTAGTAGAGCGACAATCGGCCGAAGCTTGTCATGCTTCATGACTGAAGCCATTTCACAACCTCAAATACCTCAGCGTATTGCACCCCGATGCGTTGGCCGGCATTTTCCGCCTCATTTCGGAAGAAGCTCACCCACTTGCGACCCGTACGCTCCATTTCAGACTCATGCGCGAGAATGGCGTCTTCTTTCTGCTGCCAATGAGGAGTGATATCCACGTAAAAATTGCCTCGGAAATCGACCGTCGAGTGATACCAGTTGCTGCGATACATGAGGAGCCGGGGAACGTGCCGGCAACTGTGGAGCGAAGCGCGCGACAAAGCCTGGTGGTCGTGATGAATGTCACCACTCCAGTGGGTGTAAACCAGGTCGATCTTCAAATCCTGGACAAGCTTGAGGATCTCGATGTTGAGCTCATCGACAAACTCGATTTCCAGCGTCTTGAAGTCGCCGCAGTACATCTTTTCGACGCCGAGAATCTCCATTGCCGCATCGGCTTCCGCACGAGCGACTTGGCTGCTTCGTACCGACTGATCGTACTGATTGGAAAATCCGGATACGGTGGCCACGTAGACGTAGACAGTGTCGCCCTGTGCCGTATGACGGGCCAGAGCCCCGCCGCAACCTAATTCAACATCGTCGAAATGGGCACCAATCGCCAGAACATTCATTTGCAGCTCCTTAGGACATCGCGGGATCCTGCAATACCACAATTCAACAGGAGGTCCAGAATGCTGAGAAACGGTATAAAGTCGCCGAATGGTTGTCGATAAACGGGGTGAGTGAACTTTTGCCAGACTAATTCTATACCAGCAGCTTCGAACAGGTCAGGTCGCATGTAGTCTCTCGCGCCAGTCCCCGATAAGTAGCGGTTTGCGCCCACCTCGTGCAGAAGATTGATCAGTAATTCGTTCTTGCTCCCATCTACCGCGAGCGAGCTGGAGCGAACCATTGGGATTTGAATGTCGAGCATTCCCATGATCCCCTTGAGAAAATTGAGGTTAAAATCGACGAGGAGGTCGCAACGCTCGGAATAGAGTTTTTCGACGACAGGAAATACCTCGTTCCAGCCTGGACATTTTCGGTAATTTTCTCTCAGCTGCGCCAGATTTTTCTCCGCCCATTCAAAACCAGGCAGAAGTTCCACTTGATTGATCGGGGTGCCGAGCGTCGGTTTGCGAATTCCGATCGTCAGCCAACGCTCTCCCTCACTTGTCTTGATTTTGTCACGATGCGTCCAGCTTTTGCTGGTACCGTGAACAAACTGGACGTGGTCGAGCACAACATAGTGGTCGGCATGCTGAAATCGTTGGAAGAATCCGAGATATGGCGCAAAGTCCGGCTGATGGATGACGACCGTTGACATCAGGTCTCTAACCCCTTGATTAGGCTGCCGACTCGACGAACGCCCTCCAAATCCACCGCGTCGAGTGCAGCCCGACTCATTGTTCCTATAGATAGCCCTTCGAAAGCAGCGGTGAGATCAAGAGTGCTGTGGTGGCCGGCAAATCTTGCGCAGCCTAGCTTTTCCAACGCCCTTCCGACTGGAATCTCGAAATTCTCATTGGCAATCACAATGCAGGGAAGGCCGCCCGCGCAGGCCTCGAATGGCGTCACGCCGCCGCCCGTTATAGCGATGTCATGGCCCGCCATTTCCTGCGCAAGCGAGGCAACAGCGCCTCGATGAGTTAAAGATCCTTCGGTTTTACCCTGGAGGATGATGTCGAGCTCGTCCTTATGTTGGAATGCCGGACCTGTTACAATCGTAGCGTGCATCGCATTATCACGAAGCCATTGAGCCACCTTTATCGTAACGCCATAGGTGTCGGCGCCGCCCATGGTTACCAATATCGAGGTCAAGCTATCGCGATGCCGCCTATATAACTCGATCTCGGGATTGAGGATCATGAAATCCACACCGCTCCGGACATCCTTGCCTTTGAGCTCGGCAATATCCTCAAATATCAATGCTGATACATTCAGATCGGCAAATGCTGCGCCGTCCCCCCGGTCGTCAAACGTTACGAGCTTGAGACCTGCCGCTACTATGGCCTTGGCATGTGCAACCTGCGTGTTCAATCGGTCATTGACCCAGATCGTTGCAGAACCAAGAGAGCGAATAAGTTCGAGTTCCCAGCTTCCGGCTTCGGCGTATATATCATAGCCATAAACAGCGAAGCCGCGCGCTTTAACGATATCGTGTGAGGCTTCGTGTCGGTTTACAGCGAAGCAGACACTCCTACCGCTGCGTGCCAGTTCATCAGCTAAGGTTAGGGACCGATAGAGATGTCCTAAGCCTCGCGTATGGGAGCTTTCTATGCAGAATACGAACATAAGCGGATCGCTTCTTCGGTGCCCAGCCATTTCTGGGACGATTTTTTCACAAGGTTGTCCGCACGTTCCCAGTCATCATAGGTGTCAATAGTGAGGCGAAGGTCAGGCGCTCTCTTTGCCTCCGGTATCGGAAGTTCTGCGATCCCGAAATATTCCGGATGGTCCGTGAAATATTCGTTCACATGCTCTCGGTGGTGGGGCAGATGCCCGTCGCGATGGCTCTGTTCAAGAGCCGGGAAAGTAAAGATTTCCGCACCGACGCCTATCGGAAGCTGGCCGAACGCGTGGGTATAGTCATAGGCTCCGTCAAGATGGAAATCGATCAAACGATCCAATTCCTCGATGTCCGTAAACGGGTTGTCGGCTGTCAGGCGGATAACATTGTCGAAACCGAAAGCTATCGCGCATTGATAGTACCGAGCGAGAACATCCAGTTCATCCCCACGAAAAACCGCCACGTCGTGGTTCACACACCAAGCTTCAATGGAGTCATTTTCGGAGGCTGTGGAGGTCGCAACAACGCACTTCGCCTCGTTTCGCATCATCGCAAGCCGCCCGATAACGTGAGACAGTAGGGGTTTCCCTCCGATGTCAGTTAAGACCTTTCCGGGTAGCCGCGTTGATCCCATTCGCGCTTGAATGATCACTCCCAATTTCAAGCAAGATTACTCCACTGCAATACTGCATCGGCTTTAAGGTCAACAGCAGCCCGCCGGCCGATCACTTCTTCAAAGTGTTTCGGATAAATGCCGGTGCCTGGACGCTTAACAGCGATGTCCGCTTCCGAGATCACATCGCCAGCCTTCAAATCGCGTTCCAACACGATGCTCTTCCTGTTGTTGATACGGGTTACTCGCTCGCTAGCCGCGGGTTCTTTGACACCTGATCCGCGCATGACTTCAAAGGCGCGAATGGCATCTACCAACCACTTCATTTCCTCTGGATCCGCCGAGAGCATATGGTCAGGACCGTCTGCATTCTTGTCGTAGGTGAAATGGCGCTCGATGGCTCGAGCACCCATGGCAACGGCACAGAGACAGGCAACGGGCGTCAGGGTGTGGTCAGAATAACCGACATCCAAGCCGGGAAATTCCCGCATGAGCGACTGCATGGCGCCAAGGTTGACGTTCTCTGGATGGGTCGGATAGCTCGTAATAGCATGTAGCAGGATAATCCGGCTATCGCTTTGGGCTTTGATGGCAGCAACCGACTCGCGAACCTCGTCCAAGGTACACATACCGGTCGATAGAATGATCGGTTTTCCGGTATTGGCAAGGTAGCGGAGGAGCGGAAGATTCACGGCATCGTCGGAACCCACCTTGTGCGCGCCGACGCCGCATCTCTCTAGCAGATCGACGTCAGACTGATGAGAGGGAGAGGAGAACCAATCGAGCCCCTGTGCTTCGGCGTATCTGAACACCTCTTCATGAAGGCTTTCATCGACCTCGTAGCGCTGGAACAACTCGAACTGGGACGTGACCCCCGTGTTTTCCATGTCAAACATAGCCCCCCGCGTTGATAGCGTTCGAGCCCGATAGGTCTGGAGCTTAACTGCGTCGACCCCCGTGGCCTTGGCCTCATCGATCAGACGCACAGCCTGCTCGACTGTTGTAAAATTTCCCCCGATTTCAGCAATGATATACGTTCGATCGGTGCGATAGTTGCGGAACATCGGCTACTCCCTGTATTTCACGACCTTAGCGGGAACACCGACAGCGATCGCATAGTCAGGGATTTCCCCTCTTACGACCGCGTTCGCCCCGATGACGGCTCCTTTGCCGACGCGACTGTTCATCAGTATCTTGGCTCCCGCGCCGATCCACGCATCGTCTCCTATGACGACTTGCCCGATCTCCGCCTGCTGTTCGCGAATGAGGCGGTTGCGTGCAATCCCATGGCTGTGATCGATGATTTGCACGTCTGATCCGATGAGAACGTTTTTGCCAATCTCTATGCGGTTCTTTGCGGTTATAATGTTCCGGCGGCCGATAACAGTATTGCTTCCAATGACAACGTGCGGGTGCGGCATCGTTAATTGGAAGAAGCAATAGTCTTGAATTGTGACTCCGTCGCCGACTTCAAGGACCGCATGATCCACGAGACGAAACTCGGCGCTCGGCTTGCAGACGAAGTCAGTGCCGCACTTCGAAAGATAGCGTTTCTCTTTGTAGAAAGAGACTATCTTTTGAAAGAGACCGCCCCTGTTTCGATACGAGGCGCGATCCACCATTGTCAAAACCTTACATCCCGATTTCTTGACTGCGATTTACGTAGTTGTGAACAACTACCTTGCGTCCGCCAATCTCGGCAGATTCATCATTGGTGAGGCGCGGAAGATAACAACGCCTGCAGACTTCGCTCTTCAAGAAGCCCTGAGGCTCCTTGTGGAGCGCTCGGACTGCATTCATCTTTTCGCTGTGCCAGATTTCATGCACCGTCTGGTCTTTTGCGTTGCCAATCACCTCACGGTTTTCCTCGTCGTTCGAGCACTTCATGACGAGCCCATCGGCACCAATGACGAGGCGCTGATACTGCTGGGGGCAAGTAAAATTGTCGAGGTACGCGACGTCGGTATCGTTTCCGAGATAGTCGATCAACGGGTTGAAGGCAACAAGATCAACGTAGGGCGCGAACGTTTCGTAATAGAGATCGGGATTTTCCCTGATCGCCGGCCATATGCCCTGTACCTTGATCACAGGCCGATTAAGACCGCGCTCCTCCTTATAGGCCTTGATACCTTTGACTTTCTCAAGCAGATCATTGAACTTGATCGGCTTACGGATATTTTCGTAAGTCTGCCCGGTCCCATCGATGGAGATCGTGATCCAGTCGATACCGGCATCG
Organism: Neorhizobium sp. T25_27; assembly: GCF_002968565.1. NCBI lineage: Bacteria > Pseudomonadati > Pseudomonadota > Alphaproteobacteria > Hyphomicrobiales > Rhizobiaceae > Neorhizobium > Neorhizobium sp. T25_27. The sequence continues at coordinate 10,232 of NZ_PVBJ01000018.1, forward strand.
ACGATCTGCTCGAAGTATTTACGGTTTAGCTTGAAGCCGTGGGTAAGCGTCGAAACTTCTTTGATCCCGTGGTCCTTGGCATAGCGGACACAGTCTGCAAACCGCTGATGAAGGGTGGCTTCGCCACGCAACGACAAGCGAATTGCTGGAACCTTACCGCCGATCTCATCGATGATGCGACGATATAGATCCCAATCCATACGTGTCGTGTTGACACTTTTCTTGAACTCGTCGCTGATAGTGTAGCACATCGGGCAACGGAGGTTGCAGATCGATGCCAGCTCCAAGTCAACCAGAAGAGGATATTCGGAAACCTCCTGGTTCTTGGCATACTCCGCCCATCTTTTGCGATAGAGCGCGTATTCAGTTTCCCAACCTTCGCCTCGATACTTTTCGAACGCGGCTTCGCGCTCATCGGTATCCATGGAATAGTTGCCTTTATTAATCGGGACGTTGCGCTCCGTCAATCTAACGCTCCGCTATCATAGCCTTGATGCCAGCTGAAAAATCCCACTTCGGGCGCCATGCAATCATCGTTTCCGCGCGTCCTATGTCAGCGCGCACGTCAAGTATCTCATTCCGCCTAGCCGCGCAAGACGAACTTACGGGGAGGCTTGTTCCGCAGGCCTGTTGAATGACAGCGACTATATCTTGGATCGACAGGGATATGCCGGACCCGATGTTTAGACAGTTATAGCCATCTGGAGCCTGTAGGGCAGCGATGAATGCATCGACGACATCATCGATGTAAACGAAGTCCCGTCGAGGCGTCAGGTCCATTACATTGACTGCCGACTTCGAGCTTATCTGCGAGATTAGCATAGGGATCAAGAACTCAGGCCTTTGCCCCGGGCCGTAAACGTTGAATATCCTCAGCGCGGTAACAGGTACATTCTCGTGGATGGCCGCGAATTCACACAGCTGTTCGGCGAACCTTTTCGAGACTGCATATGGATTATTAGGATTGACCGGGTCACTTTCCCGGATTGGCAAGCTAGCGGGAACGCCATAAACGTAGGCGCTGGCAAATACCATTCGAGCACCGTGACGCTTGCACCATTCAAGTGCATTCTGCGTTCCGACGACATTCGTCGCGAGGAAGGAAGGGGCATTGGTCCAACTGTCGGGCACATAGCTTCTGCCAGCCAGGTGAAACAAGACCGGCGCCGGCGGCAGATCACGCCACATCGCCGGATCAGATACGTCGTGGGTCCGATCGAGGGCGAGGGTTTCGGTGCCTCGGTTCTCGAGCGCCCGGATCAGCTTCCGGCCTATGAAACCGCCCGCGCCGGTGACAACCGCGTCAGTCATTCAAAAATTTGTGTCGCATCGATTCGAACTCCTCGATGGCAAGGGCGTAATCATCAGGTCTGCCAATATCCAGCCAATATCCGTCGAAAGGTCGAACATAGGCGGGCTTTTTTGCGGCGAGAAGATCGAGCATCAGCTGATCGAAACCGTAGGCTCCTTCGGAGGGAAAATGTGCGATCGCTCTCGACGAGAGCATATAGACGCCCATGCTGACCTGATAATTGGCCACTGGCTTCTCGCGGAATCCGCACAGCATGCCTTGCTGGTCCGTGTCCAACACCCCGTAATCGATGCGGTGTTCGCGGTTTTTGGCGGAGATCGTGAATATATCGCCTCTTCGCACATGGCTATCGTGAAACGCCGCGAAATCGAGGTCGGTCAGAATATCACCGTTCATCACCAAAAAATTGTCGGGCAGATCGCGAATGAGGTTTAGGGCACCCATCGTGCCCAAGGGCCGATCTTCCAGGGAGTAGTCAATCCGAACACCCCACTTCGCACCGTCTTGGAAGAAAGCCTTGATGATCTCGGCCTGATGATTAACCGCCATAGTGATGTGGGTGAAGCCGGCACTGATCAGTTGGCGAACGATGACTTCAAGAATGGGATATTCGCCAATCGGCATCAAAGGTTTTGGCAGGACCACGGTGTAAGGCCTTAGCCGCGTACCTTGGCCGCCCGCCAGAATTACGGCTCGCCTAGACATTGTATAGAGTTGCCTTATACCTGCTCAGGTTGATCGGATCGCGCATCCATTCGATGGTTGTTCGCAGCCCCTCCTCCAGCGAATAGCTCGGCATGAAGCCAGTGAGCGAGCGAATGAGGCTGTTGTCGCAGAGAAGCCGCTCAACCTCGCTATTGGCGGGACGAAGTCTCTGTTCGTCGCACTGGATGTTGACTGGCGTATCGACGAGCCGGGCAATGAGATGGACCGTATCCAGAATGGAAATCTCGCGGCCGGAACCGATATTGACAGTCTTACCGATCGCTTCAGGCGCCCTGGCAAGGGCGACGAATGCGTCGCAGGTGTCCTGAACGTAGTTGAAGTCGCGCGTTGGGGAGAGGGATCCCAGTTTTATAGATCGGTGTCCGTTCAGAAGCTGGGTGATGACAGTGGGGATCACCGCCCTGGCTGATTGCCTTGGCCCAAAGGTATTGAATGGACGGGCGATGACCACAGGCAGACTGAAGCTCGAATGGAAGCTAAAAGCCAAAGCGTCGGATGCAATTTTGGTCGCCGAATATGGCGATTGCGCTTGCAAAGGGTGACTCTCGTTTATTGGAACAGAGAGCGCCGTTCCGTAGACCTCGCTGGTCGAAGTTTGAACGAAGCATTCCACGCCGGCATCGAGAGCACCTTGAAGCACATTCAGCGTGCCGTGAATGTTGGTATCGACGTAGCTGGACGGAGCCTGATATGAGTAGGGGATTGCGATCAGCGCAGCGAGATGAAAGATGGTATCGACGCCTTTTGCGATCGAGCGCATTTGCGCGGGGTCGCGCACATCGCCGAGAACGGCCTCGAAGTTTCCCGCATATTGGGATCCATCCAACCAGCCCCAGCTTGAGGACGAATTATACTGGCAAAGCGCACGAACGCTCACGCCCGTCTTCACCAGCGATTCTACGAGATGAGACCCGATGAAACCGTCGGCACCCGTCACCAGGACCTTTTTCATGATATCCTCAGCATAATATATCCAGCCGAAAAGAGTATCCCTCCGCTGGGGTCGCTTCTATCGTGCCGCGTCTGATCGTTCAAGAGCGACTAGACCAAATGGTCGTCTCCATCGATTTGATACGATACTCGACTGGCAATTGGTCTTTTGCCTTCACCATAGAGGGAGTGCCTTTCCTCACACGGTGATGCGACGTAGCCGCGGAAACTGCGAAGAGAAGCGAGCGAGTTGGAGGCGCCAACGTCAAATGGGGGAAACGACCGCCTCGACTGCGACGAATCGGATTGCAGAGTTCGCTTAGCCTCCGCGCAATGGCTGCTGAAGGTTGTTTAATCGGGCGTAAAGGCCGTCCTTGACCTGAACCAGGGTCTCATGAGTGCCTTGCTCAATGACGTTACCTTGTTGCATGACGACGATCTTATCCGCTTGAACGATTGTGGAAAGTCGATGCGCTATCACAACAACCGTGCGTCCGGTCATTGCTCTGTCAAGAGCCATCTGAACAGCGGCTTCGGACTCCGTGTCGAGTGCGGAGGTTGCCTCGTCGAGCAAAAGAATGGGAGCATTGCGAACGAGGGCTCGGGCAATCGAAAGGCGTTGGCGTTCTCCGCCTGAAAGGGTGACGCCGTTCTCGCCTACAGGCGTGTCGTAGCCTGATGGCTTGGCCATTATGAAATCGTGGGCGTAGGCAAGCTCGGCCGCGATCTCCACTTCGGCATCCGTCGCATCGGGACGGCCGTAACGAATGTTATCGCGGATAGAGCCTTCGAAAAGGTAAGGCTGTTGTGACACGTAGGCCAGATGTCGCCTCAGCGAATCCTTCGTTATATGAGCAATATCCTGCCCATCGATGAAGATCTGACCCCCTGTGGGATCATAAAACCGCGGGATCAGATTGATGATGGTCGATTTGCCCGCGCCAGAAGGTCCGACGAGTGCGGTTGTTTTTCCGCCTTCCGCAACAAAGCTGATATTCTTCAGCACCGGCTGACCACCGTAAGCAAAATCAACATTTCGGAATTCAATTCTTGCTTCCGTCGTTCGCAGCGGCACCGCATCGGGAAGGTCGCGCTGGTTTGGCTGCATATCAAGAATGTCGTAGAGCATTCTGGCATTGACCGCCGCTCGCTCGAGATAAACCTGTAGCTTGGCGAGGCGTCGGACGGGATCATATGCGAGCAGTAGCGCGGTCACGAAGGAGAAGAATGCGCCTGGAGGGACATTGTAAAAGATGGAACGATATGCGGCGTATGCAAGCACCCCTGCCACAGCAATACCCGCAAAACTTTCCGTCATAGGTGCATTGCGTTCGGAAAGCCTGGCGATCTTGTTTGCGCGGCGTTCTGAATGGTCAATAATCTCATTCAGCTTCTTTTCAAGCTCACGCTCCATAGTAAATGCCTTTACGATGGGAATGCCTTGAATAGTCTCCTGCATCACACCGAAGGCACGACTGTTAAGTTGGATGGCCTCCTTTGTTGCTTGCCTAAGCCGCAGGGAAAGGTGCCTCAGACCAAAGACAAGCAATGGTGCGGCCACAAAGACGATCAAGCTAAGAAGCGGATCCTGATAGATCATAACGCCGACAAGCGAAATGAATGTGAGCAGATCGCGTGCTACTGAAGTGACTGTCAGGTTCATGACGTCACGGATACCGCCGATATTCTGATTGACCTGAGCAGCCAGTTGCGCTGATCTGTTCTGGTTATAGAAGCTGACCGACAAAGTCATGAGATGGGCGTAAACTCGCTTTTGATAGCGAGCGACGATGTTGTTTCCGATTTTCGATAGAGCCACAGCTTGTCCGTAGCTTGCGAAGCCACGAAGAACAAACGCGAGAAAAATCGACAAGCATATGACCCCAACCACCTCTGCGCGTTTGTTGGCGAATGCCTCGTCGATAATGACGCGCATGATCCAGGCGGTAAAGGCAGTAGAAAGCGCTACCGCGACCAAGCAGGCGATCGCGAAGCTATATCCCATGACGTGGTCACGACCATTTTCGGCCACGATGCGCTTAAGAACACGTACAATGGTGTCGCTATCGAGCGCGTTCCTTTTGCTTTTTGAGATTTTCAAGAATTAACTTCCTGTTCCTGCCATCGTTGTGGGCTGCGGATCGCTATAGTGGTTCAGCATGCGTTTGAACAGATGGTCCGGCCGATTGCGAAAACACGCTCTCCAACTGCGCCGCAAATTTCGACCAAACCGGCGACCAGGCCTTTACGCTGGGTCTAGAGAGCGGCCATGAGGGCAGCGACAGCCAGTGAGGCTCGATGGAGGGCGCCGGCTTCGTTCAAATGCGTATTGTCATAGCGACCGGAGGGGCCGATCAGTTCAACATTCTCGCCTGCGAATACCGTCGTGCCGTTGACGACGCTTGCCTGCGCGGCAAGGACTGCCGGACTGGTCTTGCCATAATAATAGGCTTCCTGGGCGACAAGGAACGGGCAGCCAGGGATCGCCCGATTGAACTCTGCAATGACCTTGTTCAAGGCCGCTGTGTAGGCTGCCTGTGAGGTGCCGGCGATTGTGTCGCTTTCCCCTTGTCCCCACATGATTGCGGTGCAGGGCAAGCCAAGGTCGCGGAGCCTCAGGCCGACGACATTGATGTTGTTGAATAGGTATGGAGCAGAGGTGGAGCTTGCCCACTGGTCCGCACGGGTGTTCCCGACAGCCATCGGTACAATGATCACGCGGTCGAAGTGTCCATCGATAATGAGCTTATCGGCCATGGCAAGCATCCATGTTCCGCGCTTTTCTGTGACGGGGCCGCCACTTACGTTGATGCCAAGCAACGGGTCTTTGGCTTGGTACAGCTTCCCGTCATAGATGTTGAGTTGGTCGATAGCCGAATTGGCCGGCACATATGGCGTCGGGACGTTGTTGACGCTGAGAGATTGCCCAATAAAGACGATGATGGCAACACGATTGCCGATCGTCCCGACCGGAACTTCAACCCGGCCTGTCAGGTCAAGGACAGGGTTCGCTCCAAAAATAGCGACATTCGGATATGTGAGGTGGCGTGGGTCCAGTTTACGAACGAGTGAGCTAAACCGCGGGTAACGGTCGGCCCATCGCAATACTGACGCTTTTTTTTTTGACAATTCTACTGCTCCACGCGGAAGATGCATGGACCTCCATCAACATATCCCGGCAACGATTTCAAGGAGAAGACCAGTACAATCCACGGCACCCAGAAATAAAACCGCGAGAGAAGATCGCGGCCGTTATCCTCGGTTGCCGCAGTGGCGAGATCAGGCAGCGGCGGGATGCTACGCTAAAAGGTCTAACCTGATTGGGGGGATGGGCTATGTCAGGTTATCTGCGATGTTCCCGCCGCCAAAAGACCGTTGAGGGCTCGAACGGGAAACACGGGCGAGCCCTCTTCTTTTTGAACCTGTTTGTTCTGCGTCGGGTTGAGGGCCCACATCACGGCGGACCGACGCAGGCCCTTGCACGGCGGGCTTCCCTTAGATCAGTTCGGCCAGGCAATCGGCGTGATGCCGCCGATGAACTCTTCAATGGTCGGCGGCGCCATCGCGCCAGGCAATGTAGGCTGCTGCCTGGGTGGCCCATAGCGCCTTTGTGCTACCCTCATAGCTACAATGGTGAGGCGATTGTCGTATTACCGCTGCTTTGCGACAGCATCGAAAGCCAGCTTGTAGTGATCAAGCGTCGGCACTTCGCCAACGATCATCGCATTCCCGAAAGCCCTTGGTCCTATGACCTAACTCCACAGCAAAACGACGCCAGAGACGTCGACATTCTTGTTGTTGAAGGTTTTATCGCGCCGCCGCATGGTCGTGCCAGATGGCTGTCCTGAGAGGCTGGCAATACACGCTCGCCTTCGACATGGAAGTTCATCTCATCAACGAAATGCACAAGGCCAAGGAAGCAAAGCCGGCGCGCTCAAAAGAAAAACGAAAGTCGTCAATCCTGGCGAGTAAAGTCAAACTCGCTTTTATGAGAAAGTGCTTATATAGTGGAAAACGCTAATCGAACCAAAGGCTTAGAATGGTGCCCGGAGGCGGATTTGAACCACCGACACGCGGATTTTCAATCCGCTGCTCTACCAACTGAGCTATCCGGGCATCGAGGCCTATGAAGCCTTCCGGCCCGAGGCCGGCGGGGGATGTCCCCCGGAGCGAGCGGGGTTATAACATCTTGTTCGGCCATGTCCAGCGCCAGAGCCCACTTTTTTGACAGGTTTGCAAAAATTGCAATTTCCTGAACAAAAACAGGCACGACCTGCCCGCCTCAGTCGTCCGAACCGTCGGCCTTGGTCTCGTCGTCCGAGACGGGAATGGCGTAGGAACCCGTCAGCCAGCGCGACAGGTCCAGCGTGCGGCAGCGGTCGGAGCAGAAGGGATAGTGGTCGCGGGCGGACGGCTTGCCGCATTCCGGGCAGGGCCTCGTTTTCCTGAGCGGCTCGACCTTGCCGCCGGTCTTGATCGGTTCTGATGTCATCTTTTGATTACTCCTTTCTACAGGGGCATGACGCATCTGGCAGCCTTCCAACGCCGATGACACCTGCGGGCGCAACCGGAGCACCTCTGGGCTTGCTCCACCGGCCTGCGCCGTCTGAATTCGCCTCTATCAGCCCTCCGGCCAGGCGGCCACCACGTCGAAGCCTTCACCGGCCAGAAGTCCGGTCACCTCGAAAAGCGGCAGGCCGACGACATTGGTGTAGGAGCCGACGAGTTTCTGGACGAACGATCCGGCAATACCCTGGATCGCGTAGGCGCCTGCCTTGCCGCGCCATTGCCCGGACGCGATATAGTTTTCGATCTCGCGGCTGGAAAGCCGCTTGAAGCGCACCTTGGTCTGCACCACCTTCTGGCGGAACTGGCCGCCGGGGGTGATGAGGCAGATGCCGGTATAGACCCAGTGGCCGCGTCCCGAGAGCAGGTGCAGGGCGGACGAAGCCTCCTGCGTATATTCGGTCTTTTCGAGAATGCGGCGGCCGACGGCGACGACCGTGTCGGCCGACAGGATATAGCTGTGCCGCCAGGCCGGATCGTTTCTGATCCCCGCCAACGCCGCTTCGGCCTTTTCGGTCGAAAGCCTGCGGGCAAGCGAACGCGGATGTTCGGATTTCTTCGGCGTCTCGTCGATATCCATCGGCATCAGCCGCGCCGGCGTAATGCCGGCCTGGTTGAGGAGGTCGAGGCGGCGCGGAGAACCGGAGGCCAGTATCAGCTTTTGTTCCAGCGCCATGAGAGCCCGCCGCGAATGATGAGGATTATTTGAAGCGGTAGGTGATGCGGCCCTTGGTCAGGTCGTAAGGTGTCATTTCGACGAGCACCTTGTCGCCGGCCAGAACGCGGATACGGTTCTTACGCATGCGGCCGGCGGTGTGGGCAATGATCTCGTGTTCGTTTTCCAGCTTCACGCGAAACGTCGCGTTGGGCAGGAGTTCGGTCACGACGCCCGGGAATTCGAGGACTTCTTCTTTAGCCATCTATAGTTTTTCTTCCTGTGTTGGTTTGGGCCGGCAACGCTTTTCGCGCCCGCCCGGAAATTTGCGCGGAAACTACACAATCATGTCCGCTTTGTGAACCTCGCTTGAGCGCTATTCTCAATGTCGTTTCAAGCGGCCTGCGGCGAGCGGTTTCAGGCGGTCTCGGCCGGATGCCGGCTGATGCCGGAAAGGCGCTCGTCGATCAACTTCCAGAGATGGTCGCGAACCTGCCGATAGGCATCCAGCATCTGGTCACGGGTGCCCGTCGCAGCGGTCGGGTCCATGGTCGGCCAGTAGACCACGTCCACGGCATTTGAACGGGTCAATTCCAGCGCGGCATGGTGGGCTTCCGGCGTCAGCGTGACGATCAGGTCGAAAAAATCATCCTCGAGTTGCTCCAGCGTACGCGGCTGGTGGCGGCCGATCGAAAGCCCGATCTCCTCCAGTACCGCATCCACGAAAGAATCGCGCTCGCCGGAGCGTACACCCGCCGACTGGATGTAAATATCGGGTGGCAGCAGCCGCTTTGCAATGGCCTCCGCCATCGGCGAACGGATGACGTTGAAGCCGCACATGAAAAGAATTGCGCCCGGTCTTTTGGCCTTCGTCAGGGGTGCGGGCACGGCCTCCATGCTCAGCCGCGCCAGTAGAGCACGCAGACCAGCGTGAAAAGCCGCCGCGCGGTATCGAAATTGACGCGGATCTTGCCGTCCAGCCGGTCCATCAGCGTCTGCGAGCCTTCGTTATGGACGCCACGGCGGCCCATGTCGATCGCCTCGATGCGGCTCGGGGTCGAGGAGCGGATCGCCTCGTAATAGCTCTCGCAGATCATGAAGTAATCCTTGATGATCCGCCGGAAGGGGGTCAGCGACAGGATATGGGTCGCGACCTGCTCGTCTTTGTCCGTGGTGATGCCGAGCATCAGCTTGGCATCGACGAGCGAGAGCTTCAGCTTGTAGGGGCCGCCGGCATGTCCGAGCGGCTCGAAGGAGTTTTCCTCGACGAGGTCGAAGATGGCAACCGCCCGCTCGTGTTCCACATCGGGCGTCGAGCGCCCGATCGAGTCGTCCAGAACGACGTCGTAGAGCCGGAAGTCTCCTTGCCCCATCCGTCAGCCCTCGTCGTCGAGGGGCAAGCCGTTCAGGCGGATCGCAACGGAACGGGCGTGGGCATCGAGGCCTTCGGAATCGGCAAGCGTGATCGCCGCGGGGGCAAGCTGGCGGAGCTGATCAGGCCCGAGCCGTAGGATCGAGGTGCGCTTGACGAAATCGAGCACCGAAAGGCCGGACGAGAAACGGGCCGAGCGGGCGGTCGGAAGCACGTGGTTGGAACCGCCGACATAATCGCCGATCACTTCCGGCGTGTGACGGCCGATGAAGATCGCGCCGGCATTGCGGATGCCCGGCAGCAGCGCGTCGGGATCTGCAACGGCGAGTTCCAGGTGCTCGGCGGCGATGCGGTTGGCGAGCGGCAGCGCGGCCTGCAGGTCCGGCACCAGGATGACAGCACCGAAATCGCGCCAGCTGGCGGCAGCGGTCTGCGAACGCGACAGGGTCTTCAGCTGGCGTTCGACGGCCGCCTCCACCGCCTTGCCGAGCCCGGCATCGTCGGTGACGAGGATCGACTGCGCACCGGCATCGTGTTCGGCCTGGGCAAGCAGATCGGCCGCCAGCCAGTCCGGATCGTTTTCCCCGTCGGCGATGACGAGGACTTCCGAGGGGCCGGCGATCATGTCGATGCCGACGGTGCCGAAGACATGGCGCTTGGCAGCCGCCACATAGGCATTGCCGGGGCCGACGATCTTCGCGACCGGGGCGATCGTCTCGGTGCCATAGGCGAGTGCAGCCACGGCCTGGGCGCCGCCGATGCGGTAGATCTCGGTGACGCCGGCGATGTTGGCGGCGGCAAGCACTGCGGGATTGATCGTTCCGCCGTTGGCCGGCACGACCATAACCACACGCGGCACGCCGGCGACCCTTGCCGGCACTGCATTCATCAGCACGGAACTCGGATAGCTCGCGGTGCCGCCCGGAACATAGAGCCCGACCGCCTCGATCGCCGTCCAGCGAGACCCAAGGCCAACGCCGATCGCGTCCTCGTAGATGTCGTCCTTCGGCATTTGGCGGGCATGATGGCGCTCAATGCGCTCGGCGGCGAACTTCAGCGCGTCGATCACCTTCCGGTCGGTCGCGGCAAGTGCGGCGCCGATCTCGGCCTCGGTCACCTTTATTCCGACCTTGGCGAGGTCGATACCGTCGAAACGGGCAGAATAATCGATCAGCGCCCGATCGCCGCGAGCGCGCACATCGTCGATGATGGCGCGCACCACCGTGTTCACGTCTTCCGAGACCTCCCGCTTGGTCGACAGAAATGCCGAAAACCTTGCCTCAAAATCCGGCGACGCCTGATCCAGCCAAATTGCCAAGCGGATATTCCTTCCAGCTCAAAAAACGATGTTATCCCGGTCGGGCCGATCGGACAAACGGGCCAGATCAGGGATGACGGGGCTTGGACGCCGTTTCCCATGCGCCGCCGACATCCGCAAGAGCAACTTCGATGCATTCGACGTCGAGCGCAATCGTCGATTTACCGGAAAGCACCAGTTCGATCGTGCCTTCCGGGCCGTCGCCCTTCTGCGAGAAGGTGATCGCCAGCAGCGACAGGACCTCATCCTTGCGGCCGCGGTTGATGCCGGTCGAGCGCACCGCCTCGACCCGCTTGAAGACAATCGCCGCACGGCGGCGTTCGAACCCCTTGCGCTGCTTGGCCGCGGCATTCTCCCAGACGAAGCGGTTGGCGGCGAGCGAGAAGTTGCGCTCGGGCTGCGACCAGCGCACGTCGCCCACCTTGAAGACCGCATCCTGCATATGGGCGGAAATCACGCCCAAGTCGTCCGTATCAAGGGCCAGCAGCTTCAAGTCGGTCATCGCTTCCAATATCCATCCAGAGGCACGTATTCACGCGAAAGTTCTTAGGACTTGAGATAGGATGTGGCGAGGCAAGAAGCAACGGCGGAGCGCAAGGCAGAACGCAGCTTTATCCGCACCGACGGATGTGTCGCACGGTTGAGGAGGGAGATGGGGCGGGCAGACAACGCACAGACCATTCTGCGCCTGAAGGACGGTCGCGTCATGACCTGCCGATATAGGCGGCGAGTTCATCCGGCGTCTCATTTGGGAAGGCCTGCTTGAGAAACTCCAGAAACGCCGACACGCGGGCACTGAGCAGCCGCCGGGAAGGATAGAGCGCCCATAGTGCGATCTCCGATCCCTCTATATCCCCCCAATGCAGCAAGGTGCCGTCGGCCAGATCGTGGCTCACCAGCGAGATCGGCAAACGTGCGGCGCCAACGCCTGCCCGGACCGCATCCCGCACCATGATCAGCGACGACAGAGAAAGGACGGGCTCGATGGTGATCTTCGCGGACCCTTTTGAAGTCGCGACATTCCAGGTCTGTCGATCGCCGGCGCCGCGCACGACCCCCGGCACTGGAGAGTCGCCCACAGTCCGGGGAAGACTGGGACTTGCAACCACAACCAGACGGTCATGGAGAAAGGCGCGGCCGATGAGACTTTCGTCGGGATCCGGATTGACCCGGATCACAAGATCATAGCCTTCCTCGATCATGTCGACAGCCCGATCTTCGGTCGTGATCTCCAGCCGCACCTCGGGATATTTCAATGCGAATCCCGCCGCGATCCTGCCCATCGCGGTCTGGGAAAACAGGAGTGGCGCGCTGATCCGCAAGCGGCCACGCGGCTTCTCAGCACCCGATGCAATAGTCGCAGCCGTCTCGTCGAGTTCGGAGAGCAGCCTCGCCGTCCGCTCGAAGAGCGCCCGTCCTTCCTCGGTGAGCTTCAGGTCACGCACGCCCCGCTCGAACAGGCGCAGACCGAGGCTGCTTTCCAGTTCTCCAACCCGTCGGGACAGGGTCGCCTTGGGCCGGCCGGTGGCCCTTGCCGCCTTCCCGAAGCCGCCATAGCGGGCGACGAGGTTGAAATCAGCCAGTGCAACGAGGTCCATAGTCTGTTCCGGAGATGAGACGGTGTGTCTAGATTGAGTGTCTATTAGAGCGATAATGATCCGGTCATATTCGGGGTGTCAAGCAAACAAACCCGGAGAAATATCATGACCATTCTCGTTACCGGCGCCACAGGCAATGTTGGCAGCCAGGTCGTCGAACACCTCGTCAAGCGCGGCGCTGATGTCCGTGCTCTTGTCCGCGACCCCTCGAAAGCCGTTTTCCCGGCGGGCGTCAGCGTCGTGCAGGGCGACTTCCTCGATATCGATTCACTGCGAAACGCCATGTCTGGAGTTTCCACGTTGTTCCTCTTGAACGCAGTGGTGCCGGACGAATTCACCCAAGCGCTGGTCGCGCTCAACGTCGCCCGCTCAGCCGGCATCGAACGGATCGTCTACCTGTCGGTGATCCACCCGGACGTCTACGTGAACGTCCCGCACTTCGCCGGCAAGTTCGGTGTCGAGCGGATGATCGAACAGATGGGCATGAACGCCACGATCCTGCGTCCGGCCTACTTCATGCAGAACGATCTGATGATCAAGGATGCCATCACCGGCTACGGCGTCTACCCGATGCCGGTTGGCGACAAGGGTCTCGCCATGATCGACGTCCGCGATATAGCGGAGATCGCCGCCCGGGAACTGCTGCGTCGGGAACAGGCTGCACAGCCGCTCCCGCTCGACCGCATCAACCTCGTCGGTCCCGACACACTCACGGGAACGGATATCGCCGCCATCTGGTCGGACGTTCTTGCCCGCCAGATCAACTATGGCGGTGGCGATACGGCAGCCTTCGAGCAGAACCTCAAGCAGTTCATGCCGCAATGGATGGCCTATGACATGCGCATGATGGGCGAGCGGTTCCTGACCGACGGAATGCTGCCCGAGGCCGGCGACGTCGAGCGCCTGACTGCGCTTCTGGGCCGCCCGCTGCGCCGATATGGCGACTTCGCCTCGGAAACCGCGGCTGCTGCCTGAGGCAGGCCGTCCCACAATATCAAAACAAGGACCATCGTCATGATCTATGCGACCGCCATCGTCCCGGTAAATCCGGAAGGCGAAACAAAGCTCACCCGCGAGCAGGTCTGGAGCGGCCTGCAGCTGAAGGCGCGTGATGCGCGCCTGTTCCTTCCGCCGGGTCTCTGCACCCGCTGCGACGTCATGGAAGAAAGTTCGACCCACTTCGTGCGCGAGGCCACCATCGGCGGTGTTGATCTCCGCGAAATCATCACCTTTGAACCGCAGAGCAAGGTCACGTTCTTCCAGGCAACCGGTCCGCGCGAAGGCGCCATCATCAACGAGCTGTTCGAGGATGAAGCCGGCGCACTGCAGCTTCGGTTCTATTGCTATCTCGGCCTGCGGGGCAAGCAGCCCAATGGCCCCGAGGAGCAGGCTGAGCAGACCCAGTTCGACAGCGACAACGGCTACAAAGCGGCCTTGCTGTCGACGCTGAAGCGGACCCGCGAACTGCTCGCAGAGGGAAGGCTCTAATCATCACCGGAGATACAGACGCAGGCGCCTCTCAAGGAGGCGCCTGCGTTGCGAGTGAACCAAATGATGCCCAAATCCATCCCCGACGCGTCCAATCGTGCTTTCCATCTCGCCAGCACCAAGCGATAGGGATCACGAGTGGCCGCCGGCAAACCCCACCGCCTCCGACATTCAGCTGGGAAAATCGGCGGAAAGGCTGACTTCCTCCCAGAGTTCGATCTGGGCCAGGCGCTCCTTCAGCTTCTGGGTGACGGCATTATAGCAGATGGCCCCCAGTACCAGGTGGCGAGGCGCCTGATCCGCCTCGGTCGCGGCGATCATCGCCTCGCCGGCCCGCACCGGATCGCCCGGCTGGCGGCCGCTATAGCCGGCTGTCGCGCCCATGCGGGCGGCGGCTGTCTCGGCGTAGTCGGTAATCGTGCTCGGCGTCTGCTTCAGGGATCGGCCGGCCCAGTCGGTGCGGAACGGCCCGGGCTCGACGCAGGTGACCTTGATGCCGAGCGGCGCGCCTTCATGGGCGAGCGCATCGGAAAAACCTTCGACTGCATGCTTGCTCGCCGCATAATAGCCGGAGCTCGCAAGGCCCATGAAACCGGCCATCGAGGTGATGTTGAGGATGTGGCCCTTGCGCTGCGCACGCATGCCCGGCAGCACGGCGCGGGTCATGGCGAACAGGCCGAAGACGTTGGCGTCGAACATGGCGCGGATCTCGTCCTCCTCACCTTCCTCGATCGACGCCTGATAACCGTAGCCGGCATTGTTGACCAGCACGTCGATGCGGCCGAACTTCTCTTCGGCGGCCGAAACTGCATCGGCAATCTGCTTCATGTCCGTCACGTCGAGATCGAGCGCCAGGACATGATCCTTGCCATCGGCCAGATCGGCGACCCGATCCTTGCCGCGGGCCGTGACGACGGTCGGCCAACCGCGCTCGATCGTCAGCTTGGCGAGTTCGCGGCCAAAGCCGGTGGAGCAGCCGGTAATGAACCAGACGGGGGAGTGTGCATCGGTCATGGGAAAATCTCCGTAGGGTGCCGGATCAAACAATATGAGGCGGGAAAGAGATGGACGTCCAAAAAAGATAGAAACGCAAAAAAGGACGGCAAGGGCAAAGCCCCAACCGTCCTTTGCAAAATATCCGCCTTGCGGGTCGATCAGTCGCTGACGCGTTCGACCACCGCGCCGCAGCGTGTGAGCTTTTCTTCCAAGCGCTCGAAACCGCGGTCGAGGTGATAGACACGGCTGACCATGGTCTCGCCTTCGGCGGCAAGGCCGGCGATGACCAGCGACACGGAGGCGCGCAGGTCGGTCGCCATGACCGGGGCGCCCTTCAGCCGCGTCACGCCTTCGACCCGGGCCTTCTGCCCGGAGAGCGAGATCCTGGCACCCAGGCGGGCGAGCTCCTGCACGTGCATGAAGCGGTTCTCGAAAATGGTCTCGGTAATGTTCGAGATGCCGGAAGACCGGGTCATCAGCGCCATGAACTGCGCCTGCAGGTCGGTCGGGAAGCCCGGGAAAGGCTCGGTGGTGATATCGACCGGCTGGATGCCGTTGCCGTTGCGCACGACGCGCAGCCCGCTTTCCGTCTCGGTGATGTGGGCGCCGGCCAGGCGCAGCGTGTCGAGAGCGTTGTCGAGCAGCGATGCTTCGGTGCCCTCGAGCACGACATCGCCGCCGGCCATCGCAACCGCCATGGCATAGGTACCTGTCTCGATGCGATCCGGCAGGACCCGGTGGCGGGCGCCCGAGAGTGAGGTGACGCCCTCGATGGTGATCGTCTGGGTGCCGGCGCCGGAAATCTTGGCGCCCATGGCGGTCAGGCATTTTGCGAGATCGACGACCTCCGGCTCACGTGCGGCGTTTTCGATCACCGTCGTGCCGCGGGCAAGCGTCGCCGCCATCATCATAACGTGCGTCGCGCCGACCGACACTTTCGGGAAGACGTAGCGGGCGCCGATCAGGCCACCCTTCGGCGCCGTGGCGTTCACATAACCGCCGTCGACCTCCAGGGTGGCGCCGAGCGCCTGCAGGCCTTCGAGGAAGAGATCCACCGGACGCGTGCCGATGGCGCAGCCGCCCGGCAGCGAAACGCGCGCCTGGCCTTCGCGCGCGAGCAGCGGCCCGATGACCCAGAAGCTCGCCCGCATCTTCGAGACCAGCTCGTAGGGAGCGGTCGTATCGACGATGGTGCGGCAGGTGAAGTTGATGGTGCGGGAATAACTCTCTTCCTGACGCTCGCGGCGGCCGTTGACGGCGACATCGACGCCGTGATTGCCGAGGATGCGCAGGAGCTGCTCCACGTCGGCCAGATGCGGCACATTTTCGAGCGTCAGCGTATCGCTGGTCAGAAGGGAGGCGATCATTAGCGGCAGAGCGGCGTTTTTCGCTCCCGAGATCGGAATGGTGCCCTTGAGTTCGTTGCCGCCCACAATTCTGATGCGATCCATAAGTTGTAACTCTTCCTTCTGAGCGCGAAAGGTGGCGTCCTTAAACGAAATCCGCCGCTGCTTCAATGATTGCTGAAATGGCCTGCCCGAATAGCCTGCCCGCTGACCCGTCTCGGCGCATAAGCTATGATGATTCGTCCGTTTTTGCGGCAGGCAGCCCTTCCGTCGAATCCTCCTCGCCCGCCCGGCGCGCCCGCGCCTGGGTCTTGCGGCGCATCAGATTCTCCCGAAGCTTGGCCGCAGCCTTTGCCTTGCGCTGCGCCTCGCGCGCTACAGCCGCCTTGCGAGCCCGGTCGCCGCGGCCTTGGCCGATATCTGCGCCTTCTGGATCGTGCCGTTCTTCATCATTCGCCATGGCTTTCCATACCCAAAAAGCGGGCTTCTTGAAAGCAGAAGCGACGTTTTCTCCACCCGCTGGCAAAGAACTTGGAATTTGCGGCTTGCGCTGCCGGTGAACCTATGGCAATAGGCCGCTGCCGACGACGCGGGTCTTTCGCGCCGGCTGACGCTGCTATAGCTCAGGGGTAGAGCACTCCCTTGGTAAGGGAGAGGCCGAGAGTTCAAATCTCTCTAGCAGCACCATTTTCCTGTTATAATGTTCAACTAGAGCAGATCCTGTGATCGATGAATCGATTGTGAGGTGACGCGGCGAGCCGAAGCTGATTCAACATCCACAGCGATGAGGTGGGTGATGGCGCAAGCATTGAGCGATGATCTTCGACTACGCGTATTAAAGGCGTCTGCGGCCGGCATGTCAGCAAGGCAAGCCGCAGCCCGGTTCGGGGTTGGGATTTCGACGGCCATCCGGTGGATCGCAAGAGCGAAAGACGGCGAGCCGACCTCCCGGCCGCAAGGTTGGCGACGACCGTCGGTGCTGGACGCACACGAGGCATTCGTTGTTGAGCTAATCGAAGACCGTAAGGACGTAACGCTCGATGAAATGGTCGAGCGCTTGTCCGTCGAGCGGCAAGTGAGGATCAGCCGGAGTGCACTTGGTGCCTGGTTGCGAGGCCGCGGATGGACCTTTAAAAAAAGTCCGCACATGCACTGGAGCAAGACCGGCCGGATGTCCTGAAGCGCCGGCGCGTCTGGTTTGATGGTCAGCTCGACCTCGATCCCGAGAAGCTAATATTTATAGACGAAACCGGCCTTTCGACGAAGATGGCACGTCTGCGCGGGCGTGCAATTCGAGGCGAGCGTTGCCGCGCCGGCGTGCCACATGGCCATTGGAAAACAACGACCTTCACCGGAGCATTGCGTCTCACCGGAATGACCGCGCCATTTGTCTATGATGGCGCCATGAACGGTAACGTCTTCCTGGCCTACGTCGAGCAGGTGCTGGTCCCGACTCTTCAGGTCGGTGATGTCGTCGTCATGGACAACTTGCCGGCACACAAGACATCCGGTGTGCGGGATGCCATCGAGCGGGCCGGCGCCAAGCTCATGTTCCTGCCGCCCTATAGTCCCGACTTCAATCCCATCGAAAACGCATTCTCGAAATCGAAAGCCATGTTGCGGGCGCGGGCGGAGCGAAAGGTCGATGCTCTATGGGATGCCGTCGGCGCCTTGATCCCCCGCTTCACACCGGCAGAATGCGCAAACTACTTCAGGGCTGCTGGATATGACCCGGATTGAACAGGATGTGCTCTAGTTGGCTGCTATCAGGGTCTGAAAAGCGCCTTGGTTTTGCTGATGTGGTGGGCCGCCTACGCTTGGCAAGGGACATTTAATGTTTCGGCAGATCGATCGGGTGTAGGCATGTGTTCGGCCTTTGACTGCCGCTTATGCATGCCGTTGACCCTGATGTAGTCTCGCGGATTGGATCCCAGACAGCCCAACGCGCTTTCAAGGGGCGCCCACTGATCGGGTTGTCCGATCCCGACTCGACCGTTCGCCATCACGCCATTTTTACCTCACCAATTCCAGCAGCCGTGGCCGTCGCGCGTAAGCTTGCTGTCGTCATCATACCATGCTCAAAATGGAGAGTATCTTCAATACGGCCGCAGGAGTGACAGCATTGCATGGCGCTCAAAACTGGGCATTTGAAGCCTCGGTGCCGAGACGTGAGCCGAGCCATTTCGTTGATGGGGCTGCATCGCTGTGCCAACTGAATGCGTCGTCCACATTGAAGGCTCGTCCCGAGAGCTCCATCCTGCTGCGACTGATCTCGTCTGCGAAGACAATCATGCAGCCGGCGGCGCTGCTTCGACAAAACTTGCTCTTGACGTGCCAATTGCAATTAGACAGTCACGTGGCGAGTTTCACCGGGATGATTGGCAAAAGGGGCCGTCAAAACTCAAGAGACGTCTTGCCGCATAGCGTTCAGGATAGGTTATCTTGACGACAAAAGCCTTGGCCGCATAGGACCATTTATTTCGCCCGGCGCGTCCGCGGTGAATGATATAGAGGCATCCCGGAACATCGAACGCCGCGTCTTCGACTTTCGTCCAAGCGCCTAAGAACTTTCGGAAATTGTTCACAAATCCCGACCAGCCTCCATAAGCGATCATAGAGTCATAGTTAAGGATCAATGCATCGCGCTTCCCCGTGGCGGATTCATGCAGCCCGGCATATTCGCCCAATCCGGCGGGGGTATCGAACGCTTGCAGGCCCGATCGGTCGAGGATCACGGAATTGCGGCTCTGCAAGGCAGGAGTGTTCCTGATGGTATCAGCAAAAGCCTCTTGTCGCAGGTGGTCGATGTAAAATGTGCCATACACGAACCACCAATTTACAACGAACACCACGATCAAGCCGCCAAAAGAGGCGACTTTCATCCGATGACGTTCATCGGGATTCCTCGCCGGAAAAACGGCACATATAACCTTGAATAGACCCAGCGTCGAAAATGCCGCGCCGAAGGGAAGCAGTATCTGAAAACGGGTGGTGGGCCAAGTTTCGTAGGAGGGTTCCTTCCCGACCATCACATAGGCTAAGGCGCCCAGTCCCAGCAGCACGACACCGATGCCGATCAGTCCTCTTCCACTACGTTCGGTCTCGCGGCTGCCGCACACTCGATCGGATGTGATCAAATAGATCGCCAACATGACCGCTACGAATATTAGCAAGAGAAGCTTCTTTTCGAGATATATGCCATCAAATGGGAATAAGTTGAGGAATATTACCTTAATTTCTGAAGTTATGATAGAGAATTTTATATTGATAATATTGTAATCAGCGACAAACATACCGCTTTTTTTGAAAAAGAAATGCTGAATTATAGCATATATGAACGGGATCAGCACAATAAAGGCTGTCTTTTTGATGACGTATTTGATTCTTTTCGACCTTCTGTCAATTAGAAATTCGTCAGTTAAAGTTTTGGATTCTTTATAAAAGAGGTATATTCCTAGGATAAGCACCAGCAAGAACGCTGGAACTAGAGAATTGAATTGAAATGAAAATATAAACAATAAATACGAAAAGTATTCTTTATGTCTGTTGTTTTCTTTTACCGAAATGACAAAAATATAAGTGGCGAAGACAAAGATTAGTAGGAAAAAAGACGCCGGGTTGTTGATTGCCGCAATTCTGGCATAGTAGAGAGGCTGGATCCCCGCCAGAATAGATAGGGACAATCTATCAATTTTTGAGAAATCGAACGATTTTAGTATAAGATAAAACATGTGAACGATAAGATATCCTAAAATAAATGTAGAAAAAGCGTAAATCCACCAGCCCGCCGTCTGTACAGCGTGATGATAGTAGCCCACAAGCGGGGATCCTGCCTGTGTAAAAACAGAAAAAAGCATATCTTTACTGGCGCCAGAAAGGCTCCAGTCGTCCCAATACCTGGCTTCTGATAAAAGAAAAATGGGAAGGTGGGCGACCGCGTAAACAAAGAACAATTGTAATTCAGCTCTTTTAAGAAAAATTTGCATGTCAGGCACCCGACGGCGTTCCTTATGTAGCGAGACGTCCATTGTTTCACAGAACGTTAGGCTTGTGCTGCATGGTCGATGAATTTTTATGTTTTCTACGGCCCAAAATGTTGTGCGGCAAGCCGTAGCCGGACAGAGGGCATGTCATCAATGGTTGTACTGCGAACTATGGGGTACTATAAATTATTAGGTCAGTCCGCCGGCAATCCTTTATGCAATCGGAGCTGAGAACATCGGCTGTAGCCTGGGTGTTGTTTGAGCCCGATGGCCTCCGCAGCACCCCAACGGAACCGATGCCGAGCTTGGGGGGCTTTTCCGGAAAGGTAGCAGCAGATAGGGAGGTGGCAGACTGCAGAGGGCGCAGGCGACGACGATACCAGCCGTCCTCAAGAACTTTACAATGCGACGGCATCGAGTGAGGCTTTGAACGCTTGCTGAGCCATACGAGCGAAGGAAAAGAAGTGAAGTGAAGAAGGTGGCTATCGTCCAGTCCAACTACATCCCGTGGAAGGGCTATTTTGACATGATCGCCGCGGTGGATGAGTTCATACTCTACGACGACATGCAGTTCACTAAGAATGACTGGCGAAATCGCAACCAAGTCAAAACTCCGCAGGGAGTTCAGTGGCTAACGATCCCGGTCGGGCAAAATATAAACAGGCGTATTCGTGATGTAACTACTGATGCCAAATGGCAGCCGGTGCATTGGAAGACATTGGTCCAAAACTATCGTCGTGCTGCACACTTCAAGGAAATTGCCGTGTGGCTTGAACCGTTATATCTTGGTTCCACCTTCGCCAATCTTTCGCAAATTAACCGGGCCTTCATAGAGGCCATTTGCGAGTACCTTTCGATTCGAACCATAATTTCCAATTCTTGGGACTATAACCTCGGGGACGGGAAAACCGAACGGCTCGCGGACCTATGTGCCCAAGCTGGTGGTACCGAATATATCTCTGGTCCTGCAGCAAAAGACTATATTGACGAGGGAATCTTCCGGGAGCGCAATATTGAGTTAGTCTGGTTTGATTACGGCGGGTATCCGGAATACCAGCAACTCTGGGGCGAATTCACCCATGGTGTCACTATTCTTGACCTGTTGTTCCATTGCGGACCGGAGGCGGGGCGAATGATGAAATGGGTGCGTTCTTGAAGCTATCTATCGTAAGTACTATGTATCGATCAGCACAATATCTGGAAGCATTCGTCAGCCGAAGTACGGCCGCCGTTAAGTCTCTTACAGATGACTATGAAATTGTATTCGTCAATGACGGTTCGCCAGACGATTCTCTACAGGTCGCGCTTTCTCTGCAAGAGAGAAACTCGAAAATCCGCATAATTGATCTCTCTCGTAATTTTGGGCACCATGCTGCTATTGTCGCGGGTTTGGAGAAGTCGACGGGAGATTTGGTCCTCCTAATGGATTGCGACTTGGAAGAGCAGCCCGAGTGGCTTTCCCGCTTTCACGACGAACTTCAACGCTCCAATTTGGATGTTGTCTACGGTGTTCAGGAACGGCGGGTATCGACAGCAAGCGCCAATCTCTTGGGGGGGATATTCTGGAAGGCTATAAACTTCATGTCGAGCGTGAGAATACCGCATAATCCGATGACGTGCCGGTTGATGACGCGCGACTATGTCAACGCCCTGCTTACGGTGGAAGACCGCGTCCTGTATCTTGCGGGTGTGTTTTCCTGGGCTGGCTTTCAGCAAAAAGGCATTCCCCTTGTGAAGTCTCCTCGTCCTAAAGGGCATGCTTCAACCTATAGTGTTGGCAAGCGTCTTCTGCAGGTTACGGAATCCTTCTCGTCATTCAGTATTGCACCGCTTTTTATGGTGTTCATTACGGGTGTACTTACCTGGGTCGCGTCCATTATCTACGCAACCTACATAATTGGGGTGAAGCTGATTTGGCCCGAACACGTGGTTGGTGGTTTTGCATCACTTATGCTTTCTGTCTGGTTCTTTAGCGGCCTTATTATTCTTTCGATCGGAATCGTTGGACTATATTTGGCAAAGGTTTTTCAAGAGGTGAAGAGAAGGCCGCTTTTTATTGTCAAAAAGACGTATGAAGGAGAAAGCCATGTCACTCGATAGCCATCTGCCTGCCTATAAGTCCGATTTTGCCTATCAGTTCGATAATGAGATTATATTGAACTGGTACCCGAGGCGGATTATGGCGCTTACGGAACCAAGCAATGATGTGTTGGAGCTTGGCATTGGCCACGGCTATAGCTGCAACCATTTTTCTGAATATTTTGAGAGTTATACGGTTATTGATGGCTCCGAGTCGGTTATCTCAAATTTCAGAGAGGTATTCCCCTCGTCAAAGGCTGAGATAGTTGAAGGTTTCTTCGAGGATTTCTCTTCTGAAAGAAAATTTGATATCATTATTATGGGATTTGTGCTTGAGCACGTGGCCCAACCGGCCGATATTTTACGGAAATACCGCGAACTGTTGGTCCCAGGTGGAAGATGTTTTGTCTCTGTTCCGAACGCGGAGTCGCTGCACCGAAGATTTGGCGCTGCGGCTGGGCTTCTCGACAACGTTCTTGCTTTGGGAGAGGGCGACTTAGTGCTGGGGCATCGGCGGTACTATACGGTCGACTCTTTGACTACCGAATTGGAAGAGGCGGGATATAGCATCCTGCGAAAGGAAGGCATATTTCTCAAGCCTATTACAACAAAGCAGATGATCTCGCTGGAACTCGGCAGGGATATAATCGATGGAATGTGCAAAGTAGCTGTCGACTATCCAGAACTCTCGGCTGGCCTTTTATTTGAGGCCGCGAGCGCCAGATGAGAGTGCTGATAGTGGGTAGCTCCTCAATGATTGGCCGGAATATCGGTGAGCTACTCTCACAGGAGCACTCGGTTTTCTATGCCGGTCGAAAGAATGCAGATTTTTTCTTGGATCTAGAGCGTCAGGACGATGATTTTGCCGCCGGGCAGCAGTTCGAAGTCGTGATCCATTGTGCTGCGGATTTCGGGGGGGAAGGGGAGGACGACTTTTTTCGGTCCGAGATTGTCAATGCGGTCGGCAGTTTAACAGTTGCGAGTATTTCACGGAAGGTCGGTGCCAGCCACTTGGTGCTATTGTCATCCTCTTCTGCGTACTACTCTCCAGGACATCCCTTTTTTAACGTCTATGCGCTGTCTAAAAGGCACGGAGATGAGCTGGTTTCTCTCTATTGTCAAAAATTCGGGCTCGCTCTGACGGTTTTGCGTCCCACTCAGGTGTATGGGCCGACTGATGATTACCGCGTTCATCAGCCATTGTTCTATCATATCATCGGCCAAGCCGTGCAGGGGAAGGACGTTGTGCTGTACGGTGGCAATGATGCCGTGAGAAATTATCTGCACGTCGATGATCTGGCTGACGTTGTTAAACGGGTTTTGCAGAAACGGGTGGTGGGAACTTTTCCGGTTTCCTCTCATCGGGATTGGGCTTTAAGTGAGGTCGCCAAGACCGCTTTTGATGTCTTTGGAACGCAAGGAAAGATTGTATTCGATACAACAAAAGCTGATATCTCCAGCCTTCCAGCGCCAGACAGCGCGTCCTTCTATAACGAAATCGGCATGATGGAGATCGTCGATTTGCACCAAGGAATTGAAGGAATAAAAATAGCGAGGAGCGCGCGATGACTACCGTTCTAGTGACTGGGGTCGGCGCAATCATCGGTTACGGCATTCTGCGATCACTGAGAATGGCTCGACCTGATGTGAAATTGGTGGGGATCGACATCCATTCCGACGCCGTTGGTCAGCGATGGGCAGATCAATTTTTCCAGGTTCCCCTCACGGCTGACCCAGTCTATCTGGAAGTTTTGAGCCGCATCATAACGGATGCAGGGGTCGATCTCATTATGCCGGGGATTGAACAGGATACGCATTTTTTCTCGGATAAGCGATCTTTCATCGAGAAGATGGGGGTAGCTATTTGCCTGAATAGAAGAAGGCTCATTGATCTTTCCCGTGACAAGTGGCTCATGTATGAAGAGCTTCAGGCTGTATCTCCAGCGATCAATATTCCGACCTATCGCAGCAGTGATTTTGACTTCCTTGAAAGTACTCTCGGTCTGCCCTTTATAGTCAAGCCTCGCAGAAGCTATGCATCCAAAGGGTTGGTGAAAGTCAAGGACCGCGGGGGATTTCAGAGTCTGGCCGCAGCGATGGGCGAATCTCTCATCGCCCAGCCGATAATCGGTACAGACGATGAAGAGTATACGGTTGCGGTTTTTGGAGACGGTGAAGGCGCGTACCTTGCCCATATAATTTTGCAGAGACGTCTCGCTATGGATGGATCGACCGCGAAGGCCATCGTCCGGACTGATATTTCTTTGCAGGAAACTCTTCGGCCTATATTCGCTCATTTTCGGCCTGTGGGGCCAACCAATTTGCAATTTCGGCGCGTCAATGCGGATTGGAAGCTGCTTGAAATCAATCCGCGGGTGTCAAGTGCGACTTCGATAAGGGCTGCTTTCGGATATAACGAATCTGAAATGGCGCTTGAGTTTTTCCTTTATGGAAATCCGATAACTCAGCCAAAAATCCAGCGCGGCACCGCTGCGCGATATATAGAGGATAGCATCGTTTATGATCGGGATAATTTCTGATATCCACGGCAATTATCCGGCTTTGCTTGCGGTGTTGAACGAGTTGGACAAGCTCGGCGTAAAAACACTGGTTTGTCTTGGGGACGTAGCAGGATATTATTCGCAGATAAATGAATGCTGTGAGCTACTGCAAAATTCCCATGCCCAGATGCTCATGGGGAATCATGACTGGTATCTAACCAGCGGCGAGGGGTGCCCTCGTTCGGATAGCGCAAACCGTTGCCTGGATTATCAACGGACGACTATTACCGATGCAAATCTGCAGTGGTTGTGTCGGCACAAATCCGAGGCAATGATCCAGGGTATCAGCTTCGTTCACGGAGGCTGGAAAGATCCGCTCGATGAATATATGAAACCGTCTCCAGGTTATTTCAAAGACATCCCGGGTACGCTCTTCTCGTCGGGACATACTCACATCCCCATGCTATGGGAGGAAGATGGCAAGAGGTACTGCAACCCAGGGGCGGTGGGGCAGCCAAGAGATGGTGATCCCCGCGCGTCGTTTGCTATTTTCCATGAGAGCCGCTTTTCAATCCATAGGGTGCCGTATGATTTTCAACGGACACAAGAGGCAATGAAGGCGGCGGGATTCTCGGCGTATTTCTATGAAAATTTGGCTATTGGCACTCGGCTGGGAGGAATGGTTGGTTGAGCGGCATACCGACTTCGGGCCTAATCCTCCGGTGACTACACTCGTCGAGATAAAGCGTCTTTATACGCCATTTATACGTTATGCGCTCGTTGGCATATTGATGAACTCACTGGGATATTTTCTGTATTTTTGTGCGACGCAATTGAGGATCGAACCCAAAACTGCAATGACGCTCATCTATGTCGTTGGCGTCGGACTAAATTTTATTCTGAGTAGAAGATGGGTATTCGGACACAAAGGCAAGTGGGGGGCTACTTTTGGCGGTTACGTACTTGTCTACCTATCGGGATATATAATGAATTATAGCATCTTGTGGTTCCTCGTGGATCGGATCGGCTGGAGTCATTTGTTTGTGCAAGCTCTATCGATAGTCGTCGTCGCAGTTTTCCTTTTCGTCTCACTCCGATTTTTTGTATTTCGTCACCGCGATGGCGCAGGGGTTCAGCAGCGATGATGATTTGTTTGAAATGCGCCAGCCCTTTGGCCGAATCTGCTTGCAATCGGTGTGGCTGGACTGCCGAAAATATCGAAGGTTTTGAAGCTTTCGCACCCGAATATGCTCAAGGGGGAGGTGGTTTCGAAGCATCTTATTTTAAGCAGCTAGCTGAATTAGAGGGAGCAAACTTCTGGTTCCAGTCCCGCAACGATCTCATCCAATGGGCTTTGAGCAAGTACCACCCCGATTTCCGATCCTTACTCGAAATTGGCTGTGGAACGGGTTTTGTACTTTCCGGCGTCACCGAGAAATATCCTGAAGCTGAGATTTTCGGAAGCGAGATATTTATCGAGGGTCTGCGATTTGCTTCTCAGAGATTGCCTAATGCACGGCTGATGCAAATGGATGCGCGGGCAATCCCATTCGCGGAGGAATTTGATGCCATCGGCGCATTTGATGTTCTTGAGCACATCGAGGAAGATGAAACCGTCCTGCAGGAAATGCACGCCGCGCTGAAGCCCAAAGGGACGCTGCTGGTGACTGTTCCGCAACATCCATGGCTGTGGAGTCCCCTTGACGACTACGCTCACCATTGCCGTCGGTACACGGCCAGCGAATTGAGCAGGAAGGTTACTGCTGCGGGCTTCACAGTCCTTCGCGACACCTCATTCGTTTCGCTGCTGCTACCGGCGATGCTCGCTTCGCGTTTGCTAAGCCGAAATAAATCGGTTGACGAAATCGACGTTCGAAGCGAGATGCAACTTCCAAGCCTACTCAATAGTGCTTTCAGATGGATATTGCGTGCGGAAAGCGCTCTCATCCGAACTGGTTTGGATTTCCCTTTGGGTGGTTCGCGACTGCTCGTCGCCAGAAAGACGTGAGACTGATGTTGTCCCTTCCATTTGTCGAGTGGAAGGCATCCATCTAACGGACACCGATCGCGGCGACGCTATCGGAGTGGGGAGACATGAATGAAAGCGATTGTTCTTGCTGGCGGCGCGGGGTCGCGCCTGTATCCTCTGACGCAAGTCTCCAGTAAGCAGCTCCAGGCTGTTTTCGACAAGCCTATGATCTATTACCCTCTGACCGTTCTGATTGCGTCAGGGGTCAGAGAATTCTGCCTCATTGCGACACCGCATGACTTGCCTCGGTATCAGAATTTGCTTGGGGATGGCAGCCAGTGGGGAGTGGCAATCCAGTATCGCGAGCAGCCGAGACCCGAAGGGATTGCACAGGCATTTTTGATTGCGGCGAATTTTGTGGGTTCCGATGATGTGATCCTGATGCTGGGGGACAATATCTTTTCCGGTGGGGACGACTTCCCCCGGGCAGTCTCCAGCTTTACGGGTGGTGCAACAATCTTCGCTTACCATGTCAAGGATCCCGAGCGCTACGGCGTGGTGGAGTTCGACCGGTACGGAAAGGCGATCTCAATTGAAGAGAAGCCCCAGCATCCCAAAAGCAGCTACGCCGTCCCTGGTGTGTATGTCTACGATAACAGCGTGCTGGACATTGCGAAGGCGGTAAAACCATCCATCCGCGGCGAGCTGGAAATAACGGACATCAATCTGGAATACCTGAGGCTCGGCAAGCTGCAGGTGCGGCGCTTGAGCCGCGGTTTTGCCTGGCTTGACGCCGGAACCAGTACCGCGCTGCACGAGGCTTCCTCCTACATCGAAGCAATCGAGCGACGGCAAGGCGTAAAAATCGGCTGTCCGGAAGAGGCGGCGCTGGTGAGAGGGTTCCTCAGCATTACGCAGTTTGAAACCTTGATCGAGCGCATGCCGGCATGCGAGTACAGCGACTATCTGCGCGGCGTCGCCGACGAGTGGCACAGGCTTCAAGAGGATATGCAGTGAGCGAAAGAATCGAGTTCAACCGGCCGTTCATGACCGGTAAGGAGCTATATTATATTGCGGAAGCGAAGTTCGGCAACATGCTCGCTGGTGACGGTCCTTTCACGAAGCGTTGCCACGAGTGGCTGAAAAACAAAAGCGGATGCGTCAAACCCCTGCTGACGCACTCATGCACCGCCGCGCTGGAGATGGCGGCTTTGCTTCTCGACATCGAGCCTGGTGACGAGATCATCATGCCTTCGTACACGTTCGTTTCGACCGCCAACGCGTTCGTGCTGCGCGGCGGTGTTCCGGTATTCGTCGATATCCGGGAAGACACTTTGAACCTGGACGAACGCCTGATCGAGTCGGCTATCACCTCGCGCACTCGCGCCATCGCCCCGGTTCATTATGCGGGTGTCGCCTGCGAGATGGACACCATCATGAGCATTGCCAAACGCCATGGCCTCAAGGTCGTGGAAGATGCGGCGCAGGGCGTGATGGCAGCCTATAAAGGCCGAGCACTGGGCAGCATTGGCGATCTCGGGGCCTACAGCTTTCACGAAACCAAGAATGTAATTTCAGGGGAAGGCGGAGCCCTGCTGGTAAACGACCCAGCCCTGGCGCTACGCGCCGAAATCATCCGCGAGAAAGGCACGGACCGTGGTCGGTTTTTCCGGGGAGAGGTCGATAAATACACTTGGCAGGAGGTGGGTTCTTCGTTCTTGCCGGGCGAGTTGATCGCGGCTTTCCTATTTGCTCAGCTTGAAGAAGCCGAGCGCATCACCAATCATCGCTTGGGCATCTGGCAACATTATCACGCGCTTCTTGAGCCGCTCGAGGCCAAAGGATTGCTTCGCAGGCCCATCGTCCCGGACGAATGCCAGCACAATGCCCACATGTATTACGTTTTGCTGGCACCGGAGATCGATCGTCAGAAGGTACTTAGCGAGCTGAAGAGGAGCGATATCTTCTCGGTCTTCCACTATGTGCCCCTGCACTCTTCGCCCGCCGGAAAACGGTATGGCCGCGCGCAGGGCGACTTGCAGGTGACCAACATCCAGTCGGAAAGGCTGGTGCGTCTGCCCTTGTGGGTTGATCTGACTGCTGAGCAGCAGGAACACGTTGTCAGGGTTTTGAAAGATGCCATCGGCTGACCCATCAATTGCATCGACGGGAATGAAAATTCTGGTAACGGGCGGGGCCGGTTTTATCGGGTCGGCAGTTATCCGTCACATCATCCAGAATACCGGCGACTCCATCGTCAACGTCGACAAGCTGACCTATGCCGGAAACCTCGAAAATCTGCGCGAGGTTGAGACCTCTGACCGCTACACGTTCTCACGGGTCGATATCTGCAATCGTGGCGAGCTGGAACGGATATTTGCTCAGCACCGGCCCGACGCTGTCATGCATCTTGCGGCAGAGAGCCATGTTGATCGATCCATCGACGGTCCCGCGGCCTTTATCGAGACCAACATTCTTGGCACCTACACCCTGCTCGAGGTAAGTCGAGCTTATTGGCAGGGACTGGACGCAGAGCATCGCCAGGCCTTCCGATTCCATCACATCTCTACCGACGAAGTTTACGGCGACCTGCCTCATCCGGCCGATACCTGTGATGCCCATCACCACCTCTTTACCGAAAACACCGGCTATGCCCCCAGCAGCCCATACTCGGCGAGCAAGGCCAGTTCCGATCATCTGGTTCGCGCCTGGATGCGAACATATGGCCTGCCGGTACTGGTGACCAACTGCTCCAACAATTATGGCCCCTACCACTTCCCGGAGAAGTTGATCCCCTTGGTGATCCTAAACGCCTTGGAGGGGAAGCCGCTGCCGGTCTATGGATCTGGCGATCAGATACGTGACTGGCTTTACGTCGAGGACCACGCGCGTGCGCTTCACAAGGTCGTCAGCGAAGGCCAAGTTGGGTCGACCTACAATATTGGTGGCCACAATGAAAAACAGAATCTGGAGGTTGTCAGTATTATCTGCGATGTCCTGCAACAGCTGGCTCCTCCCGGTGTCGGCCATCCTGTCAAAGAATACAGGTCGCTCATCACCCACGTGCAGGACCGGCCTGGACACGATCGCCGATATGCCATCGACGCGGGCAAGATCAAACAAGAGTTGGGTTGGCAACCTACCGAGACTTTCGAGACGGGCATTCAGAAGACTGTTCGGTGGTATCTGGATAACTTGGACTGGTGCCGTCACGTACAGGACGGCAGCTATCAACGTGAACGACTGGGGCAGGTCAGGCAGGTTTGATAGCCGATGCTATCGGGCTGACTTCGAGCTAGGTGGGGCGGCTCCCAGGAGCTGAGCTGGCGAAGCTCATCAAATTTGGCAGGCTATCCGAAGAAATTTCGAGCAGTCAGAATTGACGCATCAACGTTAATGCAGAAGAACGCACTTGATGCGTCAGCGTTAACGCAGTAGCATCGTGGTGCGTCGGCAAGCATCCTAACGCATGCAGCGTCAAAGGAGACTCCTATGCCTGTCATTACCGTTGCGAACCCCAAAGGTGGGGCCGGCAAGTCGACGACGACACTCGTGCTCGCAACCACACTGGCCCAGCAGGGCGCTAGCGTCGTTATCCTGGACTGCGACCCGAACAGGCCGATCGAGGGCTGGAGGCGGGGAGCCTCAAAGAATCCTGTCATCGTCGACGGTGGGGTCAACGAAAGCAGCATCACCGCCAAGCTCGACGAGTATCGCAAGAAATACCAGTTCGTGTTCGTTGATCTCGAGGGCACAGCCAGCCGGCTAATGTCGCGGGCGCTCGCCAGGGCACAGCTAGTCGTCATTCCCATTCAGGCCAGCCCGACCGACGCCGAGCTGGCAGCGCGAGCCATCCATCTCATTCAAGAGGAGGAGCAGGCTTTCGAGAAGACGATCCCCTACCGGATCCTGTTCACGAGGACGTCGCCGGCGATCGCCACCAAACTCGAAAAGCAGATTACCAGCCAGCTCGCGGCGGGAGATGTGCCTACGTTCCGCAATCATCTGTACGAACGGTCGGCGTACAAGGCGCTCTTCTTCCACCAGCTCGACCTGGTCGAGCTCGATCCATCCGAGGTGAACGGGCTGCCGGCGGCTAGGGACAATGCCCTGCGGCTCGCTGAGGAACTCGTCGATCTCGTCGCCAGCGTGAGGGCAGCAGCATGACCGGTAAGAACCTTGGCTTTGGCAAGCTTGCCGATATAAAACCGGACACTGAATCTGAACCTGGAATCTCAGATCGGAAGATCGATGAAATCGGCGAGCGCCACGGGTTCATCGCCCGCGAACCGGTCCAGAAGTTGAGCCGCCGGAAGCCGGCAGAGCCGTCGGCCAACCTCAATATCCGCCCGTCGATCACCACGTTCAATCGTTTTCTGCAATTTTGCGAGCGGAACCGGATGTCGTATCCCGAGGGGCTGAAGGAACTGATGGACAGGGCAGGGGTGTAATTGACGCATCAGCGTTAACGCACATGAACGCGTTGCGTTGGAAACGATCCTCCGAACCCGGCCACGGTCGTTGGCGGATAGAGATCCACGACCTGATTGATAGAAAAAACGATAGGCGCTGGTTCTCCAGGAGCGCAATCTTCGCGCCTATCGCGAAGCTTGTCATTGGATCCCATTGGCGGGCCAGATGAGGAAGCGTCGAAATTGAACTCGTTTGGCCAGCTCGATCGAAGCGGGTCGCCCCAGTTTCAGTTCGGCTTACGCCCCTTGCAGTCTTTCAAGGTGTTCCCTGCAGACATGGTCCACCCGTTCCAGCAATACGGCGGCCCGCTCTCCCAGCCATGAGAGGGCCTCTTCGCTGATTTCGTAATGCTTCGAGTAGCGCGCCTTCACATAGGCTTCGTTCAGCGTGTTGAACCAGGCGCGCTCGCGGTGCTGATCGCGCGGGAACGCCTCGGCCAGTCGCCGATCCTGTTCCTCGGCAAGCGAGCGCAGGAACTTGATGTTGTGGGAAGGCGGGCCATAGTTCGTCAGCGTCAGCAGAACGCAGGAATAGGCCTGCTCGAGCGACTGGTGTAACTCGAAAGCGGCATGTTCGTTATACCTACGCTCAATCGCCAAATAAGCCATGTCTAGGAAACGTGTAGCTGCCGTGAATCTCTGCTCAAAATGGTCGAGAGCTACCTTCAGCCGATCCACTGGCGACAGCGGTTGCGGCTCCGCCAGCGGCTCGTCATCCAGCTCATAAAGGACGATGCCTTCCTTGCGGATGTCGGAGAAGAAGTACTGCCCCTCTTTCAGGTAGGTGTTCACCTCGCGCCTGGAATGGACGATGAAGCTCACCGGCGTTTCGATCGACGTGTCGCGGATCAGCCGGTCGGCGGCCTTGTACCAGTAGTCGGCGAATTCGCAGAGCCTGCGGTCGTTGACGATGATCAGCAAATCGAAGTCGGAGCGATAGCCTTTCATGGTGAACGGCTCGTTGACCCATCCACCCTTGGCATAGGAGCCGAACAGGATGATCTTCAGGATCCGGCCGCGCTTCTTGAAGTCCGCCGTCCCCTGTTTCAGCGCATCCTCGAACTCCTCGTGCAGGATTTCCAGAGCCCTGCCGAGCTCTCGCTGTTTGCGCGGTGGCATATGATCGAGGGATGACTTCATCATGAACGGCGATGACCTCAGGAAGGACTGGGGCGACTCGTGCAATACGACTGGTTGCGTCGCTTGTTTCTACACACACCGCAGGGCGCGGGGAAGCAGGATCAGCAAGATCGCAGGACCGGCCCGTGCTGTCCGCTCTTCTGGTTTCAACGTATCGCCCGGTCGTGCGCAAGCGGCATGACTTCGTGGGAATTGATCAGGTCGTGGCAAGCCGCCGTTCGGATCGTTGATCGAGGCACCGGCCGAGCTGCTGCGTGATTCCAGCTTGAAGCGAAACTTGAGGAGGGACTCACCATACGAGATGCCGACCGGTATCCCCACTGCTTCGATTGGACAGTACGCAGATATCTTTTATACGTCCCGGTGATCAACAGGGCCAAGGTCATCAGCCCTCTTCTCGCGACGACATGGTGTGCGCTTTTGTCAATAATCTAGGTGTAAAACCGCGCGGCCGACCGTAGGCGCGCATCGCTTGATTCCGTAAACGCTCCAGAAGACTTCGATCTGGTGACCCTGGCTGCTGGCTCCGGTTTTGCGCTGCCGCGGTTTCGACGAAGCGGACGCCGCCTTCGCCAGAGTCAAAATCCCTCAACGCTCATGCCCTTCGAACCCGCTCGCACTGAACGCTGACGGTTGCGCCAGGAGCTGGAAACGCGCCGCAGGCGCCGCCCCGGCTGAGCGGGCGCACCGAGTTGCGAGCGACCCTGCGCGACGCCGTGCTACTCGGCGTACCGGGCGAACTCCACGGGCCGGCTAAACGGCTTGCCCGCACTGCTGCAACTCCTTGCGCTAGACGGAGCCGTCTGGAAAGCTCCTATCACCAGCGAGGGTGGTGTGAGTGGCGCGATAGCGGACTGCGCAATCAGATGATGAACGACGGCTTGTCGAACGAACCGGTTCAAATCGCCGTTGCTGGCGTGGTCGAGCGTCTTCAGCGAGTAACCCTCGTCGAGCGCTGACTGTCG
This sequence comes from Neorhizobium sp. T25_27, assembly GCF_002968565.1. Classification (NCBI taxonomy): domain Bacteria; kingdom Pseudomonadati; phylum Pseudomonadota; class Alphaproteobacteria; order Hyphomicrobiales; family Rhizobiaceae; genus Neorhizobium; species Neorhizobium sp. T25_27. Next base: position 43,648 of record NZ_PVBJ01000018.1, read on the forward strand.
TAGGCGGCCCGAGAGGGAAACCACATCATCTGCCAAGACGTTGGTTCGCTCCGAAATCCAGTCCTCCAGCCAATCGTCGATGATACGCATATTCTCACCTTCGAAAACTCACTCCTGCTCAACAACGCCATAATTCCTGGAGCGGTATTGGGTGCCGGCCCCGGCCCCTTCCTCCAGCCC
>NZ_PVBJ01000019.1:0-41031 GCF_002968565.1 Neorhizobium sp. T25_27
GCCTGTATATCGCGGCAAACGGGGGAGCAAAGCAGCTATCACCACCTCTCCTCCGCCAAACCCGCGAACCCTGCCATATTTAGCTCCCTAGCGCGCTCCAGCCCCAGCGGCTGGTGAGTCGCCGCCAGCACAATGCCACCGGCCGCCAGATGCGCATTGATCAGCTCCGTAAACGCCCCCTCCGCATTCACATCCAGCGCGGCCGTCGGCTCGTCGAGGATCCAGACCGGCCTATAAGCGACCAGCAGCTTGGCAAACGCCATGCGGCGCTGCTGGCCGGCGGAGAGGTAACCGAAGGGCAGATGAATGATGCCGCCAAGGCCGACGGTTTCGGCGGCCTCGGCCGGAGAGATACCTTTGCCGCCATCCACGTCGCCAAAGAAGCTCTTCCAGAAGGCAAGGTTCTCGGCAACCGTCAACTCCGCCTTCATCGCGTTGCGGTGGCCAAGATAATGGCAGGCTTCGGCGGCGCGCATTCCTGATTCGGAACTTTCGGATGTCCAGGCGACGCGGCCGGTTTCCGGATGCAGCAATCCGGCCACGACGCGCAGCAGCGTCGATTTCCCCGATCCGTTGCGGCCGGTCAGGACGAGGCTTTCACCGGCTCCGAGGTCAAAGGAGATATCCGTGAAAATCAGGTCTTCGCCGCGTCTTGCGCTCAAGTTTTCGGCCAAAAGCCGCATGCCGGAGACCTTCATTAAGATTTTAATCATCGCGATCCGAAAATTTATTCGGAATGGGCGCCAAGCGTCTGGAACCCTTCTTAGAAATTATCTATAAGCACTGCAACCACGCCAGCGGCCGGCGTGATTTCAATCTTCCGCCGGACCTGAAGATCCCAAAAAATCTTCTCGTGCGGACAGCGGAAATGGTCGTACCCGCATCCTGATGTGCATGAAGTGCATAGGCGTCCGCACGCGCGTGTTGGCTCTTTAATCAGCGGGGTTTATTCCGTGGCTAAATCTCTCGACAGTTTCAATTGTCGCTCCATCCTTACCGTAGGCGGTAAGGATTACGTTTACTACAGCCTTCCGAAGGCTGAGCAAAACGGCCTTGCCGGCGTTTCGAAGCTGCCCTTCTCCATGAAGGTGCTGCTCGAAAACCTGCTCCGCTTTGAAGACGGCCAGTCCGTCACCAAGGAACAGATCCTCACTGTTGCCGAATGGCTGAACAACAAGGGCCTCACGGAAGCGGAAATCGCTTACCGTCCGGCCCGCGTGCTGATGCAGGACTTCACCGGCGTTCCCGCCGTCGTCGATCTTGCCGCGATGCGTGACGCGATGGTGTCGCTCGGCGGCGATCCGGAAAAGATCAACCCGCTGGTTCCCGTCGATCTCGTGATCGACCACTCGGTCATCGTCGACGAATTCGGCACGCCGACCGCCTTTGCCAAGAACGTCGAGCTCGAATACGAGCGCAACGGCGAGCGTTACCGCTTCCTGAAGTGGGGCCAGCAGGCATTCAAGAATTTTCGCGTGGTTCCCCCGGGCACCGGCATCTGTCACCAGGTAAACCTGGAATATCTCGGCCAGACCGTGTGGACCAAGGAAGAGGATGGCGAAACGATCGCCTATCCGGATACCTGCGTGGGCACGGACTCGCACACCACGATGATCAACGGCCTCGGCGTTCTCGGCTGGGGCGTGGGAGGTATCGAAGCGGAAGCTTCCATGCTTGGCCAGCCGGTCTCGATGCTGCTGCCTGAAGTCATCGGCTTCAAGCTCACCGGCAAGCTCAAGGAAGGCGTCACCGCGACCGACCTGGTGCTGACCGTCGTGCAGATGCTGCGCAAGAAGGGCGTGGTTTCCAAGTTCGTCGAATTCTTCGGCCCGGGCATGGACAACATGCCGCTCGCCGACCGTGCGACGATCGGCAACATGGGCCCGGAATACGGCGCGACCTGCGGCTTCTTCCCCGTAGACGGCGAAACCATCAACTACCTGACCATGTCCGGTCGCACGCTCGAGCGGATCGCACTGGTCGAGGCCTATTCCAAGGTCCAGGGCATGTGGCGCGAAGGCGACGGTTCCGACCTCGTCTTCACCGATACGCTGGAACTCGACCTTAACGACGTCGTGCCGTCGATGGCCGGCCCGAAGCGTCCGGAAGGTCGCATTTCGCTCGACAAGATCGCCTCCGGCTTCGCCGGTTCGCTCGACACCGAATACAAGAAGCCCGGCCAGCTCGACAATCGTTACCCTGTCGAAGGCACGGATTTCGATCTCGGCCATGGCGACGTGGCAATTGCCGCGATCACCTCCTGCACCAACACCTCCAATCCGTCGGTGCTGATCGCTGCCGGCCTTCTTGCCCGCAATGCTGTTGCCAAGGGCCTGAAGTCCAAGCCGTGGGTCAAGACTTCGCTTGCACCGGGATCCCAGGTCGTCGGCGAATACCTTGCCAAGTCCGGCCTGCAGGTCGATCTCGACAAGCTCGGCTTCAACCTGGTCGGCTTCGGCTGCACGACCTGCATCGGCAATTCCGGCCCGCTGCCGGCGCCGATCTCGAAGACGATCAACGACAAGGGCCTGATCGCCGCCGGCGTGCTCTCGGGCAACCGTAACTTCGAAGGCCGGATCTCTCCGGACGTCCAGGCGAACTACCTCGCTTCGCCACCGCTCGTCGTTGCCTATGCGCTCGCCGGTTCGGTCCAGAAGGACCTGACCTCCGAGCCGCTCGGCGAAGACCAGAACGGCAACCCGGTCTTCCTCAAGGACATCTGGCCGACCTCGAAGGAAGTCCAGGAATTCATCCTGAAATACGTCACCCGCGAACTCTACGAAACCAAATATGCGGACGTGTTCAAGGGCGACGAGAACTGGCAGGCGGTCAAGATTCCCCCGGGCCAGACCTATGCCTGGGACGACGATTCGACCTATGTGCAGAACCCGCCCTATTTCGTCGGCATGGGCAAGACAGGCTCGGGCCTCAAGAACATCAAGGGCGCCCGCGTCCTCGGTCTCTTCGGCGACAAGATCACCACCGACCACATCTCGCCGGCCGGTTCGATCAAGGCCGCTTCGCCGGCCGGTGCATACCTGACGGGTCATGGCGTCGGCGTTGCGGACTTCAACCAGTACGGCACGCGCCGCGGCAATCATGAAGTGATGATGCGCGGCACGTTCGCCAACATCCGCATCCGTAACTACATGCTCGGCCCGAACGGCAAGGAAGGTGGCTACACCTTCCACTATCCGTCCAAGGAAGAGATGTCGATCTACGACGCGGCCATGAAGTACAGGGAAGAGGGCGTTCCGCTGGTCATCTTCGCCGGCGTCGAATACGGCAACGGTTCGTCACGCGACTGGGCCGCGAAGGGCACCAACCTGCTCGGCGTCAAGGCGGTCATCGCCCAGTCCTTCGAGCGTATCCACCGCTCGAACCTGGTCGGCATGGGCGTCGTTCCTTTCGTCTTCGAAGAGGGCACGACCTGGGCCAGCCTCGACCTCAAGGGCGACGAGACCGTCGAGATCCTCGGTCTCGAAGGCGACATCAAGCCGCGCGAATGGAAGACCGCCAAGATCACCTACGGCGACGGCACGGTGAAGGAAATCAACATCCTCTGCCGCATCGATACGCTCGACGAGGTCATCTACATGAACAATGGCGGCATTCTGCAGACCGTTCTGCGCGACCTCGCCGCCTAAGCGACAACAGCCAATCATCCGCCGGAGCGAAACCTCCGGCGGATTTCCTTGCCCATAGCCGATGTCCGCACAACTGTCGCCGGCGTGACATCGTCCTCCCCAAGGTCCCGCGCCCTTGACCGTCGTCATCCTCATCGGAATGGCCGTCACCGTTTTCCTGACATCGCTGCTTTCGGGAATTTTCGGCATGGCGGGCGGGCTGATCCTGCTCTGGATGCTGCTTTTCCTCTTTCCCGTCAGTACCGCGATCGCCATTCATGGCGTCATCCAGATGGTCTCGAACGGGTCGCGTGCCTGGTTCTCGCGCGCCTATATCGACTACCGCATTCTCGGCATCCTGGGCCTGGGTCTGGTCATCTCAAGCATCATCCTGCTGATCGTCGACTATCAGCCGGACCTGATCGTCGTGTCGATCGCTATCGGGCTGATGCCGATCCTGGTCTGGATGCCGGTATCGAAGCTGCGGCTCGACGCCTCGAAGCCGCTGCATGCACTGGCCTGCGGACTGATCGCCGGCGCGTTGACGGTCGGCGTCGGCGTATCGGGGCCGACGATCGATATCTTCTTCATCCGCACGACGATGGACCGTCGCAAGGTGATCGCCACCAAGGCGGCCGTACAGGTGGCCTCGCATGCCACGAAGGTGGTGTTCTACTGGAATGCGGCCTCGGAACTGCCGACCACCGAATGGATTGCGGTGCTGGTCGCGGCGCCGATCGCGATCCTCGGGGCGCGGGCCGGCAACGACATATTGCAGAAGATGACCGACCAGAATTTCCGCGCCTGGACGCGCTGGATCGTCACCGGCGTGGGTGCCGTTTATTTTACTCAAGGCCTGCTCAAACTGATTTGACCTCGGCGCGTTTTTCGCCAAGTTTGGCACCCGACGAAACGCATTCGGAAACCGATCAAATATCCGGTCTTCACCCCTTCGTGACTTTCTCTTGAGGGCGCCCGGTGGTTACTTTCCGCCATCCCGTGCGTTAGGCCCTTGATCGCCGCGAGCAATCGTGGATAACAGTTACCCTGATAAAAAGGTCTGCCACCCATGCCCTTTCGTTTTCGCTCCGTACTCCTTGTTGCGGGCCTGTTTTATGCGGGCACTGCATTTGCAGGAGAGGTCAGGGCGCCGAAGGGCGTGATCGAACTTTTTACCTCCCAAGGCTGCTCCTCCTGCCCGCCGGCCGACGCCGCTTTGGGTGAGTTGGTGGCGCAGGGAGACATGGTCGTACTTTCCTACCACGTCGATTACTGGAACTATCTCGGCTGGACCGATACGCTGAGCTCCAGGGAAAATACCGAGCGGCAATACGGCTATGCCAAGACGCTGGGGCGGAGCGGCGTCTACACGCCGCAGGCCGTCATCAACGGCCGCGATCACGTCAAGGGCACCGACCTCACGATCATCAACGACAAGGTGAAGGCACTCGGCCAGGCCGGCAAGGGGCTCGACGTCCCGGTCACCGCGGCGATGCGTGGCGACGAAATCGAGATCGAAATCGGCGATGGCAAGGGGCAGGCGGACGTCGTCGTCGCCTATTTCACGAAACGCCAGCTGGTGGATGTCACCAAGGGTGAAAACAGCGGCAAGACGATGGAATATTGGCACGCCGTCTACGACGTGCAGTCGGTCGGCACCTGGAACGGCCAGAGCATGAAGCTGACCCTGCCCGGCAAGCTGATGGGGAAGTCGAAGAAGGATGGTTGCGCGATCTTGCTGCAGACTTCCGGCCAAGGCGGCGAGCCAGCGGCAATTCTTGGCGCCACCGTGCTGATGGCAGGCCGTAAAAAATACTGACCGCGCGTGCGGTCTCTGGCCTGCCGTATTGTGCGTGAAACTGTTGTTGGCGGCCCGATCCAATAACATTGGGGGGCTGGGGGTAAGGGTCAATGCACCAGACCGGGCCATATGGCGCTGAAAACGGCGCCAACCAACGATGCCAATCTCGCTTCGAAATCGGGCACTCTTTTGTTCGAAATGGGGCAAGAATAAAATCGTGCGGTTCGTTTCCCGCAGGATTGCCGGGGTTGATTTTTACGGCCTCTCGGGCACACTGTCACAACTCTGACATGACGATTTGGGAGTCTTGATGACAGATCAGCCGGATTTGCCGGGGAGCCAGAGACCCCGGGACGCAGCCGTTGTCGTCGATCTCAGTGAATATCGGCAGAACCGCGATCCCGCACCGGTCACCTTCCACCGGCGTGAACTCGATGCGATCTTGAGGATCTACGGCCGAATGGTCGGCGAGGGAGAGTGGAAGGACTACGCGATCGACCACCTCAAGGACCGGGCCGTATTCTCCGTCTTCAAACGCTCTGGCGAAAGCCCGCTCTTCCGAATCGAGAAGAACCCGAAGCTCGCCGGCAAGCAGGGCGCCTACTCCGTGATGAACACCCATGGCATGATCATGAAGCGCGGTCATGAGCTGCCGCAGGTGCTCAAGGTGTTCGACAAGGTGCTGAAGCTGATCGACTGAGGCGGCGCCCTATTCGGTAAACAGCGAGCCGGGATAGACGCCGGGATCCGGATCGGTTTCATTGCCTTCGCCGAGCGAGACCTGCATCAGCACCGTATCCTGCCACTTTCCGTGCTTGAAGCCGGTGCCCTTCAGGGTGCCCGTCAGTTCGAAGCCGAGGCCGCGATGGAGCGCCACGGAGGCGGGGCTTGCACCGCCGATCACGGCGACCATCTGGCGGAAACCGAGCGCCTCGCAGCGCACCAGCAGTTCCTTGAGCAGCGCCTTTCCGACGCCCTTGCCGCGCGCTTCCGGCGCCAGGTAGATCGAGTCCTCGACCAGCCAGCGATAGGCGGGACGGGTCCGGAAGGCCGAGGCGTAGGCATAACCGAGCAGGGTGCCATCTTCCTGTTCCGCTGCGATATAGGGGTAACCCTTGGTCCGGATCGCCTCGAAACGGGCCGTCATCTCCGCCTGGTCGGGGGGCAAGATCTCATAGCTTGCGGTGCCGTTCAGCACGCTGTCGCGATAGATCTCGGTGATGGCGGGAAGATCGGCGGGGGAGGCGTCGCGGAGATGGAATGTCATTGAGATTTCAGGCCGTTGAAAGGGATCGCCAAGCCTATGCCGAGGCGCGAGGCCGGGCAATAAAAAAGGCGGCCCGGAGGCCGCCTTTTCCTATTCGAATTCCTCAAGATCAGTTGTTCCGGTTGCCCAGGAACTGGAGGAGGAACGTGAAGAGGTTGATGAAGTCGAGGTAGAGGGTCAGAGCGCCCATGATGGCCTTGCGGCCAGCAACCGCGACGTCGTCGCCGTCAAAGTACATTTCCTTGATCTTCTGCGTATCGTAGGCGGTAAGGCCTGCGAAGATCAGCACGCCGATGGCGGAGATCGCGAAGCCGAGTGCGGAAGACGCCAGGAAGATGTTGACGATCGAGGCGATGATCAGGCCGAACAGGCCCATGATCAGGAACGAGCCCATGCCGGACAGGCTTCTCTTCGTCGTGTAGCCGTAAAGCGACAGGGCGCCGAAGGAGGCCGCCGTGATGAAGAACGTCTGCACGATGCTTTGCGACGTGTAGATGAGGAAGATCGACGACAGCGAAAGGCCCATCAGGGCCGCGTAGCCCCAGAAAGTGGCCTGTGCCGCGCCGACGCTCATCTTATGAACGCGGAAGCTCAGGAAGAACACCACCGCGAGCGGCGCGAGCATGACGACCCAACGAAGCGGCGAGCCGTAGATCGCAGCGCCGAGGCTGGTCAGCAGGATGCCGTTCGGAAGCCGGGCGACAGCTGCAGCCGCATCCGTCGTCGTTGCGAGGGCCGAGATACCATAGGCGGCGATACCGGTGATAGCCAAGCCGACAGCCATCAGGTTGTAGACCTTGAGCATGTAGGCGCGCAGGCCTTCATCGATCATCGCGCCGGACTGGGCGCGACCCTGCGCCGCCCGGGTCTGGTAGTTGTTAAAGTCAGCCATTGTTTCCTCTTTAAGCTCCGGAATTATTCACGGTGTCGGGCCCCCTTTTTTACGGACCCAGGCGCCGCTGCGGAGCTCCAGCAAGCCTGCGCATAAATATGATGCGAGATCGTTTCACATACAAGAGGTGTGACAAGCGAAAAACGCAAGCTATCGGGGCTCTTTAGCAACCTATGGGACGCTCTGACGGGAATTTGATCAGAGAGTTAACGGGAAATACTACCTGTGGGCGAATTAGAGCTCGCGCAGCACTGGCGCGGCCTTCTGCCCTAATATGCGCCATGTGCCGGCGAGGCCAATTCCGACGGTCAAAACCAGAGAAACGGCGAGCGTCAGCACTGCAATGTCGGGCAGGAAGACCGACTGAAGCCGCATGATCCGGCTGACCACGAACCATGCGGAGAGGCCGCCGGCGAGAAGCGCGAAGAGCGCCGTCGCCGTTCCGAGGATCATGTATTCGTAGCTGAAGGCGCGCATCAGCATGCTGCGCGTGCCGCCGAGCGTTTTCAGGATGACGGCGTCATGGGTACGGGCCCGGTTGCCGGCCGCCAGCGCACCGGCAAGCACCAGCACGGAGGCGATCAGCGCAACGGCGGCCGCGGCCCGGATCGCGGCCGCAAGCTGGCCGACGAGCTGGTCGACGATATCGATCGCGTCCTTGACCCGGACGCTGGTGATGGTCGGATAGGCGTTGGTGACCGCACGCAGGATCGAGGCCTCCTGCTGGGCGGTGGCCTTGGGATCGCTGAGCGTCGCGAGCCAGGCATGCGGCGCGCCGCGGAAGGTGTTGGGCGAAAAGACCATCACGAAGTTGATCGAGAGAGATTCCCACTGAACCTTGCGGAAATTGGCGATGCGGGCGGTGATATTGCGGCCGAGCACGTTGACGGTGACGGTGTCGCCGATCTTCAGGCCGAGTTCGCCGGCTTCTTCCGCCGAGAAGGAGACCAGCGGTTCGCCGGTATAGTCGGCGGCCCACCATTGTCCCGCCGTCAGCGCGGAGTTGGAAGGAAGCTTCTCCTCGTAGGTGATGCCGCGGTCGCCGCGCAACACCCAGCGGCCGGCGGGCGGGACGTTCATCTGGGTCACGTCCTGGCCGTTGAAGGCGAGAATTCTTCCGCGCAGCATCGGCACCTGGGTGATCGCACCCTCCGGCGCCTGTTGTTTCAGGATGTTGACGAAACCCTCGCGCTCCGGTCCCTGGATGTCGACGAAGAAGAAATTCGGCGCCTGCTGGGCGATGCTGCCGGTGAGCTGGCGACGCATGTTGCCGTCGATCAGGGCGAGCGTCACGAGGAGCGCAAGGCCGAGGCCGAGCGACAGCACGACCGACGGCGTCAGCGCGCCCGGCCGGTGGATATTGCCGATCGCCAGCCGCAGCGCCGGCGAATTGACCCGCGGGCTTCGTTTGGCAAGTGCGGCGATCAGGGCTGCCACGAGGCGCAAAAGCACGAACGCGCCGGCGACGGCGGCGAGGAAAACGGAGGCGATGAAGCGCTCTTCCGCAGAGACGATCGCAAGTGCCGCCAGGGCCGCAAGCGCCAGGCCGGCCGCAAGAAGATAGGGCCAGGAGGGAAGGCGGGTATTGTCGAAGCTTTGTTCCCGGAAAAGCGCGGTCGCCGGAACTTCGCGGGCATGGCCGAGCGGCAGAACCGCGAAGGCGAAGGTGATCAGGATGCCGAACAGCGCGGCAAGCGCCAACGCCGAGGGGTAGAAGGTGACTTCTTTCGGAACCGGTAGCACGCCTTCGAGGAATTGCAGCGCCACGAAGGGCGAGACGGCGCCGATGACGAGACCGATCAGGATGCCAATGACTGCAAGCAGCATGATCTGGATGAGATAGATCATCGTCACGACCGAGGCCGGCGCGCCCAGGCATTTGAAGGTGGCGATCGTGGTGCGCTTGGCATCGAGGAAGGCGCGCACCGCATTGGCGACGCCGACGCCGCCGACGATCAGTGCCGTCAGACCAACGAGCGTCAGGAATTGCGAGAAGCGGTCGACGTTTTCGGTGAGCGAAGGGGCGGCACGGTCGCTGGTGCGGACCGACCAGCCGGCGCTCGGGAACTCGCGATTGGCGCGGGCGGCGAGCGTCGAGCGGATCGCCGGGTCGTCGAGCCGCACCTTGTAGGCATGTTCGACGAGGCTGCCGGTGGTGATCAGGCCGGAGGCCGCGAGTGCCTCACGGCTGACGATCAGGCGCGGCGCAAAGCCGAAACCGTCAGAAAGCGCGTCGGGCTCGGCGGTGATCGTGCCGCGCAATGTCAGCCGGGCATTGCCGAGCAGAAGCTGGTCGCCGTCCTTGAGGCCAAGGCGTTCCAGCAGAAGCGGGGCCGCGAGCGCGCCAAACGTCTCTCCCTGCTTGCCAAGCAGGTCGGGCAGCGGTGCGGAAGGTTCGGCGCCGAAACTGCCGTAGAGCGGATAGGCGTCGTCCACCGCCTTGACCTCGACCAGCGCCTGCTCGGAACCGTCAGGCTTGCGGGCCATGGAGCGCAGGCTGGTGGACAGGGAGACCTTGCCGAGGCTGGTGAGGAACGCGCGTTCCTGGTCGGTGGCTTCGCGGTTGTTCAGTTCGAAACGGATGTCGCCGGCAAGAATTTCCTGGCCCTGGGAGGCGATGGCCCCGGTGATCGCCCGCGATACCGAATTGACGGCCGCGATCGCCCCGGTGCCGAGCGCGATACAGGCGAGGAAGATGTAGAAGCCGGCAAGGCCGCCCCGCATTTCGCGCAGCGCCAGGCGGAAGGAAATCGAGAGGCGCGGAAAGGCCGGCCTCATGCGGAGACCGCCTGGACGGTTGCGTGGGCGCTTTCGCTGTCGCCGACGATCTCGCCGGAGCGGACGCGGATCTGGCGCGAGCAGCGGGCGGCAAGCGCATTGTCATGGGTGACGAGCAGCATGGTCATGCCGCGCTCCGCCTGTTTCGAAAATAAGAGGTCGGCGATCTGCCGGCCGGTCTCGGTGTCGAGATTGCCGGTCGGTTCGTCGGCGATCAGCACGGAGGGCGAGGGGGCGAGGGCGCGGGCAATCGCCACGCGCTGCTGCTCGCCGCCGGAAAGCTGGCCCGGATAGTGGCTCAGCCGCTCGCCGAGGCCGACGGCGGTCAGTTCCCGCCTGGCGATCTCGAAGGCATCCCTGACATTGGCGAGTTCGAGCGGAACGGCCACGTTTTCGAGCGCCGTCATGTTGGCGATCAGGTGGAAGGACTGGAAGACGATGCCGATATTGCGACCGCGGAAATCGGCGAGCCTGTCTTCGGAAAGTGCGTGAAGGGGAGCGCCGTTGATGACGATCTCGCCGCTGTCCAGCCGTTCGAGGCCAGCCAGAACCATCAGCAGCGTCGACTTGCCGGAGCCCGAAGGCCCGACGATGCCGACGGCCTCGCCGGCCCGGATTTCGAGGTCGATCTGCTTCAGCACATGCACCGAGGCTGCCGCGCTGCCCAGGGTCAGATCGGCTTTCTTCAGTGTGATGATGGTTTTAGTCAAATCGAACCGTCCTATATTAGGCGTGAAGCGTAACCCGAGTACCGCATTGCGGTCGCGCTCAATCTAGGAGACGGATCGTGAGTTTTAAAGCAAGCCTGCTTCACTTCATCGTCATGTCCGTGCTGGGTCTGGCCGCATTGCCGGCCGCCGCGCAGGATAGGACGATCCAGATCGTCGGTTTCGGCGACAGCCTGATGGCGGGCTACCAGCTTGCGCCTTCCGAATCCTACACGGCACAGCTCGAGGCGGCGTTGAAAGCCGCGGGCCAGAATGTCGTGGTCGCCAATGCCGGCGTGTCCGGGGATACGACGGCCGGCGGGCTTTCGCGCATCGACTGGTCGGTGCCCGACGGCACGGACGGCGTGATCCTCGAGCTCGGCGCCAACGACGCGCTGCGTGGCATCTCCCCGGACCAGTCGGAAAAAAATCTCGATGCGATCCTGGCGCGGCTGAAGGAACGGAAGATCCCGGTCTTCCTGATCGGCATCCTGGCGCCGCCGAACATGGGCGGCAATTACGCTGAAAAGTTCAACCCGATCTACAAGCGGCTGGCCGGCAAATATGCGGTGCCGCTCTATCCGTTCTTCCTTGATGGGGTCACGACGATTTCCAGCCTGCAGCTCTCGGACGGCATGCATCCGAACGCCAAAGGGGTGGCCGTGATGGTCGAAAAGACCGTTGGACCTGTCAAAAGCTTCCTGGGGGCTATTAAGGATAAGGGAAAATAACACCTTGCGCGGAACTCCGTTGCATGATTCGCTGTTAGCATCTGCAAAAGATTCGAGGAGGTCCCTATGCCGAGACTTTTCACCGCCCTCGAAGTTCCGCGCAATGTAGCGATGAGCCTGTCTCTCCTGCGCGGCGGGATCCCCGGTGCCCGGTGGATCGACGTGGAGAATTATCACATCACGCTGCGCTTCATCGGCGATGTCGACGGCCGCACCGCCGACGAGATCGTCGACCGGCTGGACCGCATCGACCGGCCGGAATTCCAGGCGACGCTGACCGGGATCGGCTCCTTCGGGTCGAAAAAGCCGCATTCCATCTGGGCCGGCGTTTCGCCCTCCCCGGAAATATATGCGCTGCAGGCGGAGATAGAACGGATCTGCCAGCGCATCGGCCTGCCGCCGGATCCCCGCAAGTTCACCCCGCATGTGACGCTGGCACGGCTCAAGAATTGCCGGCTGGACGATGTGGTCCACTACCTTTCCGGCCGCGGCAACTTCTATACGGCGCCCTTCACGGTGCCCCGTTTCGTGCTGCTGTCGTCGAAGGAATCGGTCGGCGGCGGGCCCTATCTGACGGAGGAAATCTTCCCGCTGCAGGAGACGAGCTACGGCACTGCCTATGCTGGCGACATGGAGCCGGCTAAAAGCCTCCTTTGACCCGAAGCAGCCCCTTTTTCCGAAGGAGCGTTGGACGATGAACTACGAAAAGCTGGATACGGCGGGCGTCGAGCGCGAGTTCGCGACACTTGACGGCTGGGATCTGAAGCCGGAAGGCGATGCGATCTTCAAGAGCTTCAAGTTCAAGACCTTCATCGAGGCCTTCGGTTTCATGGCCGAATGCGCGCTGTCCGCCGAGAAACTCAACCACCACCCGGAATGGTCGAACGTCTATTCGCGGGTCGACGTGCTGCTGACCACCCATGCGACCAAGGGGCTGACCGACATCGACTTCAAGCTTGCCCGGGCAATGGACAAGGCATCCTCGCGCCGCAATTGAACTTCATGGTCGAGAGCCCAATATTGGATGGGCACACGTTGAGCGAACGGAGCGACCATGGACGACGTGAAGATCGGCGAAATTCTGCTGCCGGGTGACGAGGATACGCAAGGCCGCCGCGAGCGGCAGGTCCGGACAAAGTTTTGGCCGACCCTGAAGCGGGCCGTCCGGCAGGTGCCATTCAGCCGTGACCTGATCGCCGCCTATTATTGCGCCATCGACCGCCGGACGCCGACTCGGGTGCGGGGAGTGCTGCTTGCGGCGCTTGCCTATTTCGTGATGCCGATCGATTTCCTGCCGGACATGTTCGTTCTTGTCGGCTTCACCGACGATGTCGCGGTGCTCGCGGCAGCCTTCCGGATGATCCAGGGGCATATTGCCGACCGCCATTACGAGGCTGCCGATCTGGCGCTCGCGGACAATCCGGACATCGCCGACGGCGTCCGCGGCAAATAGTCTCAAGGGGCGTTATCCCTCCGAAGGATCGTCGAGAACTCGTCGCAAGCGCTCGAAAGCGAGCCGGATTCGCGACTTCACCGTGCCGAGCGGAAGACCCGTGGACGAGGCGATTTCCGAATGGGACTGGCCGAGGAAGAAGGCCGCCCTCACCAGTTCCATCTGTTCGCCGGGGATATCGGCAAGGGCTGCGCGCACCTGGGCATCGCGTTCCTCGCCTTCGAAAATCGTATCGGCTCCCGGCGCCTCGGTCACGAAGAACAGGGGTTCGTAGACGTCCAGCGGCCTGTGCCTCGTCCGGCGTTCCGCGTCGATGCGGCGGTTGCGGGCGATACGGAAAAGCCAGGTGGACAAGGAAGATCGGGCCGGATCGTAGAGGCCGGCGCGGTGCCAGAGAACGGCCATCACTTCCTGGACGAGTTCCTCCGCGTCGTCGGGTCGCATCGACCGTTTCACCAGCCAGGATTTCAGACGCGGCGCATAATAATCGAACAGCACGGTAAAGGCTGCCTGATCGCGCTCATCGGCCACTGCCCTTACCAAGCCGGCGAAGTGGTCTCTTTCGTCTACATTCATTTACGCTGCGCAAAGTTTCCGATGAGATTCGCATCATATTCGACCATTCTAATGTCATTGTGAGAGTTAGGAAAAGGACAAACTCTTGCCCCAATCCTTGTGTCACTGATTGACGAAACGCATGGAAATTCTGCTGGTTGGGTCTTTGGAGGCATGGCGGTGAGTGCTATTCCTACCATCCAAGGGCCGGGGCAGGAGATTCAGCAAATTCTAATGGTCTGGTTGACGGTTTGGTAACCAGGATCAAGTCAAAATGCGCCGAATCAGGATCATGCCTGGCAAGGCTTGCCCGCTCGGGCCGTTGAACGAACAAAACCGGCAGGAGACCATGTCTGTAAGAACAATCGCAACCGCATTGGCAATTTTGGCTGCAAGCGCCGGCCTGGCATCGGCTCAGGCGCCGAAGGCTACTGGTCCGGCCAAGCCGCAGCAGGCCCAGGCACCGGCAGCAGCGGCCGCAGGTCCCACCCGCATCCAGCAATTCAAGGCATGGGGCGCCTATTCCTACAAGTCGGGCGCCAGCAATGTCTGTTACGTGCTTTCGGTGCCGACCACCAAGGAACCGGCCAGCGTCGATCACGGCGATATCTTCTTCATCGTCTCGCAGCGGCCCGGACAGAACATTTCCTACGAGCCGCAGGCGATGGTGGGATACGTGCTGCAGCCGAATTCCAAGGTGACCGTGACGATCGACAAGAAGAACTTCACGATGTTCACCAAGGACAAGGCGGCCTGGGTCGAGAACGCCGCCGAGGAGCCGGCGCTCGTCGCAGCGATGAAGACCGGTCAAAACATGAGCGTCAGCGCCGTTTCCGGCCGTGGCACCAAGACCTCCTATGCCTATTCGCTGCAGGGCATTGCGGCAGCGCTGAAGCAGATCGAAACCTGCAAGTAAGCGTCCGCGCGCAGCAAGAGTTGGAAGGCCGGTCCCGTGACCGGCCTTTTGCATTTCTTGAAGAATAGTGACGCGGCGGCTATTTGATGATAAAGCCCGCCTCAACGAAGGTCCGGCACATGTGCCCGATGGGCCGATACAGGTTTCACGCATTCAACATGCCCTGACTTTCCCGCTGATCGAATGTGGGAAAGCTGCATGTGTTCGAACGGGATAAAAGAATGTCAGTCTCAGAGGCTCTGGCGCCGGTCGCCATCAAGAAGCCGCTCGTCGCCAACCCGGATCTCTTCGGCACTAAGCCGTCGCTGATCGGGCTGACGCGCGAGGACATGGCGCAGGCGCTGAAGGAAAAGGGCGTTTCGGAAAAGCAGGTACGCATGCGCGTCAGCCAGCTCTGGCACTGGCTCTATATCCGCGGCGTCTCCGATTTCGACGCGATGACCAATGTCGCCAAGGACATGCGCGAGATGCTGAAGGCGCATTTCACCATCGCGCGTCCGGAGATCGTCGAGGAACAGGTTTCCAATGACGGCACCCGCAAATGGCTGTTGCGCTTTCCGCCGCGCGGCGCCGGCCGTCCGGTCGAAGTCGAGACCGTTTACATTCCCGAAGAGGGTCGCGGCACGCTCTGCATCTCGAGCCAGGTCGGCTGCACGCTGACCTGTTCCTTCTGTCACACCGGCACCCAGAAGCTGGTGCGCAACCTGACCGCCGAGGAAATCCTGTCGCAGTTGCTGCTGGCCCGTGACCGGTTGGGTGACTTTCCGGGCACCGACACGCCGCCCGGCGCCTATGTGCCGACCGGCGACCGTAAGGTCACCAACGTGGTGATGATGGGCATGGGCGAGCCGCTCTACAATTTCGAGAGCGTCAAGACCGCGCTGCTGATCGCGACCGACGGCGACGGGCTGTCGCTGTCGAAGCGCCGCGTCACATTGTCGACCTCGGGCGTGGTGCCGGAAATCTACCGGACCGGCGACGAGATCGGTGTGATGCTGGCGATCTCGCTACATGCGGTGCGCGACGAACTGCGCGACATGCTGGTGCCGATCAACAAGAAATATCCGCTGAAGGAGCTGATCGAGGCCTGCCGCAACTATCCGGGCCTTTCGAACGCCCGCCGCATCACCTTCGAATATGTGATGCTGAAGGACGTCAACGACAGCCTGGAGGATGCCAAGGCGCTCATCCAGTTGCTCAAGGGCGTCCCGGCAAAGATCAACCTGATCCCGTTCAACCCCTGGCCGGGCACGAACTACCAGTGTTCGGAATGGGCGCAGATCGAGAAGTTTGCTGATTTCATCAACCAGGCCGGTTACGCCTCGCCGATCCGCACCCCGCGCGGCCGCGACATCCTTGCCGCTTGCGGCCAGCTGAAGTCGGAGTCGGAGCGGATGCGCAAGACCGACCGCCTCGCCTTCGAAGCGATGATGATCGCCGGGCACGGCGAGGACGACTGAGGCTGCCGGAAATATTTCACGGGGCGCATGTCGATCGGCTTGCATCCCGTTCGTTATCGGTCACCATCGCAATTGAGCGGTGGCTGAACCGAGGATACGGACATGAAATATATGGCGCTGATCTACACGAACCCGGCAACGATGACGCCTCCCGATTCTCCGAATTTCGGCCGAATGATGGAGGGCTACAAGCTCGCCAACGAGACCTATAAGCGCGACGGCGTCTATGTTTCCGGCGATGCGCTGCAGCCCGCGACGACCGCCACGACCGTGCGCGTGCGGGACGGCAGGACCGAAACGATGGATGGTCCTTTCGCTGAAACCAAGGAGCAGCTTGCCGGCTTCTACATCCTTGATTGCCCTTCGCTCGACGATGCGATCCGCTATGCCGCGATGATCCCCGGTGCGGCTCACGGTGCGGTGGAAGTGCGGCCGATCATGGTCTTCGACCGCTGATGAACGGCCCTGCGGCGAGGGCTCCGATTGCCGAGGCGATCGACAGGATCGCCCGGCAAGACGGCGGGCGCCTTCTTTCCAGCCTCGTCGGCTCGCTCAGGGATTTCCAGCTGGCTGAAGATGGCCTGCAGGATGCCCTCGAATCCGCGTTGATCCACTGGAACCGGAACGGATTGCCCGCCTCGCCGAATGCCTGGTTGATGCAGGTGGCTCGGCGCAAGGCCATCGACCGGCTGCGGCGCTCGGCCAATTTCCACGCAAAATCGGCGGAGATCGCGCATCTCATCGAACTGGAGAACAGATCTGCCGCAGCAGACGAGCCCGATCCGATCGGCGACGAGCGGCTGAAGCTGATCTTCGCCTGCTGCCATCCGGCGCTCGACAAAAAGACCTGCGTGGCTTTGACCCTGCGTTCGGTCTGCGGGTTGAAGACCGAAGAGATCGCGAATGCCTATCTGGACGGGCACGAGGCTATGGCCCAGCGGCTGGTGCGTGCCCGCCACAAGATTGCCAAGGCCGGCATTGCCTATGAGGTTCCGGGACCGGAGGGCTGGGCCGCAAGGCTCGAAAGCGTGCTCGCGGTCGTCTATCTCATCTTCAACGAAGGTTATGCCTCCGGAGGCGGCCATCATATCCGCGCCGATCTCTGTGAGGAGGCGATCCGCCTCGGCCGGCTGCTGACCAGGCTCAAGCCCGACGAACCCGAGATCGAGGGACTGCTGGCGCTGATGCTGCTGCATCATGCCCGGCGGGCGGCGCGGATCGGCGCCAGCGGCGAGATTTTGACGCTGGAGGCTCAGGATCGACGTTTATGGGATCAGGCCGAGATTTCGGAAGGCCTTGCTCTCATCGAACAGGCGCTGTGCCGCCGGCGGCCTGGGCCCTATCAGATACAGGCGGCGATCATCGCCGTGCATGCCGAAGCGCCGAGTTTTCCCAGGACGGACTGGCAGCAGATCGCCTCGCTCTATGCGGAACTTACCCGCACCGCCGACAATCCCGTCTATGAACTCAACCGGATCGTTGCCGTGTCCTACGTGGAAGGTCCGGCTACCGCATTGGCCTGTCTCAAACCCATTGCCATCGCTCTGGTGGAGTACCAGCCTTTTTATGCCGTTCAAGCCGATCTTCTGGCTCGGGACGGGCAAATAGATCAAGCGAGGCTTGCCTACCGCCGGGCGATCGAACTTTCCCAATCCGATGCGGAAAAGCTGTTTCTTTCGGGACGGCTGGAAGCGCTTGTCGGGGGCGCTCCTACCGGGCCTGCGTGAAGAAAATCTTCGCCGCGAAGATCGAGAAGACGCCGGCGAAAGTGTAGTCGATGCCCCGCAGGACCTTCGGGTTGGCCTGCAGCCAGCCCGAAAGCCAGTCGGCGGCAAGAACGACGATCAGGTTTACCGGCATGCCGATGACGATGAAATAGAAGCCGAAAAAGATCAGCTTGCCGGTGACATGCGGATCGCCGGCGGTCACGAACTGCGGCAGGAAGGTCATGAAGAAGATGATGACCTTCGGATTGAGGATATTGACCCAGAAGCCAGTCGAGATGTTGGCGAGCGGGCTGCTCGCGGTCTTTTCAACCTGCTCGACGGAAAAGTTCGAGCCGAAGCGGATCGCCTGGATCGCCAGCCACAGGAGATAGGCTGCCCCGCCGGTCTTCAGGATGAAGAAGGCGGTCGGCGATGCGGTAATCAGCGCCGAGATGCCGAAGGCGACGAGCAGCGTGTGGCAGACGACGCCGAGGCTGGTTCCGAGCACCACGAACAAAGCCGGGCGGCGGCCCTGGCCGAGCGCGCGGCTGATCGACAGCGTCATATCAGGCCCCGGCGTCAGGGCCAGAAGCAGGCCCGCGGCGGTGAAGGCAAGCAGGGCGGCAAGGCTCGGCAGGAATTCCATGGGTCACGCTCGAATAGCCGGATAAAGGAATGCTCCATTTACCCGGCTTTCGAAGCCTTGCCAAATCAATCTATCGACGCCCGTTGATGAAGTCCTTTGATGCATCCGCGAAATCCGGGTGCCAGCGCGACAGCGGCGGACGGTTGTCGATGATGTCGCCGATCGCCCAGGCCATGCGGCGTTCGTCTGTTGCCCGGTCCACGTCATTGTCGGGGCACAGGATGTAGAAGTCGCCGCGCTCGAGGCTGGTAAGCATGAACTCGACCGTCTGTTCCGGCGTCCAGGCGTCGGCAGGCTTTTCGATGCGTTCGCCCTTGGTCAGGCCGGTAAACACGAAGCCGGGGATGAGCAGATGCGCCGATACCTGGCAGTCGGGCGTGTTGCGAAGCTCGTGCTGGAGCGCTTCGGTGAACGCCTTCACACCGGCCTTGGCGACATTGTAGGCGGGGTTGCCCGGCGGTGTCGTGATCCCCTGTTTCGAGCCTGTGTTGACGATCAGCGACGGTTCGCCATGGGCGATCATGGCTGGGCCGAACGTCCGCGTGCCGTTGATGACGCCCAAAAGGTTGACGGCGAAAATGCTGTCCCAGTTGACCTGCGGCCCGAATATCGAGCTCCCCGGGCTGATGCCGGCATTGTTCATCAGCACATGCACCCGGCCGAAACGCTGGATCACGGCGCGTTCCAGAGCCTCGATCTCATCCGGCTTCGAAACGTCGGTGCCGATGGCGGCGACATCCGCCTCGCCGTCTTCGGCAAGAGCCGCGACCTCGTGGGCTGCTTCCGCGAGCTTGTCGCCCTCCAGATCGGCAAGGACGACCGAAAGGCCCATCCTGGCAAACTCCTTCGCGACGGCAAGGCCGATGCCCGATGCGGCGCCGGTAATCACGGCGACGTTGTCCTTTTTCAGAGCGGGATGAGTGACGGTCATGGCAGATCTCCTCTAGGGCGCTGCTGTTCAAAGGTCGGGCGGGATATGGTACCCTCGTCAAAACCTGTCAACATGACAAGGGCGTCACAAGAGAGCGGGAAGCCGATGGGCACGATCATCTCGATTACGATGGATGAGGAATTGGCCGCCTTCGTTCAGAGAAAAGTGGATGCCGGGCGCTACGGTTCAGTACGCGATGTGGTGGAAGAGGCGCTTCGCCTGCTGAAGCAGAGGGAAGACGAATCCCTCGAAGCGATCCGCACCGCCATCGCGGAGGGCGAGGCTTCCGGTGAGCCGCAACCGTTCGATTTCGAGGAGTTCCTGCGGGGGAGGCATGCGGAGATTGGCCGCGACCGATAATCGCTTCCGAAATCCATCCCCGGTTTTTCTTGCGTGCCTCAGGAAACTCGCTAAAAGTGCCGCAAATCCCGACCTGGCAGTTTCAACAACCGCTTCCACCCGCAGACGGACGTAAATCGACATGGCACTCCCGAAAGACGTAAAGAAGGTCGTTCTCGCCTATTCCGGCGGCCTCGACACCTCGATCATCCTGAAATGGCTGCAGACCGAGCTTAACGCCGAGGTGGTGACCTTCACCGCCGATCTCGGCCAGGGCGAAGAGCTGGAGCCGGCCCGCAAGAAGGCCGAGATGCTCGGCATCAAGGAGATCTATATCGAGGACGTGCGCGAGGAATTCGTGCGCGATTTCGTCTTCCCGATGTTCCGCGCCAATGCCGTCTATGAAGGCGTCTACCTGCTCGGCACCTCGATCGCCCGCCCGCTGATCTCCAAGCACCTGATCGAGATCGCCAAAAAGACCGGTGCCGATGCGATCGCCCATGGCGCCACCGGCAAGGGCAACGACCAGGTCCGTTTCGAGCTTTCGGCCTATGCTCTCAACCCGGATATCAAGGTCATCGCGCCCTGGCGCGACTGGGCCTTCAAGAGCCGCACCGATCTTTTGAAGTTCGCCGAGGAAAATCAGATCCC
This sequence comes from Neorhizobium sp. T25_27, assembly GCF_002968565.1. NCBI lineage: Bacteria > Pseudomonadati > Pseudomonadota > Alphaproteobacteria > Hyphomicrobiales > Rhizobiaceae > Neorhizobium > Neorhizobium sp. T25_27. Next base: position 20,460 of record NZ_PVBJ01000019.1, read on the forward strand.
GGTCGCCAAGGACAAGATGGGCGAGGCGCCGTTCTCGGTCGATGCCAACCTGCTGCACTCGTCGTCCGAAGGCAAGGTTCTCGAAGACCCGGCCGTCGAGGCTCCCGAATACGTGCATATGCGCACGATCTCGCCGGAAGCTGCTCCGGACAAGGCGACCGTCATCAAGGTCGGCTTTAAGAAGGGTGATGCGGTTTCCATCAACGGTGTCGCCATGTCGCCGGCGACCCTGCTTGCCGCGCTCAACAATTACGGCCGCGACAACGGCATCGGCCGTCTCGACCTTGTCGAGAACCGTTATGTCGGCATGAAGTCGCGCGGCGTCTACGAGACCCCCGGCGGCACGATCCTGCTCGCCGCCCACCGGGCGATCGAGAGTATCACGCTCGACCGTGGTGCAGCCCATCTCAAGGATGACATCATGCCGCGTTACGCGGAGCTCATCTATTACGGCTTCTGGTTCTCGCCGGAGCGCGAAATGCTGCAGGCGCTGATCGACAAGAGCCAGGAGCATGTCGAAGGCGAAGTGACGCTGAAGCTCTACAAGGGCAATGTCATGGTGATCGGCCGCGAGAGCGAAAAATCGCTCTATTCCGACAAGCTGGTCACCTTCGAGGACGACCAGGGCGCCTACGACCAGAAGGACGCCGCCGGCTTCATCAAGCTCAATGCGCTGCGCCTGCGCACGCTCGCCAAGCGCAATCTCGGCAAGTAATTCCAAACAATCCGATCACCGAAGCCCGCTTGCCCGAAAGGGAGGCGGGTTTTTTCATGCCCTGCGGCTGGCGATCCGGAAACCGATGTAACCGAGCACGGCGATCAGGTGCATGGCGGGAATGACGATGCCGAAGGCCGGCAGCGGCGAGCCGATCGAGGCGGCGGCGACGCCGCCCACGAAGCCGGCGCCCATCTGGATGAAGCCCATCATTGCCGATGCCGACCCGGCAATATGCGGGAAGGGGATGAGACCCGCGGCGGTCATGTAGGGCGACACGAAGGCGATCCCGAAGGCGCACATGGCAACCGGCACCATGACCGACAGAAAGGACGGCGGCAGGTAGTGGACCGAAAGGGCCATGAGGAGGCCGCCGCTGCCGCTGAGGATCAGCCCGATCAGGGGAGCGCGTTCGGCGGGCAACCACCTCGATATGACCCTCAGGCAGACCGAACCCATCAGGAAGAAGCCGGATTGCATCAGCATGCTCAGGCCGAACTGGGTCGGCGTCAGCCCGACCTTCTCGATCAGGATGAACGGCAGCACCGCTGCCTGGGCATACATGGAGCCCACGGCGCCAGCGAGAACGACCGCGGTGAACAGGAAGCGCGGCAAGGCGATGATTTCCGCATAGGCCTGGACGAGCCGCAGCGGCTTCAGCCGGCTGCGATCCGGCACGGTCGTCTCCTTGAGACAGACGGTGGAGAGAAAAACGAGCAGGGCGCCGAAGCCGACCATCAGCAGGAATACCGATCGCCAGCCGAAGGCGGCGAGTGCAAGGCCGCCGATCGTCGGGCCTAGGGACGGTCCGATCGCCAGGATGATGCCCATCGTGTTGATGATCCGCGCCGCGTCGCCGCCGTTGAACTGGTCCCGCACGATGGCGCGCGACACGGTGATGCCGACCGAAGCGCCGATACCCTGGATCAGGCGGCCGGCGAGCACCCATTCGACCGTCGGAGCAAAGGCCGCAAGCAGAGAACCGGCAAGATAGATGAGGAGGAAGCTCAGCGAGGCAGACTTGCGGCCGAAGGCATCGGAGACGGGGCCGGCGACCAGCTGCGCCAGCGCAAAGCCCGCGAAATAGAGGGACAGCGACATCTTGATCGCCGCTTCCGTGGTGTCAAAGGCGCGCACCAGTTCCGGCATCGCCGGCGTGTAGATCGCCATGGAAATCGGCCCGATCGCCGTCAGGAGGGCGCCGATGATCGTGGTTCGGCGCTCGCTCATCCGAGCGGGGATAGGCGGCATGTTATCGGCTTTCATCGGGTGCAGTCTGCGGTGCGGCGGAGGGGACGGCGGCCTGCAGGTTGGCGTTGAACAGGGCCAGCGCCTCGCGCAGGATCCGGTTGTTTTCCTCGCTGAGGCCTTCGGTCGCCTGGCCAAGAATGGCGTTCAATTCGTTGCGGATCGAACCGATCATCTCGCCGGAAGTCTCGGTGAGATTGATCCGCTTGGCGCGCCGGTCGGCGGAGCATTGCTGCCTTTCGACCAGTCCGAGCGCCTCCAGCTTGTCGAGATAGGCGCAGAGCGTCATCGGCTCGACGCCCATGCGGGCGGCGATGTCGAGCTGGCGGCTACCGTCGAGAGCCGCGATGTTGATCAGGGCGCGGGCTTCGCCGGGTGTCAACCCCAGGCCTGCCTGGGCGATGCGGCGCTCGAAGGCGGCGCGCAGCAGTCGGGCACTGTCGACGATCAGGAACCCCAGAATGTCCATATGCTTTTCGGCACCCTTCGCCGCGTCGTCGAATTTCATAAGGCACGCTTACTATCTTTCGGGTGCGAGGCAAACGGAAAAGGGGGCTCTGGTTGCATTGACACCGGTAAAACCGGAGGCGAGATTGTCGCAGCCTTCCGACGGAGACCATGATGTCATCATCGCTGCTTGCCGGCGCCTTTTTCGCGGCGCTTGCCTATACGCTCATTCCCGGGCCGGCATTCCTGGCGCTGCTCGGCATCGGTGCCGGGCAGGGAAGGCAGGCCGGGGCCTTCTTCATGGGCGGCCATCTGGCGGGGGACATCCTGTGGTCCGGACTGGCGCTGGTGGCGATCATCGGCGCCAAGACGGTCGGCACCACCCTCTTCGACATACTCGGGGTTTTCTGCGGGCTCTATCTCGGCTGGATCGGCTGGAGCGCATTGCGGGCGAAACCGAAGGAGGACGGCGGCGCTCTGGTGACGGTCGAAAAACCGCTGCGGCGCGGGCTGATCTTCGGCCTGACGAACCCCAAGGGATATCCGGTGGCGCTGGCGACGTTCACCGCGCTGCTCGCAAGTTCTGCCGATGCACTGGATTTCAGCGCGCTGCCGCTTCTTCTCGCCGTGTCGCTGATCGGGTTCCTGACCGCCGATCTGGTGCTGATCGGGATTATCGGCGCCGGCGTGGTGCGGCGTTTCTATCGGAAACACGAGAGGGTGATCGTCCGGCTTTCCGGACTGCTGTTCATCGGCTTTGCGGTGCAGGCGCTCTGGCACTCGGCACCGGGCCTGTTCGGCTATCGGCGGGCCTGAAGGTGGGATGCGGCTAAGCTTTGCCGATCAGACTTCGATGAAGGCCATGACTGCGCGAAGGACGTTGGCGCGGGACGTATCGCCGAGCGACATGGCGATTTCAAGCTGGTTGCGGTAATAGTCGTGGAAGTTGAAGCCGGTTTCGTCGGTGACCTGCGACAGGTCCATCAACTGTCCTTGAGCATCGACGGCGTGTGTTGGAAGTTCTTCGGACAGCGTTATGTATGTGTCCTGGTCGATCTTGCCGGCCTGATAGTTTTCAAGCGCGAGCGCGCGCAGATCGCGCGGGGTGATCGCCGAAAAATCAATCGGCGATTCATCCGCGTCGGGCACCTGAAAGGTGATCTGGCTCTGCCGACTTCCATGCTCGGAAGATTTCTCGACCTTGTTGTTTCGAGAATGGTCTCTTTGCAGTAAGTTGGTAGACCAGCGCAAGGAACTGATTTCCATGGCTATATCCTGTTTCATCGGATACTGGGCCAAAAGTACCTTTGATTACTGCACTGCGTCAAATGGTTAATAACCGTTAATTGTTGTGTATGATTTCTTGCTGAAAAACGAAAATGGACGGGCGCATACCCATTCCCGCCGCCTTCTCCTATATGAATGGCGAAGCATCGTTATGAAGGATATATATTCATGTCTTCTAATCTTCTGGTGAACCCCGCTCTGGTGGACTGGAACGGTCATCACGGCCTGCCGCGCTTCGATCAGGTGAAGGACGAGGACTTCGCTCCCGGCTTCGACGCAGCGCTTGCCGCCCACGAAGCGGAGATCGATGCGATCGCCAACAATCCGGAAGAGCCGACCTTTACCAACACGGTCGTTGCCCTGGAGACCGCAGGCGATGCCCTGTCGCGCGTTTCGGCGCTGTTCTGGGGCAAGGCCGGTGCCCATACCAACGAGAATATCCAGGCACTCGAGCGCGAGATCGCGCCAAAAATGTCCCGCCATTATTCGAAGATCGGCATGAATGCGGCGCTGTTTGCCCGCATCGATACGCTCTGGGACAATCGCAAGGAACTGGGCCTGACGCTCGAGGAAGAGCGGGTGCTGGAACGTCACTGGAAGGGTTTCGTCAAGGCCGGCGCCAAGCTTGCCAAGGCCGAGCAGGAGCGGCTTGCCGATATCAACGAGAAACTTGCCGGGCTCGGCGCCAAGTTCGGCCAGAACGTTCTGGGCGACGAGAAAAGCTGGTCGCTGAAATTGTCCGACGAGGCCGAGCTCGACGGCCTGCCGGCGTTCCTGCGCGATGCCATGGCATCCGCGGCCCGCGAACGCGGCGAGGCGGACGGCTATATGGTGACGCTGTCGCGCTCGATCATCGAACCGTTCCTCACCTTCTCGACCCGCCGGGACCTGCGCGAACAGGCTTTCAGGGCCTGGGCGGCGCGCGGACAAAACGGCGGCGAGACCGACAATCTCGGGATTGTGCGCGAAACGCTGGCGCTGCGGGCGGAAAAGGCAAAACTGCTCGGATACGAAAATTTCGCGGCCTACAAGCTCGACAACACAATGGCGAAGACGTCCGATGCGGTGAATACGCTGCTCCGCCAGGTCTGGGACAAGGCGCGCTCCAAGGCGCTGGAGGAAGAGGCGAGCCTTGGCGGCCTGATCGCCGAGGAGGGCAAGAACCACGAGGTCATGCCGTGGGACTGGCGTTATTATGCCGAGAAGCTGCGGCAGCGGACCTTCGATTTCTCCGAAACCGAACTGAAGCCCTATCTGCAGCTCGAAAAGATCATCGAGGCCTGCTTCGATGTCGCCGATCGCCTGTTCGGCATCAAGGCGGTCGAGGTGAAGGGTGTTTCGGCCTACCATCCGGATGTGCGGGTGTTCGAGGTCCGCGACCGGGACGGTTTTCTGAAGGCGCTGTTCCTCGGCGATTATTTCGCCCGGTCCTCGAAGCGCTCCGGCGCCTGGATGAATTCCCTCCAGTCGCAGCATAAGCTGCCGCTGAAGAACGGCGCGACAGGCGAGCTGCCGATCATTTACAACGTCTGCAATTTTGCCAAGCCCGCCGAAGGCAAGCCGGCCTTGCTGTCGATCGACGACGCCCGCACCCTGTTCCACGAATTCGGCCACGCGCTGCACGGCATGCTGTCGGATGTCACCTATCCGTCGGTCTCCGGCACCGGCGTGTCGCGCGATTTCGTCGAACTGCCGTCGCAGCTTTACGAGCATTGGCTGACCGTGCCGGAAATCCTGGAAAAATATGCCGTGCATTACGAAACCGGCAAGCCGATGCCGAAGGCGCTGCTCGACAAGGTGCTGGCGGCCCGCACCTTCAACGCCGGTTTCGCGACGGTGGAATTCACCTCCTCGGCGCTGGTGGACATGGCGTTTCATACCCGCGGAGCGGTCGAAGATCCGATGGCGGTGCAGAAGGAAGTGCTCGACGAGATCGGCATGCCGGCCTCGATCGTCATGCGCCACGCGACGCCGCATTTCCAGCACGTGTTTTCGGGTGACGGTTATTCGGCGGGCTACTATTCCTACATGTGGTCGGAAGTGCTCGATGCGGACGCCTTCTCCGCCTTCGAGGAAACCGGCAACGCCTTCGATCCGGTCATGGCGCGCAAGCTCAAGAACAACATCTACTCCGTCGGGGGCTCGATAGATCCGGAAGAGACCTACAAGGCGTTCCGCGGAAAGTTGCCGGACCCGAAGGCGATGCTGAAGAAAAAGGGCCTCGCGATGGTCGAGGAGCTTTCCGGCAGCGACGCCTGAGCGCGTTGCGATTCCGAGTCTTCCGGGATAGAATAGGGCCGAAGATTTGCCGATCATCGGCCTGTCATGCGGCGGCCGTAATACCGTAGCGCCAGATCGCAACATCGATCTGGCGGCAGTCGCGCGGGGGTCGATCTGGCTCGGTGTCGCCATGGCCTTCATTGCAATCGTGGCGACCACCCTCCTGCCGCTCCTCTTGGCCACCGTCTTGAGGCGCAGCGGGCTGGTGGCGAAACAGCTATCAACCATCATCGCGCTCACCCCTTTCGCAAATGCGAAAAACAGGGTATGAGGCCGCAAAACGAATTGGGTGCCGCCTCCCGTTGCCGCGCCAAGAGCTCAGAGATTCAAAACATGAAAATGCGAAATATCGCGATCATCGCACACGTCGACCATGGGAAGACCACTCTTGTCGACGAACTCCTGAAGCAGTCCGGCTCGTTCCGTGACAACCAGCGCACCACCGAGCGCATGATGGACAGCAACGATCTCGAAAAAGAACGTGGCATCACCATTCTTGCCAAGGCGACCTCGATCGAGTGGAAGGGCGTTCGCGTCAACATCGTCGACACCCCCGGCCACGCCGACTTCGGCGGCGAAGTCGAGCGCATTCTCTCAATGGTGGACGGCGCGATCGTTCTCGTCGACTCCTCGGAAGGCCCGATGCCGCAGACCAAGTTCGTGGTCGGCAAGGCGCTGAAGGTCGGCCTTCGCCCGATCGTCGCGATCAACAAGATCGACCGTCCGGACGGCCGCCACGAGGAAGTCATCAACGAAGTCTTCGACCTCTTCGCCAATCTCGACGCCACCGACGAACAGCTCGATTTCCCGATCCTCTACGGTTCCGGTCGCGATGGCTGGATGAACGTCAATCCGGAAGGCCCGAAGGATGAGGGGCTCGCCCCGCTTCTCGACCTGGTGCTGAAGCACGTTCCCGAGCCGAGCGTCGGTGAAGAAGACGGCGCGTTCCGCATGATCGGCACGCTGCTCGAAGCCAACCCCTTCCTCGGCCGCATCATCACCGGCCGTATCCATTCCGGCTCGATCAAGCCGAACCAGCCCGTCAAGGTGCTGTCCCAGGACGGCAAGACGGTCGAAACCGGCCGTATCTCCAAGATCCTCGCCTTCCGCGGCATCGAGCGTACGCCGATCGACGAAGCGCATGCGGGCGATATCGTCGCCATTGCCGGCCTCTCAAAGGGCACCGTCGCCGACACGTTCTGCGATCCCTCGGTCACCGAGGCGCTGCATGCACAGCCGATCGACCCGCCGACCGTTACCATGTCCTTCCTCGTCAACGACAGCCCGCTTGCCGGCACCGAAGGCGACAAGGTGACGAGCCGCGTCATCCGCGACCGCCTGTTCAAGGAAGCCGAAGGCAATGTCGCGCTGAAGATCGAGGAAGCCGAGGGCAAGGATTCGTTCTACGTTTCCGGTCGTGGCGAATTGCAGCTCGCCGTCCTGATCGAAACCATGCGCCGCGAAGGTTTTGAGCTTGCCGTGTCGCGTCCGCGCGTCGTCATGCACAAGTCCGAGGACGGCACGCTGATGGAGCCGATCGAGGAAGTCGTCATCGACGTCGATGAGGAGCATTCCGGCGTCGTCGTGCAGAAGATGTCCGAGCGCAAGGCCGAAATGGCCGAGCTGCGTCCGTCCGGCGGCAGCCGCGTTCGCCTGGTATTCTTCGCGCCGACCCGCGGCCTGATCGGCTATCAGTCGGAACTGCTGACCGATACTCGGGGCACGGCGATCATGAACCGCCTGTTCCACGACTATCAGCCCTACAAGGGCGAGATCGGTGGCCGCACCAACGGCGTGCTTCTGTCCAACCAGTCCGGCGAAGCCGTTGCCTATGCGATGTTCAACCTGGAAGACCGTGGCCCGATGATCATCGAGCCGGGCGAAAAGGTCTATATGGGCATGATCATCGGCATTCACAGCAGAGACAACGACCTTGAGGTCAATGTCCTCAAGGGCAAGCAGCTGACCAACATCCGTTCTGCCGGCAAGGACGAAGCCGTCAGGCTGACCCCGCCGATCCGCATGACGCTCGACCGTGCGCTGTCCTGGATCCAGGACGACGAGTTGATGGAAGTGACGCCGAAGAACATCCGGCTGCGCAAGACCTATCTCGACGCCAACGACCGCAAGCGCTTCGGCAAGGCGAAAATCGCCTGATTTCGACAGCATGCTCTGAGCCTTTCAAAACCCGGCAGAAATGCCGGGTTTTTTTCTGTGCCTGAGACCCGGCCGCCCTTGTCGCAAAGGTTAAAAACACGTTAACGTTGCCGCGTCGTCCACATGAGAAGTCTGTGGGCAATCCGCTCTACACACATTGGTGGAATGGCGGATTGCCAGCATCAGGGCCTAGAGTAAACGTTATGAAAACGTTATCGATCGATGTCCGGCGGGCCGAACCGCAAGACGCTCGCGCCATTTCCGAGGCGCACCGCCAGGCATGGACCCAGGCCTATGCAGGCCTCATTCCCCACAAGCCACTGACCCAGATGCTGGAGCGCCGGGGCGAGGCATGGTGGCGCAAGGCGACCCGCGGTCCCGCGACCCTGCTGGTGCTCGATGTCGCCGACCAGGTCGCCGGTTACGCCACGATCGGCCTCAACCGGGCCCGTGCCCTGCCTTATGACGGCGAGGTTTACGAAATCTACCTGCGTCCGGAATTTCAGGGCATCGGCCTTGGCCGCCGCCTGTTTGGCGAAAGCCGCCGGCTCCTGAAGTCGCTCGGCTGCGAAGGTCTCGTCGTCTGGTGCCTGGAGGACAGCGAGCATGCGGCGCGTTTCTTCCGCCGGCACGGCGGCGTGGACCTTGCCGAAGGCATGGAGGATTTTGGCGGCACTCAGCTTCGCAAGATCGGTTTCGTCTGGTCTTGAACGGTCAGCCTTCAACCCCCTGAATTTGAACGCTTTCTAGTGTTGCGGCGCGCAGTGCGGTTCAACATTGGCGTCAAAGCCTTGTTGCCTTGCAGCATGATTCCCGCTATCGACGCTTAACTTTGTTGAACCTCATCGGGGACTAGAATGCGTATCGATGCAATTTCCGTTGGCAAGAATCCGCCTGAAGACGTCAACGTCATCGTTGAAGTGCCGGTCGGCGGCCAGCCGATCAAGTACGAAATGGACAAGGAAGCCGGCGCTCTCGTCGTCGACCGCTTCCTCTACACGCCGATGACCTATCCGGGCAATTACGGCTTCGTACCGCACACGCTTTCGGAAGACGGCGACCCGATCGACGTCCTCATCTGCAACACCCGTCCGCTGGTTCCGGGCTGCGTCATCAACGTGCGCCCGATCGGCGTGATGATCATGGAAGACGACGGCGGCAAGGACGAGAAGATCATCGCCGTGCCGGTTCCGAAGCTGACCCAGCGCTACGACAAGATCAAGAACTACACCGACATGCCCGAGATCACGCTGAAGCAGATCGAGCACTTCTTCGAGCACTACAAGGATCTGGAGCCCGGCAAATGGGTGAAGATCGGCGGCTGGCAGAATGTCGACGTGGCAAAGACGCTGATCATCGAAGCCATCGAGCGCTACAAGGCCCAGAAGTAAGCCGTCAGGCCTTCAGGACCTTCTTGAATTTCTCTTCCAGATCCTCCGGGTCGCCATCGATCCGGAGGATTTTTTTGCGCGCGGTTTCGCCCGACAGGATCGAAATGGAGGATTTGGGAAGGCGGAACGTATCGGCCAAGAGCAGGATCAGCGCCTTGTTGGCCTTGCCGTCCTCCGGCACGGCGGTGACGCGTGCCTTCAGGAACACCTCGCCATCGGCGGCGATCTCCATGCCCTCGACGGCATTGCGGCCCGAATTCGGCGTAAGCCGGATTGCGAGCCGCAGATGGTCGGAATGCTTGCTGTAGGCGCCGCTCACGCAACCAGCGGATAGATCGACGTCCACATCAGCGAGCGAATGAAGAAGATGATCAGGAGCAGGATGACCGGCGAGATGTCGATGCCGCCGAGGTCCGGCATGATGCGGCGGATGGGACGCAGCGCCGGTTCGGTGACGGCGAAGAGGAAACGACCGACCGCATCGACGAACTGGTTTCGCGAATTGATGACGTTGAAGGCAAAGAGCCACGAGAAGATGGCGCTGGCAATCAGCACCCAGGTATAGAGGTTCAAGGCCAAATCGATGGTCTGAAACAGGGCGAGCATTAACGTCTCCATTTCTTTGTTGACAGACATGTAGACATTGGCGAACTAACGGGCAAGTGCCGCGCCCGCGCCTCATCCGATTCATGTTTAACGGGCGGCGGGCACGCTGCCGGCTTCCGGCTCCGCTGAAAGTGTTGCCTCATGTCCATTTCCGCCTCGGGCGATCGTTTCGCCGCCTTCCGGCACTCATCTTATACTCGCTTCTTCTTTTCCCGACTTTTCTCGGCTTTCGCGATCCAGATCATCAGCGTCGCGGTCGGCTGGCAGATGTACGACGAGACGAGCAATCCGCTCTATCTCGGCCTGATCGGCCTTTTCCAGTTCCTGCCATCGCTGCTCCTGATCCTCGTCACCGGTTCGGTCGCCGACCGCTATAACCGACGCGTGATCATGGCGATCTGCATGGTGGTCGGGGCGCTCTGCGCCGGCGCCCTTCTGGCTCTCACCGTCACCCATTCGTTTTCGCCCTGGCCGGTTTTCGGCATCCTGATCGTGTTCGGGATCGAACGGGCCTTCATGGGGCCGGCGGTCCAGTCGCTCGGTCCGAACCTGGTGCCGGAACAGGACCTGCCGAACGCAGTCGCCTGGAATTCCTCGTCATGGCAGACGGCGGCGATCCTCGGCCCGGTTGCCGGCGGCCTGCTCTACGGCATCAGCGCGGTTTCCGCCTATTCGGTCGCACTGGTCTTCCTCGTCCTCGCCGCCGCCCTCGTGTTCATGATCCCGAAGCCTCCGCAGCGCAACGCTGCCGAAAAGGTGAGCTGGGGCCAGATCCTGGCCGGTTTCCACTTCATCTCGCGGGAAAAGATCGTGCTCGGAGCGATCTCGCTCGACCTCTTCGCGGTCCTGCTCGGCGGCGCGGTGGCGCTGATGCCGATCTTTGCGCGTGACATTCTTGAACTGGGTCCATGGGGCCTCGGCATGCTGCGGGCAGCACCGGGCGTCGGGGCGATCGTCGTCGCGATCTACCTCGCCTTCTATCCGATCCGCCACCATGCCGGTCTGGCGATGTTCATCGGCGTCGGGCTGTTCGGCATCGGCACGCTGATCTTCGGTCTCTCAGTGACGCCCTGGCTGTCGATCTCGGCGCTGATGCTGATGGGAGCGTCCGACATGATCTCGGTCTATGTGCGCGAGACGTTGATCGCGCTCTGGACGCCGGACGAGGTGCGCGGCCGGGTCAACGCGGTCAACATGGTGTTCGTCGGTGCGTCCAACGAGCTCGGGGAGTTCCGTGCGGGTACGATGGCCTCGATCTTCGGCGCCGTACCGGCCGTGGTGATCGGTGGCGTCGGCACGCTGGGCGTCGCGATCATCTGGGCCATGGGCTTCCCGAAGCTGCGCAGGATCGACAGTCTTGATGCGCCGGACCGGGAAGAGAGATCGGTTCAGCCGGCCTGAAGCGCCGGCTGTCGGCCGTGTCCGATCTGTTCGCCGTGGGCCTGCGCGCCGTGGGCCTGCGGGTCGAAGACGAGATCGAGGAAATTCCAGAGCCATTCCTTGAGCGGCGCATCGAAGATCATCCGGCCCTCCAGATGGTCGCGACCGGCCTGTGCATTCGGCATGGTGAAACGCTCGGCGCCATGCACGACCCAGCGCTGCATCATGGCCCGTGTCAGTTCCGCGTGGAACTGCAGCCCCCAGGCGTTGTCGCCGTAGCGGATCGCCTGGTTGGGATAGGCGTCGCCTTCGGCAAGCAGCTGCACGCCGCGCGGGATGTCGAAGCCTTCGCGGTGGAAGTGATAGACCATTTTCGGCCATTTCATCAGCAGCCGGCCGTGTTCGGTGGCGCGTAGCGGATACCAACCGATTTCGGTGAGGCCGTTTTTCTCCGCGGCGACCGTGCCGCCGAGATGGCGCACCATCATCTGCGCGCCGAGGCAGATGCCGAGATAGGGCTTGTTCTCCCTGAGCGGAACGCCGATCCAGTCGATCTCCGTTTTGACGAAGGGATCCGGGTCGTTGGCGCTCATCGGCCCGCCGAAGATCACCGCGCCCGAATGATCGGCCATGGTGTGCGGCAGGGGATCGCCGAGCACGGGGCGGCGGATATCGAGAGGGAAACCCTTGTCGGAAAGCATCTGGCCGACGCGCCCGGGCGACGAGCGCTCCTGGTGCAGCACGATCAGCACGGGAAGTTTTCGGGTATGACGGGAGGGAAACATCAGCATTTCAACAACGTCCTCAGTCTCCTCCCTCATCTCCTCCGGTTGCACGGGCGGCGGCCTGCTGGCGCTCCAGAACCCTGTCGCGCGCCGAGACGCCCAGAAGATCGGCGATCCTCCAGATCACGTGATCTTCGATCTCGCTGCGCTGGCCGTCGGCATAAACGATATCCCAGAGGATGCCGAGAAGCTCGACGCGGTCCTCCTCGTCGACGAGATGTTTTCTAAGATCGGAAGTGAAGCGGTAATAGTCAACCGCCTCGCTGCCGGCCTGATGGCCGATCTCGATCAACGCCTTCAGGCGATCCTCGCTCAAGTCGTAACGTTCGCGCAGCAGGTCGCGAAACTTCTGCTGTTCCCGGGGCGAGACGTTGCCATCCGCCTCCATCACCTGGAAACAGAGCGCGACAAACGCCACCCGGGGGTCATCGGAGGCGAATTCCTGCGTATGGTGGGACCCTGTCAGAGTTTGGAGGAAGGCCTGAATGCGATCTAACATCTATCTCCAGGCCCTCGCCATTCTAGAACAGCCGGAGCCTCGTTGCGGGCTGCGCGGCATCGGGATCTTTCACACCCGGATCATCCGGCGGGCGGCCGAAAAAGGGAACGGGCTCCTCCTCATTTTCAGGGGATTTTCCGTCCTTCGGCGTCACATTCGCCGGGGCTGGTGTTTTTGCTGCAACAGCTAACTCCTTCTGAGGGGGCTTTGCCTCCTGCGGGGCCGGCTTGACCTCGACGAGAATGGGCTTCGGGGTCTCTTCTGTCGCCGTGCCGGCCTTCGCCTCGCTGACCGTGACAGGCGGCAGGCTGGCGATCGCGGTATCGGCCGCGAGCGAACCTTCCTCGACCGGGCCTTCGAGCTGGTCGAACGGCGCCTTCCACTCGAAGGCATCGAGCCGGCCGGTCACCGGGGAGAGCGGCAGCCACTTTTCCGAGACGAAACCATCGGCGACCCAGGCGGGGTCCCGCGGTGCGCGCAACGCCTGCGCCATCCAGTGGCGAACGCGGCCCTGGTCGCCGGTTTCGGCTTCCTCGATATCGGCGAGCAACAGGTAGACGGCCTCCCGCGGCTGCATGCGGGCGGCGGCTTCCGCCTTGGCACGCGCCTTCTTGAACTGCTGGGCATCGAGTGCAGCCTGGGCGACGGCCAGCAGCGATTCGACATTGTTGGGGCGCATCGCCTCGAGCTTTTCGGCGCGTTTCAGCCGGTCGACCGTGCTGTCGCCGCTGCGGGCGCGGATATAGGCGCCGGCGATTTCCGGATGCGGTCCAAGCTTCCAGACACCTTCGAGGGTGGACGCGGCCTTGCGGACGTTGTCCTCGCGCAGCCAGGCCTTGGCGGCGATGACGGCGGCGGGCACCAGATCCTTGGCGAGCTTCAAGGCCGCCATGGCGTCGTCGCGGGCGCCCTTCGGATCACCCTCCAGCCGGTCATTGGCCTTGGCCGTCAGAAGCACGGCCTTCCAGCGTTCGGCCTGCGGCTTTTCGAGGATATTGGCCATGCGTTGCTGGTCGAGCAGGCGGATCGCATCGTCCCAGCGGCCGGCCTGGCTGCGGGATTCGAGCGTCGCCTGGGCGGCCCAGGGCAGGTAGGGCGCATGCTCGACGGCCTTTTCCGCATATTGGCGGGCGGCCTCGTTGGCACCGAGCCGGCGGGCTTCCATGTAGAGGCCGCGCAGGCCCAGTTCGCGGGTCTCCGGATCCTCGGCCATCTGCTCGAACTTCTTGCGCGCTTCGTCGTGCTTGCCTTCGATCAGGGCTGCCTGGGCTTCAAGGAGGTGGATCAGGGGTTCCTGATCGGCGCTGATCAGGCCGCGGGTGCGAAGGCTCATCTTGCGGGCGAGAAGCGCATTGCCGGCGCCGGCGGCGATCAGGCCGGTCGACAGCGCCTGGTAACCGCGGTCGCGCTTGCGGGCGCGAAAATAACGGCGGACGGAATAGGGCGAGGTCCAGATCACGCCGACGATCCACCAGAGGAGCATTGCGGCGCCGACCAGCGCGACCATGGCGGTCGCGGCCACCATCAGGGTCGTTTCGATCAGGTGGTCCTGCCAGGTGATGGAAATCAGGCCGGGGCGATCCGCAAGCAAGGAGAAACCCCAGGCGAGAGCCAGCACCACAACGAGAAAAGTGAAAAGTCTGACCATCCGGTTCTTCCGTCCTCAGCCTTGGGTGCCGGCGACGGCGCGCGTCAGCGTTCCGCCCACGAGATTTTCCACCTGAATGCGGGCATCGAGCTTCTGCTTGAAATCGCGAGAAACCGCCTTTGCCGGTTCCGGTAGCGCATCCCAATCGCGGGCGGAGGCCTGGAGATCGCCGTTGCGCAGCGCATTTTCCATGCGGGCGACGACCGCATCCGGTGTTTCGCCCTGGACGTCGCCGACCCGGCGGACCTTGACCACCGACATGGCGGAGGAAAGCAGCCGGCTGGCAATGCCCTCGTTCGGGTCCGACTGGACGGTCGCCTCCAGCATGGCATCGGCAATGCGGGGGAAATCGCGCTGCAGCTCGGCGCGCGCGGGCACGCCGGCGGACGCGAATTTCTGCAGGTCGGCGACGGCGGGATCGTCGCCGGCGACGGTCACGAAGGTCTGCAGTTCGGTTTCGAACGGGCCGCCGCGATCGATGCCGGCCTTGAGGGCGGCGGCTGCGACAGCGCGGGCGACCTGCTGTTCCGGGCCGCGGTCGTTCAGCTTGGCCTCGGCCTGGTCCAGGCGCTGGGCGAGACCGGAATCGGCGGTCGTCGCCGACTGGACGGTGGCGCGAAGCCGGTCGAGATCGGCCTTCAGGGCGCCAAGCGCCTGTTCGCTGGCACCGCCCGACGTGCGAGGCGCTGTTTCAAGCGCAGCAACCCGGCTGGCGAGCGCGGCATCGGGGGCCGCTGCTGCGGCAGGCCGGTTTTTGAGCGCTGCGATTTCCTGGCGCAGTGCGGCGATCTCGGAGGAGAGGCCGGCCGTGTTGGAGGCCGCCGGGGCGGGCGTGGCGCCGGGCAGGTAACCGGCATATTGCATGCTTCCGGCCAGCAGCAGCGCGACGATGCCGCCGAAAATGCCGGCCGCGATCAGCGTCGACGTGGCAGGGCTCGGGCGATGGTGCGGAGCGGGTGTCGACTCCGGTTCGGGCGCCACGGTCGCGGGCTGCGGTTCGCTCTGGGCGGCGGCAGACCAAGGATCGTCATAACGCGGCTCGTCTGCGGCCGATGGGCTGGATGCCGGTTCTTCCGTGGGCTCGGGCCCGGGTTTGGCCGGCTCTTCGCCTATTGCGGAAATGTCTTCGGCGGGTTCCGTGGCGCTCACCGCGTCGTCGGTGTCGTTGCTGCGGACTGGTTCGGCGACGACATCAGACTGCTCGGCGGTCAAGTCGATCGTGACCGGCTCCTTGTCCGTCTTGGATCGGCGGGGTGGTTGTTCCGGTACCATCTCGACCTCTTTTTGCATGCGCTCACAGGAAACTAGTGGGTGGGTCTTAGGAAAGAAAGGGGCGGGCGGGATTTTGGCGCAACACCTCGACTAAAGGAGTGCCAATACCCCATCCTCGTCAGGGTGGCTGGCGATCTTGATATTTCTATGGAATTCCCGCGGAATGATTTCGGCGACATTGTCGCTGAGGCACAGGAACTGCAGGGACGGGAGTTCCTGAAGGTGCGGCGCAGCGAAATCGCAGAAAAGCCGGGCATTTTCCCGCGAGTAGAGAAGCACGGCATCCGCCGGCTGATCGAGGAGAGTGCCGCGGATAAGAGCTTCATCGTAGGCTATGGGTTCCATTTCGTAGATTTCGGCGGCGACGAACGGCACCGCCGCCGCGCGCAGGCCATCTTCAAATTTTGACGAACGCGGCCTGCCGGCAAGGTAGAGCAGCGGAGCATCGAACGTAGGTGCATCGCTGGCGATGATCTTTGCGAGTTCGGCGCCTGTGCCAAGCCCGCGGCGAATATTTCGGAAGCCGACATCTTCGGCAGCCTTTGCCGTTGTTTCGCCGACGGCGTAGAGGGTTTGGCCGAGAAATGGGATGAGACGCTCGCCCAGCGCGGACAGCACGCGCAAGGCTTCGGCGCTGGTGACGGCCAGCGCGGAATGGGGGCTGGCGAGCACGGCTTCGGCAATTTTCGGATGATGGATCGCCCTGGTCAGCGGCAGCAGGACCGGCTGATGGCCGAGGTCCTGCAGACGCTCGGCGGTGCGCCGGGCCGAGCTTTCGGGGCGGGTAACGACGACCCGCATCGCTTTACGACCAGCCTTCGAAAAAATCGGCGCCGGCCGCCGCACGGACGGCTTCGCCGGCCTGGCGACCGAGTTTTTCCGCGTTGGCGCGTTTGCCTTCGGTCTCGATCGAATGTTCCTTGCGGCCATCCGGTGTCAGGATGAGGCCTGAGAATTTCAGATGGTCGCCCTCGCAGATGGCGTAACCGCCGATCGGTGTGCGGCAGGAGCCGTCGAGCGCTGCCAGGAAGGCGCGTTCGCAGGAGACCGCGTCATAGGTCGGGCGGTCGTTGATCGGGTCGAGAAGCGCTTCGATGCGGGCGTCACTGACACGGCTTTCGACGCAGATCGCGCCCTGCGCCGGTGCAGGGGGAAAGTCCTGCGGGTCGAGCAGTTCGGTGACCACATCCTGCTTGGCGAGGCGCTTGAGGCCGGCGTAGGCGAGCAGGGTCGCATCCACCTGGCCTTCGTTCAGCTTGCGCAGCCGAGTTTCGACCAAGCCGCGGAAGGTGATGACCTCGATATCCGGCCGGATGCGGCGGATCAGCGCCTGGCGGCGCAGCGACGAGGAGCCGACGGTGGCGCCATCGGGAAGGGCGGCAAGCGTATGGGCGGTGCGGCCGATAAACGCATCGCGAAAATCCTCGCGGGGCAGGTAGGCGGCGAGACGCAGGCCGTCGGGCAGTTTGGTCGGCATGTCTTTCGACGAATGCACGGCGAAATCGAGATCGCCGGAGATCAGTCCTTCCTCCAGCTCCTGGGTGAACAGGCCCTTGCCGCCGAGCTCCGAAAGCGACCGGTCGGTGATCCGGTCGCCTGTCGTCGACAACACGACGATCTCGAACATGTCCTCCGGCAGGCCATGCGTCGTCATCAGTCGTGCGCGCGTTTCGGAAGCCTGTGCGAGCGCCAGCGGGCTGCCGCGCGTGCCGATCCGGAAAGGTTTTGTTTGCATCCGCGTCATTCCATTGTTACCGGAGGCTTTCGTAGACCGGTTTATCCGGCATCGCAATTATCGATAGGCGTATGGCGACCTTTCTTCGCATCCTCGGCATTGAAACTAGCTGCGACGAGACGGCAGCTTCCGTCGTCGCGCGCCATGAGGACGGCCGCGGCGAAATCCTCTCCGACATCGTGCTGTCGCAGCTCGACGAACACAGCGCCTATGGCGGCGTCGTGCCGGAGATCGCCGCGCGCGCGCATGTCGAGGCGCTGGACGGGCTGATCGAGGAGGCGCTCACCCGCGCCAATGTGTCGCTCTACGAGATCGATGCGGTCGCCGCAACCTCCGGACCGGGCCTGATCGGCGGGCTGATCGTCGGACTGATGACCGCCAAGGCGATCGCGCGGGCGGCCGGCAAGCCGCTGATGGCGATCAATCACCTCGAAGGTCATGCGCTGACGGCGCGGCTGACCGACGGGCTTTCCTTTCCCTACCTGATGCTGCTCGTGTCCGGCGGTCATACCCAACTGGTACTGGTGCGCGGCGTCGGGGAATACGAGCGCTGGGGCACGACGATCGACGATGCGCTTGGCGAGGCGTTCGACAAGACGGCAAAGCTGCTCGGCCTGCCCTATCCCGGCGGGCCGGCTGTCGAGAAGGCGGCGCTGAAAGGCAATCCGGACCGGTTCTCGCTGCCGCGGCCGCTGGTCGGCGAAGCGCGGCTCGACTTTTCCTTCTCGGGCCTCAAGACGGCGGTGCGCCAGGCGGCGACCGAGATCGCCCCCTTGAGCGAGCAGGATGTCGCCGATATCTGCGCCTCGTTCCAGAAGGCGATTTCCCGCACGCTGCGCGACCGCATCGGCCGCGGGCTGGCGCGGTTCAAACAGGAATTCGCGCATCTTGATGTCGACCGGGCGCTGGTCGTCGCCGGCGGGGTTGCCGCCAACCAGGAAATCCGCCGGACGCTGCAGGCGCTCTGCATCGAGAACGGCTTCCGCTTCATCGCGCCGCCGCTGAGGCTCTGCACCGACAATGCGGCGATGATCGCCTGGGCGGGGCTCGAGCGGATGGCGGAGGACCTGCCAACCGACGGTTTCGACGTGGCCCCGCGCTCGCGCTGGCCGCTCGACAAGGACGCCAAGACCCTGCTCGGGTCCGGCAAGCGAGGAGCCAAGGCATGAGCGGTGCGGAAAAAATCGTCGTCATCGGTGCCGGTGCCTTCGGGACCGCGCTTGCCGCCGTGATTTCGCTGGAAGGCCGGCATCCGGTGACCCTGATCGGCCGTGACCCTTCGCTGATGAGCGATCTGCGCGACGACCGGGTGCATGATGCCGCACTTCCCGGCGTTCCCCTGCCGGATGCGCTGGAGTTTTCCGCCGAGCCGGATGCGATCGGCGAGGCGAGCCTCGTGCTTTTTGCCATGCCCTCGCAGGCGCAGGCGGATGCGGCACGGCACTACGGTCCTTATCTGGCGGAGGGCGCGATTGTCGTCACCTGCGCCAAGGGCATCGACAGGTCTTCCGGCCGGTTGCTGACCGAGCTGCTGGAGGCGGAATTGCCGCATCATCCGGTCGCGGTGCTTTCGGGGCCGGGTTTTGCGGCCGATATCGCCCGCGGCCTGCCGACGGCGATGGCGATTGCGGCGGGGGATGAGGCATTGGCGGAACGGCTCGCCAACGCGCTCTCCAGCCGTACCTTCCGCCTCTATGCTTCCACCGACCGGATCGGGGTGCAGCTCGGCGGCGCGCTGAAGAACGTACTGGCGATTGCCTGCGGCATCATCGAAGGCGCCGGGCTCGGCGAATCGGCGCGTGCAGCACTGATCTCGCGCGGGCTTGCGGAAATGTCGCGGCTGGTCGAGGCGATGGGCGGCAAGGCGGATACGGTGCGGGGCTTGTCGGGCCTCGGCGACCTGGTGCTGACCGGCACCAGCCATCAATCGCGCAACCTGCGTTTCGGCATCGCGCTCGGGCAAAGTGGCGGTAGCTGGGGCGAGGGCACTCAGGCCGGCGGACCGCTGGTCGAAGGGGCGTTCGCGGCATCCGTCGCGGCGCGTCTGGGCAAGAAATTTTCGGTCGAACTGCCGGTCACCAACGCGGTGGCCGATATCATCGACGGCAAGCTCGATATCATGACGGCCATGGAACAGCTGATGACCCGGCCGATCACCACCGAATAAGACATTCCCCCAAAAGGATCATGCAAGGAGAGACTGATGCTGTTTGCGTTTCTGTGCACCGACAAGCCCGGCCATCTGAACGTCCGGATGGAAACCCGCCCCACCCATCTGGAGCATCTGAACAAGCTCAATGCAGAGGGTGTGCTGAAGTTCGCAGGCCCGTTCCTCGATGAGGACGGCAAGCCGAACGGCAGCCTCGTGGTCGTCGAAGCCGCCGACATGGCCGCCGCCCGCCTGATCGCCGAAGCCGATCCCTATTACCTGGCCGGCCTGTTCGAGAAGGTCGAAGTGAAGGCTTGGAACTGGGTCTTCAACAAGCCGGAGTGAGGCGACAGATGGCATATTGGCTTTACAAATCCGAACCGTCGGCCTGGTCCTGGGAACAGCAGAAGGCGGCGGGCGAAAAGGGCACCGAATGGACCGGCGTGCGAAACTACCTGGCGCGCAACAACATGCGGGCCATGAAGATCGGCGACAAGGGTTTTTTCTACCACTCGAATGACGGACTGGAGATCGTCGGCATCGTCGAGGTTTGCGCGCTGTCGCATCCCGATTCGAGCGCCAAGGGCGACCCGAAGTGGGATTGCGTCGACATCCGCGCGGTGACCGACATACCGACGCCGGTGACGCTGAAGGATATCAAGGCGAACCCGAAGTTCGAGAAGATGTCGCTGGTGACCTCGATGCGGCTTTCGGTGCAGCCGGTGACCGACGACGAATATTTCGAGATCTGCAAGCTCGGCGGCCTCGACAATCCGCCCAAATCGCCGGCCTGAAGCGACCTTGAAGACCGATCCCCGGACCTTCATCCTCCAAAACACGGTTCTCATGAGCCCGCCGCATGTGCCGGAAATCCGGCTGCGCTTGGCGAGCGAGGCGCATGACCTCTGGCTGAAGACGGAAGAAGACCTGGAGGAAATCGGCTTGCCGCCGCCGTTCTGGGCTTTTGCCTGGG